>NZ_JBFBBZ010000052.1:0-66878 GCF_040682935.1 Amycolatopsis sp. NPDC051061
GCAAGAACGGCCTCCACATCATCACCGCGCTACGCGACGCCATCACCGGAAACCCCTGGCTGCCAACGAACACCGAAATGCCCTGAACAGTTACCCTGATCGAGTGATGAACATGCGTTCGTGTGCCGGTAATCTTGGTGTGTGGACAGCGATGCGGTGATGCGAGCGGATGCGGTGGCCTTGGCCGACCGCATCTCCGCGCTGCTCACTGTGGTGCGGTCCGCCGAGGCCGAGATCGGTTCGCTGCTGGTGGAAATCGAGTCGCGCGGTGTCATGGAGTTGTTCGGCTACCGTTCTGCCGCACGGCTCTTTGAGCACCTCGCCGATGTTCCCAAAGCTGCCGCTGAGTCTGTGGTGAAACGAGCCCGTGCCCTCACGCCCGGCCGGAACCTGGATGGCAGCCCGGTGGCTGCTGTTGCTCCCGCCACCGGCGCTGCCGCGTCGGATGGCCGGTTGAGCACCCCGATGATCGACACCATCGTCGGAGTCATGACCCAAGTCCCGCCCGAACACCGCGACGAGGCCGAACAGCATCTGCTCACGTTCGCCGAAGACGCCGGGCACAAGCAAGTCGCAGCGCTGGGCGCACGGATCCTGGCGCACCTCGACCCCGACGGCCAGGCCCCCGACGAGGTCGAACCCGCCACCCCCAACCGCGAACTCTCGTTACGCCGCAAGAGAACCGGGGTCTGGGAACTGCAGGGTCGCTTCGACGACGAAACCGGCACCCGCGCCAGCGCTTTGCTCGACTCTCTGGCCCAGCGCCGCACCACCGACGAGGGCCCGGACGTGCGTTCCCCACAGGAACGCTACGGCGACGCGTTCTCCGACGCGATCGATCTCGCCCTCAACACCCCAGACCTACCGATGCAGGCCGGCGAACGAGCCCACGTGATGGTCGCCGTGTCGCTGGAAGACTTGAAGTCGGGCGTCGGCCGGGCCATCCTCGGCGACACCGGCACTATGTCGGCGGCCGAAGCCCGGATCCACGCGTGTGACTGCATGCTCATCCCCGCCGTGCTCGGCACGAAAAGCGAACCCCTCGACCTGGGACACCAACGCCGCCTGGTCCCACCCGGAATCCGCCGCGCGCTGTACCTGCGCGACCGCGGTTGCGCCTTCCCCGGCTGCCATCGCCCACCGCGGCACTGCCAGGGCCACCACGTCCGGCATTGGGCTGATGGCGGCTCCACCGAGCTGGGCAACATGGTGCTGATGTGCGCTCATCACCACCGGCTGTTGCACCGCTCGGGCTGGCAAGTCCGCATCGCCGCCGACGGCCTCCCGGAGTTCTTGCCGCCGGTGTTCCTGGACAAGCGCCGAAAACCCAGGCGCAACAACCTGCACCAACCGTTGCCGTTCGCGGCTTAGACAATTGACACGGGAAAGGCCCGCAGCCACCGGCTACGGGCCTACACCCACCGTCCTTGCCGTCCGTGCGCCTGGCCACATCTCAAACCCTGCGAGGCCTCACCGCTTCCCGGGCCGCACCTCCTGAGGAAACCGCTGGAGCGACTTCTCATCAGCCGCTCTCACCTGCCACCGACTGGCCATCGGCGCAGGGAATTCATCCCGCTGAACCACCCTGACTCACGTAGCGTCGAGCTGAGCCAGCAGTGGTGCCAGTGTCTTGATCCCCGCCGTCACCGCTGCCCTTCCCTTCGCCGAACTCACCAGCGGCTGTTGCGTCATCAGCACCACCACATACCGCCCGCCCACGACCCCGGTCGTGTTCAGCACCAGCGCGTTCCGCAGGATCATCCACCCCTGCTTGATCTGCCACGGCCGACCCGGCAGACCGTCCGGGATGCCGAAGTACTGGTCCCACCCGTCGTCCGCCGGGTTGCGGGCGGTGCCCAGCGCCGCCAGCAATGGGGCCGCCACGTCTTCCGGGATCGCGTCCGTCAAGTACTCGTACGTCGCCACCACGTCGCTCGCGCTCGTCTTCGCCATTCCCCACTGGGCCGGGTCGGTCGGCGGTGTCGTGTGCTCAAGACCGATCAGGGCCGCCGTGCGGGTCACTATCGCGTTGCCGCCGTTCTGCTCCCAGAACGCCGACGCGATCGCGTCGTTGCTGCCCTCCAGCATGTCCGTCAGGTCCTCGACCGCGTCCGCGTCCGGGAGGGCCCAGCCGTCGTTCGAACGGACCTCGTCGATCGCGATCAGGAGCTTGACCACCGATGCCGTGTAGTACGGCTGGTCCGCGTCGACTGAGGCCAGTGCCTTGCCCGACTCGCGGTCGTACAGGACGAATCCGACACTCGTGCCGCGCGACGCTGCCGTTACTGCGTCGCTCACCTCGCTCGCCACCGATGACAAGTCCGGGTACGGGACCTCGGACGTCGACGCCGCCGGGCTCACGGCCGTGTCGTCGGGGGAGCCAGGGGAGCCGGAGGAGACGGAGGAGACGGAGGAGACGGAGGAGACGGAGGAGACGGAGGAGACGGAGGAGACGGAGGAGACGGAAGCAGCTGGTGGGGCCGACGTCACCGCCACCGTCGTCACCAGGTGCCCACCGGCCGCGACCACCGCCCCGGCCGTCAGCACGGCCGCCGCCAGCCCCGCGCTCGCCAACGTCCACCGGATCCGTCTTCCCATGCCTGGTCAACGCCCGGCGGCGCCGGATCGACCTGTCGTTTCGCTGTGTCTTGCTGTGGGAATACTGTGGCCGCCGCCGGGCGCTACGTCATGGTGTGAGCGACTTGAAGATTCTGGTGGTGGGCGCCGGGGCGACCGGCGGGTACTTCGGCGGACGGCTGCTGCAGGCCGGCCGCGACGTCACCTTCCTGGTCCGGCCGGCCCGGGCGAAGCTGCTGCGGGAACGCGGCCTGCGGATCACCGGCCTCGGGGAAGACACCGTCCTCGAACCGCCGCTCGCCGAGACCGGAACCCTCGACCGGACCTACGACCTCGTGCTGCTGGCCGTCAAGGCGACCGGCCTGACCGCGGCCATCGACGATTTCGCCCCGGCGGTCGGCCCCGGCACGCTGATCCTCCCGTTCCTCAACGGACTCGCGCACATCGACGCCCTCGACGCGCGGTTCGGCAAGGACGCCGTGCTCGGCGGGGTCGCCAAGGTGCAGACGACCGTCGACGACGAGGGCGCGATCCGGCGGCTCGGCCCGCTGCAGAGCCTGGCCTACGGCGCTCGGACCGAGCCCGCACCCGACAAAGTCGCGGACGTCGACGCGGCTCTGAAGAACGCCGGGTTCACCGCCGCCCTGGACGAGCGGATCACCGAGTCGATGTGGGCGAAGTGGGTGTTCATCGCCGCGATCGGCGCGGTGAACACGCTCATGCGCGGCACGATCGGCGACGTCGTCGCCGTCCCGGGCGGCACGGACTTCGCCGAAGCCGTCGTGGCCGAAGCGGCCGCTGTCGCCGAGGCAGCCGGGTACCCGCTGCCCGCCGGCGATCTCGCGGCCACGCGCAAGACCGTCACCGACCCCGGGTCGGGTGGATCTTCGCTCTACCGCGACCTGCTCGGCGGCCACCCGGTCGAGGGGGACCAGATCTTCGGGGATCTCACCGCGCGTGCCCGTGAGCTGGGCGTTGCCGTGCCGCTGCTCGATCTCGTCACCCTGCAACTGCGCGTGCACCAGCACCGCATCGGGTGACCCGGTCACCGAGAGCGCTTTGCCCACACAGGCCGGGGATCGTGGTCTTTCGGGCATCGGCGTGGCGGTGCTGACGCGGTGTCACCGGGCACTGATAGCCTTCGGCAGGAAAGTTGCTTGAGGGTTTGACAAAGAAGCAGCGAGGGGAAATGGCGGACAGGTTCGAGTTCGTCCTCGAGGTCGTCGAAGCCCTCGTCGTCGGCCGGGCGACCGGTGGCGACGTCCGGCGCTACCCGTTGCGCGCGGGCAACCTCCCGGCGGACCCGGTGCGGTTCGTCGGAGTCGCGCGCCAGGTCTACGACGCGCTCGAGGAGCGACGGCTTTCGGTGTCGGGCGAGCTGCACCCCGGGGTGCGCACGGCGTTCGAGCTGCTGACCGAGCCGCGCGTTTCGGTTGCGGTGAGCGGGATCGACGGCCTCGGCGCCGACGTCGCCGTGCTGGTGGTCACCGACGGCGCCCAGGCGCTCGGCATCACCCAGGCCCCGGAGACCGACGAGCTGCTGTTCTCGCTGTTCGCCGACGAAGACCTGGTCGAGGTCGTCACCGGCGTGCTGCCCCCGGCCCCGGCCGCGACCACCGGCAAGCACGTCGTGCACCGCGCCGCCGGACGCGAGGTCTCGGCCATGACGGCGAAGCGGATCGCGGACGCCGAGTTCGACGAGGAAGAGACCGACGCCTTCGGCATGATCGAGGTCAAGGCCGTGGTGCGGCCGGGCCGCCGGCCGCCGGCGCCGAAGCCGTCGGACGTCGCGGTGCTCGAACGCGTGCTGGCCGAACCGCGGCTGGGCGGCGGCCACATCGCCGTCACCGCGCAGGGCCGGCGCGGCGAGCGGCTCGCGGGTGAACCGCTGAGCTGGCTCGACACCGCCGACGGCCGCTACCTGGTGCACACCAAGACCGGCGAGTCGGGCGAGCTGACGGCGGAGTACGTCCCCGCCGGGCGCGCCGACCTCGCGCGCGCGATCCGCGACGCGATCGCCGCCGTCTACTGAGCGGGAAGGGAAGACAGTCCTGATGACCGACGACACGGCGATGGCCGCCGAGGTTCTTCAGCCGGCGTTACAGGCGCAGACCGCGACCGAACCCGCGCAGAAGGCGCTGCTCGCGGCCCGGGTCGGCCTGGCGGGCGGTGAGCTGAAGCGGCTCGCGCAGTCCGGCGGCTTCGCCATCGACGACACCACGGGCAACCAGCTGATCGACGCCCTCGAAGGCGTGCTCGAGTCGCTGGAGCAGCGCTGGGCCAACCTCCAGCGGCTGCACGACGCGCCCGCGATGAGCCGGACCGCGACCGGCCAGTGGGTCTCCGCGCACATGGTGAGCACCGCGGCCGACGAGCACGGCCTGGTCACCCAGCTGCAGGCGGCGCGTCAGGAGTTCCCGACCTACGTCGAGGCCATCAAGCTGGCCAAGCAGAACTACAAGTCCCGGGAAGAGACCACGCGCACGACGCTGACGTCGCTCCCGACCGCCGACCAGAGCTGAGGGAGACCCGTGGCACCCACCGCCGAGTCCGTCTCGGATCCGTCGTCTCCGGACTACGACAAGCACAGTCCGCTCTACGACGTGACGGCCGATTCGTCGTCGAAGTACTACGTCGGGCCGCTGAAGACGGACAACACACCCTCGGGTGACGAGATCCGTAACATGGCCACCCAGCAGATCGACGACGAGATCCGGGCCGGCTGGCTCGGTCCCGCCGTCGACCCGGTGCTGCGCGACAAGAAGATCCAGGAGCTGTACCAGCAGCACCTCGACAACGCCAAGCACGGCCTCGACGAGGGCCTCACCATGCGTGAGAACGGTGGCGCACCGAAGACGCTGTGGGCCAACGCGAGCCACGAGCAGATGAACGAGGCCATCACGCAGGACGCCAACCCGGCGACCGTCGCGGAGACCTCGGAGGAGTGGGTCGCGGTCGGCAACGACCTGGGCACGCACCAGAAGACCCTCGGCGACGCGATCAACGCCAGCACCAGCAACTGGCAGGGTGACGCCGGCGACGCCGTCCGCGAGCACCTCGCCGGCGTCGGCAAGTGGCTGGGCGCGACCGCGCAGGGCGCGACGCTGGCCGGCCGGCAGCAGGAGATCCACTCGCAGGCGCTCAACGAGACCCAGCGGCAGATGGCGGCGAACCCGCCGGTGCAGTTCGACCTGCAGAGCACCAACCAGCGCCTGATGTCGATGACCGACCCGGTGCAGTACGCGGCGGCGGCCGGCGAGGCCATGCAGACCTACCGGGCGCAGACCGCGGCCCGGGACCACGCGGCGCAGATCCTGACGCAGTACGACGACACCATCGGCGGCGCGGTCGCGACGCCGAGGTTCCCGGCTCCGCCGAAGCTGCCGTCCGCGACGGCGCGGTCGGCGACCAGCCCGGCTTCGGGCGGTGCCGGCACCGGGGCGGACGGCTCCCAGCCGCTGATGGCGCGCGCGGCGATGGACCCGCTTTCGGCGCGGATCCCGGGCGAAGGGACCACGAGCGGTCCCGACGGCGTGAACGGTCCGGGCGGCGCGGGCGCGTCCGGTTCCGGCATCCCGGGCGGCGGCTCGGGAGCCGGTGGCTCGGGAGCCGGTGGCTCCGGGTTCTCCGGTTCCGGCATCCCCGGCGGCGGATCCGGCGCGGGCGGTTCCGGGTTCTCCGGCGCGGGCATCCCCGCCGCCTCGGGTGGCGGTGGCGCCGGCGGCATCGGTGGCGGCGCGGGCGGCTCCGGCTTCACCGCGCCGAACTTCGACGTGCCCGACACGCCCGGCGGTGGCAGCTTCAGCGGCGCCGGCATCCCCGGCTCGTCGATGCCGGTCGGCGGCGACTCGACGACGTCCTCGGGCTTCTCGCCGTCCGGGATCGGCGGCGGCGGAGGCACCGGCGGCAGCGGCTTCACCCCGGGATCGATCCCGGGTATCCCGGACACCTCGGGCGGGGGCGGCGGCAGCATCCGCGGCGGCGGGATCCCCGGGTTCACCCCGACCGGCATCGACCCGATCACCGGCCTGCCCACCGGCACCGGCCCGGGCGGCATCCCCGGCGGCGGCATCGGCGGCGGCAAGATGCCGACCATCGGCCGCGGCGGCGGGATCAACGGCGAGAGCATCGCGAGCCGGCTCGGCGGCATCGGTGGCGGTGGCGCCGGGGGCGGGTCCCTCGGTGGCATCGGCGGCGGTGGCTCGGGTGCCGGCGGCGTCGGCGGTGGTGTGCGCGGCACGGGCGCGGGCAACCTGAGCGGTGGTGCCGCCTCCGGCGCGGCGGCGGAGGCCGAAGCGGCGGCGGCGCGCAACGCGGGCATGGGCGGCAAGGCCGGTGCGGCGGGCAGCCCGGGCATGGGCGGCATGGGTGCCGGCAAGGGCGGCAAGAAGGAAGACGACAAGGAACACAAGGCCGCCGATTACCTCGAGAGCGACGACCCGAACTTCTTCGCGGGCGAAGAAGCGGTCGCGCCCCCGGTGATCGGCGACTGGAAGAACCAGGATTGGAAGTGAGCGCATGACAGCCGGCGGCTTCGAGGTCGAGCCGGACGAGCTGGTCGCGCACTCGAGCCACGTCGAGAGCCTGGTGGACCGGCTCGCCACGGCGGCTTCGGCGGCGGACTCGGCGATGTCGGACCACGCCTACGGGCTGCTGTGTGCGTTCCTCCCGCCGATCATCCGGCCGACGGGCGAGAAGGCGAAGGAAGCGCTGGACGCGTCGAGCGAAGGCGTGCGCGGGCTCGTGGACAACGTCAAGACGGCCGCGCAGTCCTATCGCGACGGCGAAGAGGCCAACGCGCAGCCGTTCGAGCGCCAGCTCGCGGCGGCGCCGCGCACGGCGGATGCGAAGGTGCAGGCATGACGAGCCCGAACGGCCTGGGGGACCTGATGCGGGACCCCGACGAGGCGATCCGCCGGATGGACGACTGGGCGGCCGGCTTCGCGGCGAAGGCGGAGCGCTACCAGGCGGCCCAGGAGCAGACCGAACGGCTACGGCTGACCGCGAGCAGCAGCGACGGCGCGGTGAGCGTCACCGTCGGCGCCGACGGCACGGTCACCGACCTGACGTTCAGCAACAAGATCAAGTCGTTCCCCCTGGACGAGCTGTCCCGGACGATCCTGACGACGATGCGCCGGGCCCAGTCCGGCATCGCCGAGCGGGTCGCCGGGGTGATGTCGGAGGAGCTCGGCGACGAGGACCGCGAGACCCGGACGCTGCTGCTGGACAACCTCCGCGGCCGGTTCCCCGACCCGGACGAGCCGGACGACCCGGTGCCCGCCGACCCGCCGCCCGCGCCGCCGCAGCCGCCGCCCGCCGCGGGTGCCGGCACGCCTCCGGCGTCGCCGCCGCGCCGCGCGGGTGCCACCGACCCGGACGAGCAGGACAACAACCCGTGGTGACCAGGCCCGCCGCGGCGGGGGGCTGACGAACCGGCCCTCCGTGCGGCGTGGCCCGGCCGGGCGGTATTGCTCGACAGACGGCCTCCGGGGGTCGACACTGAGCCGATGACCGGCCTGATCACCGGCAGCCGTGTCCGCCTGCGCCCCGCCGCAGCCGCGGACGCCGCCCGGTTCGAGGAGATCCTGTCGCACCCGGACGTCGCCCGCTGGTGGGCGGACGCCGAGGAGCCGGTGGCCGCCCAGGTGTCCTACTTGCTGGACCCCGACGAGGGCACCACGACCTACGCCATCGAGCACGAAGACGTCGTCGTGGGCATCGAGCTGGCCTTCGAAGAGGCCGATCCACAGTACCGGCACGCCGGGATCGACATCGCGATCCACCCGGACTGGCAGGGCCGCGGCCTCGGCTCGGACGCGATCCGGGCGCTGGCCGAGCACCTGTTCGGCCGGCGCGGGCACCACCGGGTCGTGATCGATCCCGCGGCGGACAACAAGTCCGCGATCCAGCTCTACCAGTCGCTCGGCTTCCAGCCGGTCGGCACGATGCGCTCCTACGAGCGCGGTCCGGACGGCAGCTGGCACGACGGGCTGCTGATGGACCTGCTGGCCGAAGACCTCGTCCCGGCGTTCGCCGGCTCGTGAGCGCGGAAGCCCCGGCCGGGGCGGCCCGGCAGCTGCGGCGAGTCGCCGTGGCGAGCGCGATCGGGACCACGATCGAGTGGTACGACTACTTCATCTACAGCACGGCGACGGCGCTCGTGTTCGGCAAGCTCTTCTTCACGACGCTTTCGCCCGCGTCCGGCACCCTCGCCGCGTTCGCGACGCTCGGCGTCGGGTTCCTGGCCCGCCCGGTCGGCGGGATCCTGTGGGGCCACTTCGGCGACCGCGTGGGCCGCAAGGCGATGCTGGTGCTGTCGCTGCTCCTGATGGGCGTGGCCACGGTCGGCGTCGGCCTGCTGCCCACGTACTCCGCGATCGGCGTCTGGGCCCCGATCCTGCTGCTGGTCCTGCGGTTGCTGCAGGGGTTGAGCGCGGGCGGCGAGTGGGGCGGTGCGGCGCTGATGGCGGTCGAGCACGCGCCGGAGGGGCGGCGCGGGCGGTACGGCGCGTTCTCGCAGATCGGCGTCCCGGCCGGGCTGATCCTGGCGCAGCTGCTGTTCTTCATCCTCGGCCGCAGCCTGACCGACGCGCAGTTCGCGGCGTGGGGCTGGCGGGTGCCGTTCCTGGCGAGCATCGTGCTCGTCGGCGTCGGCCTGGTGATCCGGCTGCGGATCGAGGAGTCCCCGGTGTTCGCGCGGCTGCGGGAGTCGGAGGCGCGCAGCAGCCGGCCGATGGTCGACGTCTTCCGCGAACGGCCGCGAGCGCTGCTGGTGGCGGCGGGCAGCTTCATCGCGAACACCGCGATCGGGTACATCTTCCTGGCGTACCTGCTGTCCTACGGCACGTCGGTGCTGAAGATCGATCGGACCACACTGCTGGTGGTGGTCATCGTCGGCAGCGTGACGTGGCTGGTGAGCATCCTGGTCACGGCGGCGTGGTCGGACCGCGTCGGCCGCAAACCGGTGTACCTGGCCGGATCCATCCTGCTGGTCGTCTGGCCGATCCCGTTCTTCCTGCTGGTGGACACCAAGGCCGCGGTCTGGCTGATCGTGGCCGTGGTGGTGCTGAACATCGGTCTCGGCGCGACGTACGGGCCGCAGTCGGCGTTGTTCGCGGAGCTGTTCGAGCCGCGCTACCGCTACAGCGGCGCGTCGTTCTCGTACGCGGTGGGCGCGGTGCTCGGCGGCGGGTTCGCGCCGCTGATCGCGACGGCGTTGCAGACCGCCACCGGAACTTCGCTTTCGGTGTCGCTCTATCTCGTCGCGGTGGCGCTGCTCAGTTTGGTGGCGGTGCTGTTCATCCCACGCTCACAGGCGGTCTAGGCGGACCGCGGCGGCCATCCGCTCGTAGCCCGCGTCGCCCGGGTGGAGGTGGTCGCCCGAGTCGTAGGCGGCGAGCATCCGGAGCGGGTCGGCCGGGTCGCGGACCGCGGCGTCGAAGTCGACGACGCCGTCGAAGACGCCGCCGGTGCGGATGAACGTGTTCACCGCGGTGCGCGTCGCTTCAAGGGTTTCGTCGTAGACGCGCCAGCCCTTGAACGGGGTGAGCGTGCCGCCGAGGACGCGGATGCCGCGCGCGTGCGCCTGCGTCACCAGCTGGCGGTAGGCCGAGGTGATGGCGCCCGGGTCGGTCTGGTGCGGGTCCTGCTGGATGTCGTTGATGCCCTCCAGCACGATCAGCGTCCGCACGCCGCCGACGCTCAGCACGTCGCGGTCGAAGCGGGACAACGCGTTCTGGCCGGCGCCCGACCCGGGCACGTCGAGCAGCAGCCGGTTGGCGCTGATGCCCGCGTTGAGGACGCCGAAGCGGCCGTGCAGCCGGTCGGCGAGGTAGTCCGGCCAGCGGTGGTTGGCCCCGGCGACCGAGCCGACACCGTCGGTGATCGAATCGCCGAGCGTCACGATCGAGGCCTCGGCCCCGCCCTGGACGTCGACGCCGGAAACGTAGTGCCACACCGACGTCTGCTCGGTGTAGGGCGCGCCCGACTCGCTGCCGGCGAAGTCGCCGGCGCGGGTGAAGTACGACGTCTGCGACGCGGCCGGGTGGTAGGTGACGGGCCCGGACTTCGTGGGCACGTAGGTCGTGACGAGCAGGTTGGCGTCGGCCGGGATCCGGACGTTCACCGGGTCGCTGAGGGCTTCGGCGCCGGCCGGGACGACGACGCTCGCCGCGCCGCCGAAAGTGAGGGAGCGCAGGGTGCCGGGCACCGCGTCGGGGCCGGTGCCCTGGACCGCGACGGTGACGTGCCCGAAGGTCAGGGGAGAGGCGCCGAAGGCGTTCGAGAGGTGCACGCGCGCCCGGTTGCCGCCGGCGCTGCTGTGCACGACGTTGCGGATCGAGTAGCCCGGGTAGCCGTCCGGGGTGTTGGCGACGGCGGACGCGGGCGAGGCGGCCCACGTGCCGACCCAGCCGCCGACGGCGTGCTCGGCGACCACCGGGAGAGCGCTTTCCGGATGGGCGCTGACCGGGTTCGCGCTGCCGGATGTCGTGAGGATGCCGATCCCCGCCAGTACTGCCGCGCTCAGAGCCAGAAAGCGTCGCATGCACTCACAGTGGCGCGGCTGCTCCGAGCCAGGGACCGCTGATCAGGTGACCGAATCGGACAAGATCCCGGACAGTTCGGACGGCGGCGGAGCGGGCCCGTCCGGGATTCTGGGGATGCCGGACGGGCCCGCGCGAGGTGGCCGTTGCCGCGACGGCCGCTCGCCGGAGTGCCCGGTCCCGATCGGGCGGAGGCTGGCCCGGATCGTTTGCTTCGTGGCGACTCCGGAGGGCGTGTGCGAGACGCCCTCACCCAGAGCACGGGCACCGGCCCGGGGCGGTTCAGTCCGTTCGCGAGGTTTCTCGCCCCGCCGGTCGACTCCGAAACGTCCGAAACGCCGTGAAGGCCACCTTCACGAACTTGAAGTTCCTGAAGGTGGCCTTCACGGCGTTCGAGCGGGAGGCTCAGGCTGCGGCGGCGGGAAGATCCGAGCCGAGCGCGCGGTGCCCGGCTTCGGTGAGTTCGGCGGGTGCCCATCGGCCGACGATCGTGACGCCGACGGCGCGGATCAGCCCGGCGCGGGCGAGGTCGTGGGCGGTGTTCTGGTCGCAGCAGGACAACCCGTCCACGCGGAGGTCGGGTTCACAGCTGCAGCGGAGCTCGGCGCGACCCTCGCCGACCGCCTTGAGCATGGCGATCGCGCGGCGGTTCAACGCGCTCGGATAGGTGGACATCGGTCTGGCCTTTCGACGCGGCTGGTGGTGGCGGCGAGTGCTGCAGCTCGTTACCGAGAACTACGGGCCGGACACGAGCACGGTTCACAACGATCGCGCCGGTTGGCCCCTTGACAGCGGCAGGCGTAACGAGCAGGGTCAGTCATCGGATGAATCAGCTCCGCTAGCGACAGAACCGCCTGCCAGGGGCGGACTCTGTCGTCATTCCGTCGTAGTCATCCGATCCCTGGAGGTTCAGTGACGACCTTCCCCCGCCGTCAAGCCCTCGGTATCGCGCTGGGTGGCGCCGTCGCCCTCAGCGCCGCCGGTCTCAGCCCGGCTGGTGCCGCCTCGCCCGTGGACGCCGTCCCGGACAGCCCCGGCACGCCGATCGTCCCGCCCCCGCCGCCCGTCCCGGTCGCGCTCGACGCCTGGTTCTCGAACGACGGCATCGACAGCGCGTCGGCCCCGGGCGGTGACTTCGACGGCTCCGGCTACACCTTCCCCGCCGAACACCTGCCCGCCGGGCAGACCGCCACCGTCGGCGGCGTTCCCTTCGAGCTCGGCTCCGCCGCGGCCGGCGCCAAGAACGACATCGCCGCCACCGGCCAGACGATCGACCTGCCGAAGGGGCGGTACTTCGTCGCCTACTTCCTGGTCGCCGCCAGCTACGGCACCACCGGCGGCACGGCGACCGTGCACTACGCCGACGGCAGCACGAGCGCCGGCTCCCTCTCCGGCCCCGACTGGTACACCGGCACCGGCGCCCTCGTCTCGCCGTTCCGCTACGCACCCGGCGGAGTCGTCGACAACAACCCGGTTTCTCTGGCCACCGGCCAGGTCTGGATCGACCCGGCCCGCGACGCCGTCGCCCTGACCCTCCCCACCACGGCGACGCCGGCGCCCAACGTCTCCAGCCTGCACGTCTTCGCGCTCACCCTGCAGCCGGTCGCCGTGGGCCGCTCGGCGTTGATCCTGGACGGCCGGTCGACGGCCAACCTGCTGACCGACGGCGGTCCGCAGGCCGTGGAGGCGACCGTCGTGAACGCCGGCACGGTGTGGCTCGGGGCCCGCGACAAGATCACCGTCACCGTCGACGTCCCGGGTGGCCGGACGACCGTGCCGGCGACCATCCGGGCGCTGGCGCCGGGGGAGCAGGCGACGGTCCGGCTCGGGCTCGCGCCGAACGCGTCCGTGCCGCCCGGGACCACCACGAACGGCCAGGTCCGCGTCACGGCCGGGCGCGGCACCCTCGCCACCCAGCAGGTCCCGATCACCCTCGGCGTCCCGGACTTCCGGCCGACCGACGCGTCGCTCTCGACGCACCGCGCGCCGTACTGGTTTACCGACAGCAAATTCGGCATCTTCATCCACTGGGGCGTGTATGCCGTGCCGGCCTGGGCGCCGGTCGGGCAGCAGTACGCGGAGTGGTACTGGCAGAACCAGCAGGACCCGAACGGCGCGACCTACGCCTACCACAAGGAGAAGTACGGCGAGGACTTCGCCTACGACGACTTCATCCCGATGTTCACCGCGGCGAAGTTCGACCCGCGCACCTGGCTGAAGCTGATCGCCGACGCGGGCGCCGAGTACTACGTCCTGACGTCCAAGCACCACGACGGCTTCGCCTTGTGGGACACCAAGGTGAGCGACCGCAACTCCGTGAAGCTCGGCCCGAAGCGCAACATCATCGACGAACTCTTCACCGCCTCGCGGAAGTACACCCCCCAGCTGCGCAACGGCCTGTACTTCTCGCTGCCCGAGTGGTTCAACCCCGACAACCCGTGGATGGGCCACGCCCCCCGCAACCCCTACACCGGCGCGCCGCTGCCCTACACCGGTTACACCGCCGGGAAGGACTTCGTCCGCGACTACCAGGCGCCGCAGGTGCTCGAGCTGATCTCGGAGTTCGACCCGGACGTCCTGTGGTTCGACATCGGCGGCGTCAACGACAGCCGGACCGTGCTCACCGAGTACTTCAACCACGCGAAGAACCGTAAGCGCCCCAAGGACGTCACCTACAACGACCGCGGCGGCATCCCCGACCACGACTTCACCACACCGGAGTACACGACGTACCCGAACACCGTGGTGGCGAAGTGGGAGTCGAGCCGCGGCCTCGACCCGTTCTCCTACGGCTACAACCGCGCGACGCCGGACGACCGGTACATGACGGCGGAGGAGGTCGTCCGGACCCTCGTCGACATCGTGTCGAAGAACGGCAACTTCCTGCTCGACATCGGCCCGGACTTCGACGGCACCATCCCGGACGTCATGCAGAAGCACCTGCGCGACGCGGGCGCGTGGCTGAAGGTCAACGGCGAGGCGATCTACGGCACGACGTACTGGTCGCGGATGGCCCAGCTCGGCGACCTGCGGTTCACGGTGAAGCAGAACGAGGCGTTCTACGTGCATTCGCTGGTGGCGCCGGGCAGCAGGCTGGTGGTCGACGCGCCGGTCCCGATCCGCCCGGGAGACCGCGTGACGCTCTTGGGCTACCGCGGGAACCTGCACTGGACGGTGGAGAACGGCTCGCTGGTGATCGACGTCCCGGCCGCGGCCCGGCAGGCGGGCCGCTTCGCCTGGGTGTTCAAGATCGCCTGGAGCTAGGCGCTGCTAAAAATCCGCGTTCTTGCCGATGTACAGCTCCGCGAACGCCGCCGCGGCCGCGGGCGAACCCAGCAGGCGGCGCATCCGGGCCTCCGCGATGCGCGCCGCGAACCGGTTCTCGCCCGTGGCCGCGGTGTTGTGGAAGATGTCCGACAGCCACAGCGAGAACTCCTGGTACTGCCACACCAGCGGCAGGCAAGCGTCGGAGTACCCGGCCAGCCGCGTCGGCTCGCCCGCGTAGTGCGCCTCGTACGCTTCCGCGAGCAGGAACGCGTCGTGCAGGGCGAGGTTCATGCCTTTCGCCGCGATCGGCGCGACCAGGTGCGCCGCCTCGCCCGCCAGGTGCAGGCGGCCGTGCGTCATCGGCTCCACGACGTAGTTGTGCATGTCGAGGATCCGCTTCTCGATCAGCTTTCCCGCGATGATCGGACCGTCCGGTACCGCGAGCCGGGCCTGCAGCTCCGTCCAGACGCGCTCGTCGGGCCAGTCCGCTTCGGTTTCGCCCGCCGCGGTCTGCAGGTAGAACCGCGTCACCGTGGGCGTGCGGGCCATGTGCGCGCCGAACCCGCGCGGGTGGATGCCGAACAGCACCCCGTCGGCGGACGGCGGGGCCTCGGCGAGCAGGGCCAGCCAGCCGATTCCGTAGTCGTGGTGGGACTTCACGGTGGTTTCCGGGGGCAGGTGGCCTTGGGAGACGCCGCGGGCGCCGTCGCAGCCGGCGACGAAGTCGCAGTCGATCCGCTGCTCGCCGTCGGCGGTCCGGAACGTGACGGCGGGGGAGTCCGACGTCAGGTCGTGCAGCCGGACGTCGGAGACCTCGAAGACGGCTTCGCCGCCCGCCTCGGTGTACTGCGTGACCAGGTCGGTGACGAGAAGTTGTTGCGGGTAGACGAAATGGCGCTGTCCGGTGACGTCGCCGTAGCGGAAGGTGTGCCGGCGGCCGGCGAACCGGAACTCGAACTTCTCGTGCCGCGGCGCCTTCGCGACGAGCTGCTCGCCGAGCCCGCGCTGTTCGAGCCCGCGGACCGCCCACTCCTCGATGAACCCGGCCCGCGGCCGTTGTTCGATGAACGCCCGGCTCTCCTGCTCCAGCAGCACGCAACCGATTCCCGCGCGCCGCAGGAGGTTCGCCACCGTGAGTCCGGCCGGGCCCGCCCCCACCACGGCCACCGCCGTGCGCCTCGCCACCATGCGCCCGAGGGTAGCGCGAACCGGACGAAACGTTCAGTAGTACTGGCGAAGTACCGGCCACGCCGTCGACCACGGTTCGGTCAGCGTGCACAGGGAGAGCGCGACGCCTTCTTCGTCGTTGTCGACGCCTTCGGCGTTGTGGTGCTTGGCCACCACCCGGCACCCGGTGATCAGCCGTGCCGCGGGCGAGCCGCGTTCCCAGCCGCCGACGAGCAGCACCGGGCCGACCAGCCGGTCCGGCGGCGGCCCCCAGTCGGCGTAGGACATGTGCGGCGAGTACGGCTGGGGCAGCCCGCGTGCGGGCCCGTAGTACTCCAGCGCGCCGGCTTCCCCGTAGTTCCCGGCGACGATCACCGCGGTGTCCCGCTCGGTGGCCGGGATGCGCGCCCACGCGCCGGCGACGGTGTCGGCGAACTCCGGCCAGCCGACCTGTTCGCCGGGTTCCTTGTTGACCGCCAGCAGCGGGCCGTTCAGGGCCGTCGCCGGCACCACCGGGAGTCCGGTGAGGACGGACACGACCGCGCACACCACGGCCGCCGCGCCGGTGAGCACCCGCCGCGGCACCCCGCCCCGGCCCAGCCACCGCAGCGCCGGCTCCGCGCCGAGTGCCACGAGTGGCAGCAGCAGCGGCACCGAGTAGTACGGCTTCCCGCCCAGGACCAGGAGCTCGGCGCAGACGACCGGGTAGGCGATCGCGAGGGCGCGGGCCCAGCGCAGGCCGGGATCGCGCCACGGCCGCACGAGCCCGGCGATCCACACCGGAACCAGCACGGGGGAGAGGTAGACCAGCTGCATCGGCACGAACAGCGCGCGGTTCTCGCCGCCGTCGTCGTCGCTGATCCCGCCGGCGACGGTGAGCATCGGCCAGCCGTGCGACGCCTGCCAGAGGACGACCGGCGCGGCGAGCACGGCGGCGATCCCGATCCCGGCCGCGAGCCACCACGTCCGCAGCACCCGGCGCGGCCCGGCGATCGCCACGCCGATGCCGAGGCCGGACAGCAGGAGCAGGACGAGCCACTTGTTCGCCATCCCGAGCCCGGCCGCGGCGCCGACGGCGAGCCACCACCGGCCGTCCCCGGTGCGCAGGAGTTTCAGCCCGAACAGGGCGATCAGCGACCACAGCAGCACGTCGGCGGAGTTCGTCGCCAGCATGTGCGACACCACGAGGATGTACGCCGAGAGCGCCGTCGCGATCGCGGTGAACAGCTGCGCGCCGCGGCCGCCGCCGAACTCGCGGGCGATCAGCGCGACGATCACGACGGTCGCCATGCCGAGCAGGGTCGCGGCCACGCGCAGGCCGGACGGCGTTTCGCCGAACACCGCTGTCGACGCGCGTGCGAGCCAGGGCGTGATCGGCGGGTTGTCGACGTAGCCCCAGTCCGGCCGGCGGCCCGCGGCGAGGAAGTACAGCTCGTCGCGGTGGAAGCCGTAGCGGCCGGACAGCACGGTCAGGATGACCGCCTGCGCGGCGACGACGATGCCCACCGGAAGCGCGGCGAACCGCGGCAGCTGTGCCAACCGGGCCCCCGGCCCGGGCCGGGGGCTTCGCCACCCGGACCCCCGAAAAGCTCGCGCACGACCGGCCCCCATGGCAGTCTCCCCTCGGCGTGCCCGGATGCTACGCCGGTGATCATGCTTCCGGGAGCGCTCCGACGTATTCTCCGCCCGCGTCGGCGACCAGCTCGGCCAGGGACTGCGCGCGGCGGATGGGCGTGAACTCCACGTGTCCGCGCGCGGACACGGTGAAGCCGTGCACGGCCGGGCGCGGCAGCGTGTTGTAGGCGTAGTGCGCGCCGAAGTAGTAGGCGCCGGTGTCGTGCGCGACGACGAGGTCGCCCGGCTCGAGCAGCGGCAACGGTCGTTCTTTCGCCAGCAGGTCGCCCGCGAAGCAGAGCGGGCCGGCGATGTCCTGCTCGACGTCGGGCCCGGTCTTCGGGCGGCCGGCGGCGTCGAGCGCGGTCAGCCGCAGCGGCCAGTGCTCCGGCTGGAGGACCGTGCGGGCCGCGACCTGCGCGCCCGCGTGCGTCACGGCGATGGGGCGGCCGCCCGCGACCTTCGTGTACTCGACGGTGCTGACCAGGAAACCGCTCTTCGCCAGCAGGGACCGGCCGAACTCGGTGACGAAGGTGTAGCGCCCGTCGGCCAGCGCCGGGACTTTCGCCAGCAACGTCGCGACGTACTCGGCGTAGGTCGGGCCGGGATCCTCGGAGGCGAAGTTCACCGGCAGGCCGCCGCCGAGGTCGAGGCTGGTGACCTGCCGGCGGCCGGCCGTGGCGTTGATCTCCTCGGCCAGCTCGTGCACCGCGGCGACGCCGTCGGCCATCAGCTCCGGCGGGCAGCCCTGCGAGCCGACGTGGACGTGCAGCCGGGTCAGCCACGGCCGTCCCGCGAAGGCATCGATGATGAGATTTCGGTTGTCGCGCAGGGGAATGCCGAACTTGGACGTCGTGGTCGCGGTGCTGGTGTCGCCGATCCGGCCCGCGCCGACCTGCGGGTTGATCCGGAGCCCGAGCACCGAGCGCGGATCGTTCCCGACGAGGTCGTCGAGGCGGGCGAGCTCCTGGAAGTTGTCGGCGTTGATCGCCGTGCCCTCGCGCAGAGCGTGCAGGAGCTCGGCGGCGGTCTTGGCGGGGGAGTCGAGGACGAGCCGCGGGCCGCGGACACCGGCGGCTTCGGCGACCGCCGTCTCGCCCGGGCTCGCGACCTCGGCGTCGACCCCGAGGTCGGCGAGGTACCGCAGGACGGGCGCCAGGCCGCACGCCTTGGCGGCGACGGTGTGCTGGACCCGGCCGAGCGGCGCGAACGCCTTGGTCAGGTCTTCGACGGCTTCGCGGATCCCGGCGAGGTCGACGAACCCGGCCATCGGGTCGAGGAGGTTCTCCGCCGCCGCGGCGGCGAGGGCGTGGAGCTTGCGGTCGGTGCGGTTCACGTTCCCAGTCTCGGGTGGACCGCGCGAGGCGGTCCAAGACTTCGTCCCTCTTGATCTATAGGTCCGTCCTATAGTGGCTGGGTGGATCTGCGCCGATGGCACTACTTCGCCGTGCTCGCCGAGGAGATGCACTTCACGCGGGCGGCCGCGCGGCTGTTCGTGTCGCAGCCGTCGCTGAGCCAGCAGATCCGGGCGTTCGAAGCGGAGCTGGGCGTGGCGCTGCTCGACCGTTCGGGCCCGCGGTTCGGCTTGACGGAGGCGGGGCGCGTCGCGGCGGCGGAGGCGAGGGAGCTGCTGGACCGCCTCGACCGGGCGCGCGGCGTGATCGCGGCGGCCGGGCGCGGCGACGCGGGCCAGTTGCGGATCGCGTACACCCGTTCGGCGCCCGGCCCGCTGGCCGGCGACCTGGTGGCGGCGTACCGGGCGCGGCACCCGGACGTCTCGCTGGCCTTGGAGACGGGGTGGACGAGCCTGAACCTGGCGCGCCTGGCGGCGGGCGAGATCGACGTGGGGTTCGTCCGGCCGCCGGTGGTGTCCCCGGGCATCGAGGTGGCGGTGGTGGGGTCGGAGGAGGTGCTGATCGCGCTGCCGTCCGGGCACGCGCTGGCCCGGCGGCGCGGCCGGTTGCGCCGGACGTGGATCGCGGCGGAGCCGGTGGTGTTCTGGCCGCGCGAAAACGGGCCGGGCCAGTACGACGCGATCAGCGCGCAGGTCTGGCCGGGCGGGGTGCCGCGGATCGTCCGGGAGGAGCCGGAGGACGAGCAGCTGATGCGCGCGGTCGCGGAGGGTGCGGGGGTCGCGGCGGTGCCGGAACACCGTGCACGCGGGTTGAAGCGCCGCGGCGTGGTGCTGCGACGGCTGGAAGACCCGGTGCCGGTGATCGAGCTGGGGCTGGCTTGGCGGGCCGGGGTGGTGGCGCCGGTGGTACGGGGATTCGTGGAGCTGGCCCGCGGGGGCGCGCAGGCGTAGGCGGGGGCCGGCGATCCGGATCACCCGGGCGGGGCGGCCCGCGCGGCGTATGCTCGCGGGCGGACAGGAGGGGATTTCCCATGGCAGGCCACGAAATCACCGATCGCATCGCCGACCTGATCGACGAGGAGCACCGGCTGCGCAAGGGTGCCCTCCACCACGGCGGGCTGACCGCGGAGGAGCGCTTCCGGCTCAAGGAGCTCGAACACCAGCTCGACGCGGCCGTCGACCTGCTGCACCGCCGTCAGGCCCTGTCGGTCTTCGACGACGACTGAGCCGACGGCCGACGCGCCGCCGTCTCAGTCGTCTCAGTCGTCTTCGGGGTCGATCAGGTGTGGCGCAGCAGGGCGCCGAAGCCTTCCCAGAGGTCGAGGCGCTCGTCGAGCACCACCACTTCCGCGCCGGTGGCGATCGCCGCGAACGGGATCGCCTCGTCGGCCCGGCGCTGCTCCGGTTCCGCGACACCGAGTGCCTGCAACCCGGCCTTGCCCACCGCGACCTGCGCCGGCTCCGGTCCCGCGAACACCGCGGTGTCGCCGGGGGAGCCGACCAGCAGGGTGGCCACGTTGGCCTCGGCCAACGCCGCCGTCACGGCTTCGAGCCCGCTGACCGCCCGGCCGGACGCACGGCCCGACTCCGCGCGGAACGTCTCGGCGACGTCGTCGAGGCTCGCCAGCCGGCGCCCGGCGAGCAGTTCGCCGACGTGCCGGTCGAGCTCCTCGTGCGACGAACCCGGCGCCCGGCTGCCGCCGTCGACCTCGCTGGTGATCCGGCGGACCGGTTCCGGCAGCCGGTCGCGCAACGCACTGCGCGCCTGCACGTCGCCGGCCAGGACGACCAGTCCGGCGTGGGAGCGCTCGACCGCCTTCGTGACGTGCCGCGCGACCTCGTCGAGGTTCTGCCGGGCCGTCTCGCCGGTCTGCTTCTCGCGGTGCGTGGGCCCGCCTCCGCCCTGGACGGCGGGCGGATCCGCCCCTTCGACCGTCTCGGTGTGCGGCGCGCCGCGGCCGTGTCCGGTGATTTCGGCGCCGGTCTGGTCGGTCACGACGACCAGGTACGGCAGGGTCTCTGCCTCGTGCGTCGCGAGCGGCAGCAGGTACGGCAGCGCCGAGAAGCGCACCACCGGGGCCGGCGGCGGGGCGGCGAGGTGCCGGTCGAGCACGACCGAGCCGTGCGCGGCGACGATGCTCCGGCCGGCCTTGCCGACCGGCGGCTCGCTGTCGCGGACGGCCCGCAGGACGGCCTCGATCGTGGCCGGGTCGGCCCGCTGGTCGCTCAGCGCCGCCTCGATTTCCTTCAGCCGGAGTTCGAGCTGTTTGGCGGCGTCCTCGGTGTCGTGCGAGAAGTCGAAGTGCACGGACGCGAACGGCCCGGGAGCCGTGGTGAGTTCGCGCAACGGGGAGGTGTCCACAGTGGACTCCTTTCGGTGCTTGACGGTCAGGAGCTTCGTCCCTGTTGCCCGGCGAGCGCGGTGGTCGCCCGCTTCCGGGCCTAGACGTCGCCGAGCGCCGACCGGACGGCCGCCACCACGTCCGGGTGACCGAGTGGCAGCGGCGGCGGAACGCGGTCCTCGGGGCCCTCGGTGGTCGACGCGATCACCCGCACGTCGGTGCCCGCTTCGCGCAGCTTGGCCACGACGTCGGCGCGCTCCGCCAGCCAGGCTTCGTTGGCCTGCGCGGCGTCGCCGGACGGGAGGAAGGCGTCCGACGCCGGGTCGACCAGCAGCAGGTGCGCGGCCGCGCCCTCGTGGCGTTCGACGAGCTGGAGGGCTTCGGCCGCGAAGGGACCGCTCGCCACGACGGCGATGTCGGGGTCGCCGGGCCCGTGGTCACCCACGAGGTCGTCGGCTTCGGTGAGGGCGCCGCCCGCGGGCACCCGGCACCAGAAGATCCCGCGCTTCTCGGCCAGCGGCCGCCAGGTCGCCGGCAGCTCGTCGTGCCGCGCGGCACCGGCCGGGTCGAGCACGATGATCTTGGGGCCGGACGGGTCGCCGGCGGTGACGACGGACGGGCCTTCGGAGCGGACGGGGTCGGGTTCGGCGGCCATGGGCTTTCCTTTCAGCGGCGCGGGAGTTCGGGGGAGCCGGTGTCGAGCGGCACCGCGCCGGAGCGGACGAGTCCCAGCTGGACGGTCTGGCGGCCGGTCAGCCGCTCCAGGGCCCAGTCGACGGCCGTGCGCAGGCGGTTGCCGGGCATCGCCATGAGGTGGTAAGCGCGGGTCACGGCCTTCGCCGGGAGCCCGGAAAGCGGGATGTGCAGCGGGTTCGCCGCGGCGGCGCCGGCCCCGAGGTCGACGACGAAGCCGAGGTCGTGGTGCCGGTAGGTGGCGGGGCGGCCGTACCCCAGCGACGCCGCGACGTTGCGCCCGGCGAGCTTTCCCTGCCGCTCGGCGTGCTGCGCGGTCATCGCGGTGTACTGGCCGGGGCGGGTGAGGTCGGGCACCGCGGCCGCGTCTCCGCAGGCGAAGACGTCGTCGCGGCCGGGCACGCCGAGCTGGTCGCTGACCACGAGCCGGCCCTTCGCCGTCTCGAGCCCGAGGTCGGCCACCAGCGGGTCCGGCCGCACGCCGACGCACCACACCAGGGTGCGGGTCGGCACCGGCTCGCCGTTCGTCAGCGTGACGCCCTTCTCGTCGGCGTGGCCGACCGAAGTCTTCATCAGCACCTCGACCTCGCGGGCGCGCAGCACCTCGTCGGCCGTCTTCCCCAGCCGCTTGCCGAGCTCGGGCAGCACCCGCTCGGCGACGTCGAGCAGCAGCCAGCGGATCTTCTGCCCGGCCAGTTCGGGGTGGCGCGCGGCGAGGGCGTCGGTGAACGCGGGGCCCTGCGCGGCGACCTCGGTCCCGGTGTAGCCGGCGCCGACGACGACGAACGTGCAGCGCGCGTCGCGCTCGGCGGGGTCCTCGGCCGCGGCGGCCAGCTCGATTTGGCGCGTGATGTGGTCGCGCAGGTAGAGCGCCTCGGGCACCCCGCGAAACCCGTGCGCGTACTCCGGGACGCCCGGGATCGGCAGCAGCTTGTTGACGCTGCCCGCGGCGAGCACCAGCCGGTCGTACCCGATCCGGTGCTCCTGATCCTCCGGATCGGTGAACGTGACGTGCCGGGCGTCGAAGTCGACTCCGGTCGCGACGCCGAGCACGAGGCGAACGCCGGGCAGCGTCTCGGGGATCGACACCGTCACCCGACGCGGGTCGAGGATCCCGGCCGCCACCTCCGGCAGCAACGGCAGGTAGAGGAAGTAGTCCGTGGGGTTGAGGATGACCACTTCGACGTCCTCGCCGACGGTCTTCCGCAGGCTCTTGGCCGCGTGGTAACCGGCGAAACCACCGCCGACGATCACGACTCGCATGGATCTCCTTCCGGGCCGGACCTCGGTCGTCCGGCGGTTACCCGAGGCCACGGCCGGGAAACCGGCGGGGTTGACCTGGGGACGCAGGGGCGTACGGTCGAGGGGTTGGCTGTTGTTCAGACACACGTGCTCCGGTCAGCGCCCCTGCACGCTGCGTTAGGGAGCGCCATGTACGGCTTCAGCACGATCGACGACCCGTCCGGCTTGACCTTCACCGCCACCGAGCGATCGGGCGGGGTCCGCGTAATCACTTTAGTGGGTGACGTCGATGCGGCCACCGTCGAAACCTTCGACGAAGCCCTCGCCACCGGCGAGCGGCTGGTCGTGGACCTGACCCGGGTCGCCTTCCTCAGCTGCGCCGGCGTCCGGTCGCTGCTCGAGGCGAACACCCGCGGCAAGCTCGCCGTCGTCGTCGGCGGCCACGCCGTCACGCGCTCGCTGGAGGCCACCGGCGCGGACGTGCTGCTGGAGATCCACTCCCGGGTCGGCGCCGCGCTCGCGGGCCTCACCCCGGTGCCCGAACCCGGCCGGGAGGCGTGACCGCCCGGCGGTCGCGCCTTCCGCCGTCCACACTGGACTGTGGGAATCAAGGACACTGTGGTCAGTCGTCCGGCCAGTCGCCGGTGGCTTTCTCGTAGCCGATGGCACCCGCCCGCTCGGTCGCGGCCTTGACCGCGGCGAAGATCGCGCCCTGCACCGCCGCCGCGATGAGCACCTGCCGCCAGGTGTAGTCGCGGTCGGTGGCGTCGGGCGCGTCTTCTTCGCCGGCCACGCGCTTCCAGACCTGCTTGAACGCCTGGCCGGCGAGGACACCGCCGAGCGCGCCGATGACCCAGCTCAGCGGCTTGTACAGAACCTTGTTCACGAGTCGTTCCTCCGTCGCAGGATCAGCCGGATCACGATCAGCAGGCCGAGCACGCCGGCGAAGATCGGCACGGGGTTGCTCCGCACGACATCGGCGCCCTGGCGGAACTTGACCGCGGTCGGCTCGTTCGTCACTTCGGCGACTTTCGCGGTCGCCTGGTCGAGCTTCTCGTCGACGTTCTCCTTGACCCGGGTCTTCACGTCGAGCTTCTGCCCGAGCGCTTCGAGGGTCTCGCTCAGCTCCTCCCGGGTGGTGTCCCGGTCGAGCCGCGCCTCTTCGGCGTTCTTCGGGAAGTCCCCGCTCATGTGCGCACTCCCTGCTTCACGGTGTCCACGTCCGCCCGGACGCCGCTGATGGCTTCTTCCGGCACCGGCGGCACGCCTTGCGTGACTTCCTTCTTGCCGACCATCGCGGCGACCCCGGCGACCAAGAACAGCGCGACCGCGACGATCACGGCGGCCAGCCAGCCGGGCACGACCAGTGCGAGCGCCAGCACGGCGGCCGCGACCAGGGTGCCGGCGCCGAACAGCGCGAACAGGCCCGCCGCGCCGAACAGCCCGGCGCCGAGGCCCATCTTCTTGCCCTTGCGCTGCAGTTCGAAGACCGCGAGCCGCATCTCGTCCCGGACGAGCCGCTTGACCTCGTCGGTCAGGTCCGTCACCAGTTCGCCGACCGAGCGGTCGGCGCCGGCTTCTTGTTCACTTCTTCGATCACGGAACACCTCCTTGCCTGGCCGCCGTGTACCCGGCCCCGCCCGGGGTCAACCACGCCGGGTTTGACCGGTCCGGCACCGGGTAGCCGATCCGTACCACCACCGACGAGGAGGAGAGTGCATGAGCACGATCACCGAAATCGTGGACGTGGAAGTCCCCGTTTCGACCGCGTATAACCAGTGGACTCAGTTCGAGGAGTTCCCGCGGTTCATGGAAGGCGTCGAAGAGATCCGTCAGGTCGACGCCACCCACACCCACTGGGTGACCCGGTTCGGTGGCGTGACGCGCGAATTCGACGCGACGATCACCGAGCAGCACCCTGACGAGCGCGTCGCCTGGACGTCGGACTCCGGTCCGGACCACGCCGGGGTGATCACGTTCCACCGGCTCGACGACGCGCACACCCGGGTGACCGCCCAGATGGACATCGACCCCGAGGGCTTCGCCGAAAACGTCGCGGACAAGCTCGGCGTCCTCGACCGCCGGGTGAAGGGCGACCTCAAGCGGTTCAAGGAGTACATCGAGCAGCGCGGCGGCGAGACCGGCGCCTGGCGCGGTGACGTGGACCGCCCCGGAGCGCGGTAACCTCAGAGAACCACACGATCGGGTGACACGGCGGGGCGGCGACGCCCCGCCGTGTTTCGCGTCCGGAGACGTCGGGTAGGCGGCTGGCATGACTACCCCCGACGTCCCGGCCGTGGAACTGGAGAACGGCGTGCGGATCCCGCAGTTCGGGTTCGGCGTGTTCCAGATCCCGCCCGAGGAGACCGCCCAGGCCGTGCGGACCGCGCTCGAGGCCGGCTACCGCCACATCGACACCGCGCAGATGTACCGGAACGAAGAAGGGGTCGGCGCCGGTATCGCGGAGTCGGGGGTCGCGCGCGACGACGTGTTCGTCACGACGAAGCTGGCGAACGACGCGCACGGCCACGACAACGCGATCACCGCGCTCGAGGGCAGCCTGCGGCGCCTCGGCTTCGACCACGTCGACCTGTACCTGATCCACTGGCCGTTGCCGCACAAGGACACCTTCGTCCGGACGTGGCAGGGCTTCGAAGACATCCTGCGGGCGGGCAAGGCCCGCGCCATCGGCGTCTCGAACTTCCAGCCCGCCCACCTCGACCGGCTCGCCGAGGAGAGCGCCACGGTGCCCGCGGTCAACCAGATCGAGCTGCACCCGGCGTTGCAGCAGACGGAGCTGCGCGCCTACCACCAGGAGCACGGCATCGCCACGGAGGCGTGGAGCCCGCTGGCCCAGGCGGAGGTCCTGGACGACCCGGTCCTCGCCGACCTGGCCGAAAAGCACGGCCGCACGGCCGCGCAGGTGGTGCTGCGCTGGCACCTGCAGCTCGGGAACATCGTCTTCCCGAAGTCGTCGTCGCCGGAGCGGATCAAGCAGAACATCGACGTGTTCGGCTTCGAGCTCGACGACGAGGACATGACGGCGATCGGCAAGCTCGACGACGGCCGCCGCACCGGCCCGGACCCGGACACCTTCACGGGGTGACCGCGGCGTTTCCCTGCGCAACCGGCCGGGTACTTCACCCGAAGAGGTCCCCCTGGAAGGAGCGTCCGGCATGAGCACCAACGCGTATCTGTCGTTTCTCGTGATCGGGGTGGTGCTGGTTCTGATCGACGGGCAGATCATCTACCGCAGCGGTCGCCGCTACCTGGAGAACTCCTACGGCGACCCGGCGGCGGGCGCCTCGATGACCCGGCTCGTCACGGTCCTGTTCCACCTCGCGACCCTGGGCGTGCTGGCCCTGGTGTCGACCATCAATTTCGGCGGCGAGATCACGGGCATCGTCGCCCGCGTGGGCATCCTGCTGCTGATCCTGGCCCTGGCCCACGCGATCACGCTCGGCGTGCTGGCCCGCATCCGTGGTGAGCAGGAGGTCGAGGCGGTCGTCCAGCGCGGCCGGCCGCAGCAGCGGGTCGAGCCCGAGCAGCCGGCGGGCCCGACGGTGACGCCGGTGCCGGGCCAGCCCGGTACGTACCCGGACGTCAGCCCCTCGCTGGAGAACCGGTCCCCGTACTCGGCTTCGTAACCGGATTTCGTTCCGAGGGCGGCACTTTCACGGGCAAGTGCCGCCCTCGTCCGTGCCCGGGGTTCAGCGGTCCGCCACCGGCAGATCCACCTCGGTGTGCCGGGCGGCGAGCGCCCGGGCCAGGTCGGCCAGCTTGACGTTCAGGTCCTGGGACGCGCGGCGCAGCACGTCGAAGGCTTCGTCGGCCGTGATGCCGCGGCGCTGCATCAGGATGCCCTTCGCCTGGCCGATCACGTCCCGGCCCTCGACCGCGCGGCGCAGGTGCGCCGTCTCCAGCTCGGCCGCGGCGACGGCGTCCGTGTGCGCCAGCGCCAGGGACGCGTGCGTCGCCAGCAGCAGCGCCAGGTCGATCGCGCGGCCGTCGAAAGCACCCGGCCGGCTCGAATAGATGTTGAGCGCGCCCGAGCGCCGTGGCGGGAGGGCGTCGGGGAGCAGGGCCGTCGCCAGCACCGAGTGGTAGCCGTAGCCGGCGGCGACGGGGCCGAACGAGGGCCAACGGGGTTCGTTCGCGAGGTCCCGCGACCGGGCGATGGCCGGGCCGTCCGGGCGGGCCGACTCGACGCACGGGCCTTCGTCGTGGTCGTACTGCGCCTGGTCCAGCCGTACCGCGACCGGGTCGGTCTCGACCGGCGTGTGGAACCTGCCGTCGGCTTCCCGCAGGGTGACGCTGACCAGGTCGGCGTCCGGCACAATCGCGCTCGCGGCGCCGACGACGAGCCGGAGGACGCCGCCGACGGTCGGCGTCACGTCGAGCAGCGTGCGCGTGAGCTCGGTGAACTGGCCGACCAGCGAGCCGGCCGATTCGCCGTCCGGCCCGAACCCGGCTCGTTCCCGGGCCCACTCGTCTTCGCCGATGCTCATGCGTCTCCGTCGTCTTCGGGGATGGGCCTCCATTCAACCCGATGCCGGTGCTCAACCGGGGGAGCCGGCCGCGCGGCGCAGCGCGTCCCGCGCCCGGTCGACGAAGCCCGGCCCCGGCCACAGCTGGTCGGCTTGCGGCATGCGGTCGGACAGGTCCGGGTGCGGCAGTGCCGCCGCGGCGTCCCGGACGGCCAGGACCTCCTCGCCCAGCTCGACCCGCCGCTCGGGCGAGCAGGTGAGCCGGACCTGGCGCACGGCCGCCGGGCCCTCGTCGCGGACGTGCCGGCGCACGGCGCGGATCAGCCCGCCCAGCAGGCGCTCGAACCGCGTCTCCTGCGGTCCCACCCCCTCCAGCTCCCGCATCAGGCCGTCCGCCTCCGCGAGAGCGCCGTCGCCGTCGAGGAAGGACTCTTCGGCCACCGCGTGGCGGACGAGCTCCGCGGTCAGGTGGTCGGCGAGGTCCTTGCGGTTCTCGGGACTGCCCTGACCGAGCTCGATCTCGGTGCACAGCCGGTCCAGCTCCCGGTGGTCGCCGGCGAGGACGGTGGTCAGGTCGGTTGCGGGCTGGCTGCCGTTCATGCACGCTCCTGGTCCGGGCTCGGGTTCTCCTGGCGAATACCCGCTGCTCGCCCGCCGAATCCCCGTGTCGGGCCGGCCCACGCCGGGTATTCGTCAGGAGAACCGGCCCCCGAGGAGGATGATCATGGCAGCGCCGTCGTCGGTGATCGAGCGCGAGCGCAAGTACGAGATCGTGGCGGGCAGCGGGGTTCCCCGGCTCGTCGGCGTCGCGGGCGTCGAGACCCAGGACGACCCGGTCGAGCAGATCCTCGACGCGTCCTACTACGACACCGGGACCTTCCGGCTGGCCGGCAGCGGCATCACGCTGCGCCGCCGCGTCGGCGGGCACGACGCGGGCTGGCACCTCAAGCTGCCGGTCTCCGCCGACGAACGGCAGGAGATCCAGCTGCCGCTGGGCGGCGACCCGAACAAGGTCCCCGGGCGGTTCCGCCGGCTCGTGCGCGCCTACACGCTGGGGGAGAAGCTGGTGCCGATCGCGCACCTGCGCACCGACCGGTTCGCCCACCGGCTGGCCGACGGCGACGGCCGGACCGTCGCGACCCTCACCGACGACCACGTGACCGGGGAAGCCGGCGGCGAGAGCGCGCGGCTGGACCAGTGGCGCGAGCTGGAGCTCGAGCTGGACCCCGAAACCGACCCCGGCCGGCTCGAGGAGTTCGACCGGGCGCTGGCCGAAGCCGGTGCCTCGGCCTCGCCGTGGCCGTCGAAGCTGCGGCGCCTGATCGGCGACCGCGTCCCCGCGCCGCCCCGCGGCCGCAAGAAGCCGACCGCGGGCCAGGTCGTGCTGACGTCGCTGCGCGAGCACCACGCCCGGCTGCGCCGCGCGGACATCGGGGTCCGGCTGGACGTCGAGGACTCCGTGCACCAGATGCGCGTCGCCACCCGGAAACTGCGCAGCGCGCTCCGCACGTTCGGCTCCGTGGTGGACAAGGACGCGACCGCCCCGCTCGCGGCCGAGCTGAAGTGGCTCGGGCAGCAGCTGGCGCCGGCCCGGGACGCGGAGGTCAGCGAGCAGCGGCTGCGCGAGCAGCTCGACGACCTCCCGTCCGAGCTGGTGTTCGGGCCGCTGCGCCAGTACCTCACCCGGTACTTCGCCCGCGAGGCCGAGGAAGGCCGGACCCGGGCGATGACGGCACTGACCGGCAAGCGGTACCTGAAGCTGCTGCGCGCGCTGGACGCCGTGGTGGAGGAACCGTCGCTGACCGGCCGGGCGCGCAAGCCCGCGAAGTCCGCGTTGCGCAGGCCGGTGCGCAAGGCCGCCGCGAAACTGCGTCGCGCCGAAGCGGCGGCGAGCGGACTGGCCGGCCACGAACTCGAGACGGCGCTGCACGAAGTCCGCAAGAAGGCGAAGCGGGCCCGCTACGCAGCCGACACGGTGAAGCCGGTCTACGGCAAGAAGCTGCGGCAGTGGCGCAAGAACGTCAAGGCCGTCCAGAGCACCCTGGGCGAGCACCAGGACACGGCGGTCGGCCGGGAGGTCCTGCACCACCTGACCATCGCCGGGCACGGCGAAGGGCAGAACACGTTCACGTTCGGGATGTTGTACGCGAGGGACGCCGAGGCGGCGGAGAAGCTGCGGGGGCGGTTCGCGGGGGAGTGGCGGCGGCTCCGGAAGGGCGGTCACCCGCGCTGGCTCCGCTGAGCGGCCCTCGAAACGTCTTGAATGGCTCGTTCAGGGCCGGGGAAGTCCTGAATGAGTAATTCAAGACGTCTGCCGAGGTGAACGGGAGCGGGCGGCTCAGCTGTCGCCGGTGAGCTTCCCGCGGAGCTGCTCCAAGGTCTGCGACAGCAGCCGGGAGACGTGCATCTGGGAAATGCCGACGCGGTCGGCGATCTGCGTCTGGGTCAGCCCGCCGAAGAACCGCATCACGAGGATCGCGCGCTCCCGCTTCGGCAGCTCCTGGAGCAGCGGCTGGAGGGCCTCGTGGTTCTCGACCATGGCCATCTCGTGGTCGGGTTCCCCCATGGTGTCCGCCAGCGACAGCGCCTCGGCGTCGTCGTGCACCGGCTTGTCGACGGACAGGGCCTGGTACGCGTTACCCGCCAGCAGTCCTTCCCGGACCTCGTCGACGTCCAGGGTCAGGTGCTCGGCCAGCTCGGTCGGCGTCGGCGCGCGGCCCAGGCGTTGGGACAGCACCGCCGAGCCCTGGCTCAGGGACAGGTGCAGCTCCTTGAGCCGCCGCGGGACCCGCACGGACCAGCCGGTGTCCCGGAAGTGCCGGCGCACCTCGCCCATGATCGTCGGCACCGCGAAGGACAGGAAGTCGTGGCCGCGGGTGGGGTCGAACCGGTCGACCGCGTTGATCAGGCCGATCCGCGCCACCTGGACCAGGTCCTCGCGCGGCTCGCCACGGCCCGAGAAGCGGGTGGCGATGTGCTCGGCCAGCGGCAGCAGCTCGGTCACCAGCCTGCTGCGGACGACCTCGCGCCGCGGGTCGTCGGGGTCGAGGGTGCCCAGCTCCTCGAACAGCGGCTCGCAGTGGGCGTATTCGTCCGGGCGGTGGAGGAGGGTTTTACGCTCGCTGCTCACGCGCTCGTTCCCGGGTTCAGCACCAGCTCGATCGTGACGATGCCCGCGCCTCCGCCGGGAAGGACGTCGCAGTGCGCGGTCACCGACCGGCTCAGCGTGGTGAGCACGTGCCAGCCGAAGGTGCGGTCGCTCGGGGGCCGCGGGTCACTCGACCGCGTCGAGACGGTCACGCGCAGCCCGTCGGGCGCCAGCCGGAAGCGGCAGTGCAGCTGGGTGCCCAGCTCGGCCAGCTGGACCAGCTGGGCACACGCCTCGTCGACGGCCATCTTGGCGTCGGCGATGGCGTCCAGCCCGAAGTCCGCGCGCGAAACCACGCCGTGGGTGAGCATCCGGACGAGGGGGATCTGCTCCGCCATGGCGGGCAGGCGCAGCTCCACCAGTTCCTCGAGCAGCTCGTCCAGCGTCGGCTTGCCGCCGTGCGAGCTACCACTTCGTGTTTCTTCCATGCGGGAGGTACTACCCATCTGGGCGAATGACGACACTTCGTGGTCAGGGATTTCCGGTCTGATCACCGGCCCAGCGCCCGTTCGAGTTCCTTCTTGGTCATCGACGAGCGGCCGTTGATGTTCCGCTTCTTCGCTTCGTTGTACAGCTGGTCCTTCGTCGGGCCGCCGGGACCCTTCCGGTTGCCGGACCGCTCGCCGCCGCGCTGCTGAGGCGACTTGTCCTTGACGGAAGACTTGCTGGCCTGCCGGGATTCACCCGACTGCGCGCGGTTCTTGTTCACTGTCCGGGCCGCGATCTCCTTGGCCCGTTTCGTGCCGGCTCCACGGTCCTCGGCCGAGTCCTTGACGTGCTCGTACTGGCGCTCGCGCTTCTTGCTCCACGACTGAGGCATGACAGCTCCCTTCGGCTCGCGGGATGAATACCCGGTCGATCATCGGGTAAACGTTACTTCCGGGCGATGAGCAGCGGCGATCACCCCGCCGACCGCCGCCTGATTACCCACGCCGGGGAGCGGGTACGCGGGGCGTGACCCGAGAGGAGACGCCGATGCGGATCGGTTACACGCTGATGACCGAGCAGACCGGGCCGAACGAACTGGTCCGGTACGCCGCCGGTGCGGAACAGGCCGGCTTCGAGTTCGAGGTCATGAGCGACCACTACTCGCCTTGGCTGGCCGAACAGGGGCACGCGCCCTACGCCTGGAGCGTGCTGGGCGCGGTCACGCAGGTCACCGACCGCGCCGAGCTGATGACCTACGTGACCTGCCCGACCATGCGCTACCACCCGGCGGTCGTGGCGCAGAAGGCGGCGACGGTGCAGGCGCTCTCGGGCGGGCGGTTCACCCTCGGTCTCGGGGCGGGTGAGAACCTCAACGAGCACGTCGTCGGCCGCGGCTGGCCGCCGGCGAACGTCCGGCACGACATGCTCGCCGAAGCCCTGCAGATCATCGGCGGCCTGTTCGACGGCGGGTACTTCGACTACGAGGGCAAGCACTTCCGCGTCGACTCGGCGAAGCTGTGGGACCTGCCGGAGAAGCGGACGCCGATCGGTGTCGCGGTGTCCGGCTCGCAGTCGATCAAGCGGTTCGCCCCGGTGGCCGACGCGATGATCGCCGTCGAGCCGAAGGCGGAGCTGTCGAGCGAGTGGGACGCGACCAAGCTCGGCCCGCCGACCCGGAAGATCGGGCAGATGCCGGTGTCGTGGGGCACTGACCGCGACGCCGCCGTGAAGCGTGCGCACGAGCAGTTCCGCTGGTTCGCCGGCGGCTGGAAGGTCAACGCCGAGCTGCCCGGGCCGGCCGGGTTCGCCGGCGCCACGCAGTTCGTCCGGGAGGACGACGTCGCCGGTTCGATCCCCTGCGGGCCGGACGTCGACGCGATCGTCGAGGGCGTGCGCGAGTTCGAGAAGGCCGGCTTCACCGACCTCGCCCTGGTCCAGATCGGCGGCGACCAGCAGGAAAGCTTCCTGGACTTCGCCGAAAAGGAGCTGCTCCCGGCGTTGCGGGGATAGCTCCACCCGTTCGGGGTAACGCGGATCTTCGCCGACAGGAGTAACACGCACAGTACGGACAGTCCAGCGGCGGGAGTTGCGGGTGACCGAGGTTAAGCCGGCACCGAGCCTGCGGGCGGTGCCCCTGGCGGTGGCGCGGCGCGGGCCGAAGGGCGGCACGCTGCTCGCGCTGCTGCGCACCACCGACCCGAAGCAGATCGGGTTGCTGTACCTGACGACGTCGTTCGCGTTCTTCATGGCGGGTGGCGCGATGGCGCTGCTGATGCGTGGCGAGCTGGCCCGCCCCGGCCTGCAGTTCCTGTCGCCGGAGCAGTACAACCAGCTGTTCACCATGCACGGCACGATCATGCTGCTGCTCTACGCCACCCCGAACCTCTTCGGGTTCGCCAACTACATCCTGCCGCTGCAGATCGGCGCGCCCGACGTCGCGTTCCCGCGGCTGAACGGGTTCGCCTACTGGCTGTACCTGTTCGGCGGGCTGATCGTGATCAGCTCGTTCCTGACCCCGGGCGGCGCGCCCGACTTCGGGTGGACGGCCTACACGCCGCTGTCGAACGCCATCCACTCGCCGGGTGTCGGCGGCGACCTGTGGATCATGGGCCTGATCGTGTCCGGCCTCGGCACCATCCTCGGCGCGGTCAACATGGTCACCACGATCGTCTGCCTGCGCGCGCCCGGGATGACGATGTGGCGGATGCCGATCTTCACCTGGAACATCCTGTTCACCGCCGTCCTGATCCTGCTGGCGTTCCCGATCCTCACGGCCGCGCTGTTCGGGCTCGAGGCGGACCGCCGGCTCGGAGCGCACGTGTTCGACCCCGCCAACGGCGGAGCGATCATGTTCCAGCACCTGTTCTGGTTCTTCGGCCACCCCGAGGTCTACATCGTGGCGCTGCCGTACTTCGGGATCGTCACCGAGGTCGTGCCGGTGTTCAGCCGGAAGCCGCTCTACGGCTACCGGCTGATGGTGTTCGCGACCGTCGCGATCACCGGGCTGTCGGCGGTGGTGTGGGCGCACCACATGTTCGCCACCGGCGCGGTGCTGCTGCCGTTCTTCTCGATCATGACCTTCTTCATCGCCGTCCCCACCGGCATCAAGTTTTTCAACTGGATCGGCACGATGTGGAAGGGGCATCTCAGCTTCGAGACGCCGATGCTGTGGTCGGTCGGCTTCATGGTGACGTTCCTGTTCGGCGGCCTCACCGGCGTCATCCTGGCGTCGCCGCCGTTGGACTTCCACGTCACCGACTCCTACTTCGTCGTCGCGCACTTCCACTACGTCCTGTTCGGCACGATCGTGTTCGCCACCTTCGCCGGGATCTACTTCTGGTTCCCGAAGATGACCGGCCGGATGCTCGACGAGCGGCTGGGCAAGTGGCACTTCTGGACGACGTTCATCGGCTTCCACACGACCTTCCTGGTCCAGCACTGGCTGGGCGACGAGGGCATGCCGCGCCGGTACGCGGACTACCTGACCAGTGACGGCTTCACGACGCTGAACACGATCTCGACGATCGGCGCGTTCATCCTGGGCGCGTCGACGCTGCCGTTCATCTGGAACGTGGTGAAGAGCTACCGCTACGGCGAGCAGGTCCTGGTCGACGACCCGTGGGGCTTCGGCAACAGCCTCGAATGGGCGACGACGTGCCCGCCCCCGCGGCACAACTTCCTGGACCTGCCGCGCATCCGGTCGGAGCGGCCCGCGTTCGAGCTGCACCACCCGGAGGCGGTCGAGCAGATGAAGGAGGAGCGGCACGTCCGCTCGAAGCGGGCCCAGGCCCGGGCGCTGGATCGGGAGGCCAGTCCCTCCGGAGCGCGGGACGGGCACGCGGGCGCGGCGGGTTCGTCGCGCTGACCGCCCGCCGTGCCGGCTCGCGGGCCGCTCAGGCCGGTGCGGGTTCGGGCCGCCGGGCCGACAGCGTGAGACGCCGGTCGGCCTCCGTCACCCGCAGGGCCCGGCGGACCATCGGGTTCGTGCCGGGGATCACCAGCAGCTCGGTGCCGTTCTGTTCGGCCTGCAGTGTCGCGTGCAGCAGTACCTGGACGCCCGCCACGCCGAGGAAGTCCACTTCGGACAGATCCAGGGTCAGCCGCTCCGGGACCGCCCACAGGCGGTCCGAAACCAGGGCGCCCAGTGCGCCGGCTGTCGCGGTGTCGAGGGCTCCGCCGGCGGTGATCAGTACCGTGTGCGGCGCGGGCCACGTCGTGCGCAGCCGCAAGGGGGGATTTCGTGGTCGGGGGACCATCATGCCGGTTCGCCGCCGTCCTGGTACCGCGCGGGCCGGGGCGCCGCGCTCGAGGTGTTCCGAGCCGGCTGCTGTGCTGAACCGATGGGCTCGAGCCTAACGGTGTGCGAGCCACCCGCAACCGCCGTTGCTCCGTTCGGGCGAGCGGTCGCCGCGGCGGTGACCGCTTGTGCCCATGCTGATCGGGATGCAGTAATCTCGCGCCGGACCCGTTAAAGCGCTAGCGGCCCACTAGTGGCGCGCGCCCGGGTCCTCCCTGGTGAAGAGCGCCCTGACAGCGAGAAGAGGGGCGTCACCAAGGATGACGGGCGGCCATGAGCAGCTCACCGCGCGGCTGGACGAAGTCACGGTGGCGATGGAGTCGCTGACCGCGATGCTGGACTCGGAACTCGATCTGGGCCAGATGTTGCAGGCGGTGTGCGACCACGTGGTGCAGGTGGTGCCGGGGGCCGACATGGCGAGCATCACCCTGGTGCGGGAGGGCTTGCCGGAGACGGTGGCCAGCACCGATCAGCGGGCGGTCAACTTCGACCGCGAGCAGTACCGGATGGGGGACGGCCCGTGCCTGCGCGCGGCCGAGACCGGGCAGCCGGTGCGCGTCGGCGTCGGAGCGGTGGGCGACGTGTGGCCGCAGTTCGTGTCGAAGGCCGAGCAGCTGGGCGTGGCCAGCTTCCTGGCCGCGCCGCTGACCGTGGACGAGGACATGTCCGGCGCGGTCAACCTGTTCGGCTTCGGCGAGCATGGCTTCAGCGAGCTGAGCACGAAGATCCTCGAGCTGTACACGGCGACGGTGGTGCTCGGCCTGCGCAGCGCGCGCCGGTACTTCGCGGCCCGCGAGCTGATCGACCAGCTGAACCGCGCGCTCGAGACGCGAGCGGTGATCGACCAGGCCAAGGGGATCCTCATGGCCGCGCACCGGATCACCGCCGAGGAGGCGTTCCAGCGGCTGGTGAAGCGTTCCCAGGACGGCAACCGCAAGCTCCACGAGGTGGCGGCGGAGTTCGTGGAGGCGGTGGCGACGACAACGGCGTGACAGCCGGCTAGCTGGTCGGTACCTCGTCCGGGGGTGCCTCGGTCTCGGTCACCTGGTCGGGCCGGTGTCTGCCGCGCTGGCACGTCGTGCAGACCAGCGTCCGGCCGAGCACGGTCCCGTCGTCGGCCACGACCTGGGCCACGTGCATCGTCGGGAAGCCGCAGACCTCGCAGGGCAGCGACCCGTCCTCACGGCTGATGCGGAGATGGGTGCTCATCCAAGCCTCCTGATGTGACGTGGGTCTCACACACCTTGCCGGGTTCCCGGTGCGAACCGGCTGAATTCACTCGTTCGGCCTAGCGTCGGCTGTCTCCGGGAACCCGTTCGGTGCCTCTTGTGTTGGGTGGGATGAGGCCGGGTAACCGGCCGGCGAAAGCTTGACCGGGGATTGCCGGAGGGGAGCGAACATGCGAGACAAGCGGAACGACCTGCGACCGGTGGCGGACCTCCTGCTGGAGGGCGGGGACACACCGGCCCAAGCCTCGACGCGGCGCAAGGCGGCCTTGGCCGTCGCGGCGAACGCGAAGGACCCCGAAGACTGCGCGCAGCTGCTCGAAATGCTAGGCCTGCACCGGTCCGGCGGCCGCAGCAGCGAAGTCGCCTGACGCACGACATGCCCGGAGCCCGCCGAGACCACCCGGTCCAGGCGGGCTCCGGCGCGTCACGCACCGCGACGACGTCGCGTTTCGCGCACCGGCCACGCGGGTATCGCTGCCGGTGAGGAGGTCGAAACATGGCCAGACCAGTGTGGAGCGGCGCGCTGAGCCTCGGGCTGGTCACCGTTCCGGTGGAGCTGTACCCGGCGGTGGCGGACCACACGATCCACTTCCACCAGTTCGAACGCGGGACGTCGGACCGGATCCGCAACCGGCGGGTCAACGAGCGGACCGGCGACGAGGTGACCCAGGACGAGATCGTCAAGGGCTACGACGTCGGCGCCGGCGACCACGTGCTCGTCGAGCCCGACGAGCTGGACGAGATCGCCCCCGAGCGGTCCCGGCGGATCGACATCGAGCAGTTCGTCGAGCTCGACGAGATCGATCCGTGGTTCTACGACCGCACCTACTGGCTCAAGCCGGCGAAAGAAGACTTCGCCAAGGCGTACGGCCTGCTGCTGCAGGCGATGGACCGCAGCGAGAAGGCCGGCGTCGCCAAGTTCGTGCTGCGCGGCAAGGAGTACCTCTGCGCGATCCGCGCCGGCGAGGACGTCATGGTGCTGAACACCCTGCACTTCGTCGCCGACCTGCGGAAGCCGAAGGACGTCATGGGCGGGCTGCCCAGCCTCCCGAAGCCGCGGCCCAAGGAGCTGGACATGGCGCTCTCGCTCGTCGACGAGATGACCGCGCCGTGGAAGCCCGGCGACTTCCGCGACGAGTACTCCGAGCGCGTCGAGGACCTGATCAAGGCCAAGAAGCAGGGCAAGGAGATCGCCCACGAGGAGGAGCCGGAGCCCTCCGCCGACGTCGTCGACCTCTTCGAGGCGCTGTCGCGGAGCGTGAAGAACCGCAAGGGCGGCGGCAAGCAGGCCAAGACGACGAAGAAGAAGGAACCGGACCTCACCGACTTGTCCAAGTCCGACCTGGACAAGCTCGCCCGCGAGCAGGGCGTCAAGGGCCGCTCGAAGATGACGCGCGCCGAGCTGGAAGAGGCGCTCAAGGCGTCCTGAAGGGAGACCGATGGCCGCGAAGGACCGGCTGGCCGAATATCGCGCGAAACGCGACGCGTCCCGGACGCCGGAGCCGCGTGGCCGGGGCAAGCGGAAGAACGGGCCCGTCTTCGTCGTGCAGCGCCACGACGCGAGCAGCCTGCACTTCGACTTCCGCCTCGAGATCGGCGGCGTACTCGTGTCGTGGTCGGTGCCCAAGGGCCCGTCGCTCGACCCGGGCGACCGGCGGCCGGCCATCCGCACCGAGGACCACCCGCTCGGCTACGCGGACTTCGAGGGCAAGATCCCCGAAGACCAGTACGGCGGCGGAACCGTGGTTGTCTGGGACACCGGGACCTTCGACGTGCTCACCGGCGAACCGGCGGAGCAGGCGCTCGCCGACGGGCACCTGAAGGTCGGCCTGCACGGCGAAAAGCTGACGGGCGCCTTCTCGCTGATCCGGCGGCACTCGGACGGCCAGGAGCAGTGGCTCCTCGTCAAGAAGGACGACGACAGCGCCGACCGGCGCCGCAAGCCCGCCAAGACGCGGCCCGAGTCGGTGCTCACCGGCCGGACCAACCGGGAGCTCGAGTGACCGGACCCGGCTGGCGCGAACCGACCCTGGCCACGCTCACCGACCGGCGGTTCTCCGACGACGACTGGATCTACGAGCGCAAGCTGGACGGCGTCCGGGCGATCTGCGCGCGCGACGCCGGCCCGCCGACGCTCTACTCGCGCAACCACAAGGTGATGGACAACGCCTACCCGGAGATCGTCGAGGCACTCGCCGCCCAGGGCGGCCCGCGGTTCGTGGTGGACGGCGAGATCGTGGCGTTCGACGGCGCCGACACCAGCTTCGCCGCGCTGCAGCCCCGGATCCACGTCAGCGACCCGGACCGCGCGCGGGCCACCGGCGTGCGCGTGTACTACTACCTGTTCGACCTGCTGTACTACGACGACCACGACACGACCGGGCTGCCGCTGCGCCGGCGGAAGGCGTTGCTGCGCGACGCGTTCGACTTCGAGGACCCGCTCCGGCTGTCGGCGCATCGCAACACCGAGGGCGAGAAGTTCTACGCCGAGGCCTGCCGGCGCGGCTGGGAAGGCGTCATCGCGAAGCGGGCGGACGCGCCGTACCACCACGGGCGGTCACCCGACTGGCTGAAGTTCAAGTGTTCGCGGGGGCAGGAGCTGGTGATCGGCGGCTTCACCGACCCGCAGGGCGCGCGGCACGGCTTCGGTGCGCTGCTGCTCGGCTACCACGAGGACGGCGGCCTGAAATACGCCGGCAAGGTGGGCACCGGGTTCGACGAAAAGCTGCTGGCCTTCCTGCACGCGCGGCTGCGGGAGCGGGAGACCGGCCGCTCGCCCTTCGCGGGGCCTGTCAAGGAAACGGGTGCGCACTGGGTCCGGCCGGACCTGGTGGCCCAGATCGACTTCTCCGAATGGACGCGCGACGGGCGGCTGCGGCACCCGCGGTTCGCCGGGCTGCGCGAAGACAAGAAGGCGGCGGACGTGGTGCGGGAGCGGGCGTGAACGGCGAGATTTCCCATGCGGACAAAGTGTTCTACCCCGGCGACGGGCTGACGAAGGGTGACGTCGTCGAGTACTACCGCGCGGTCGCCGACGTCATGCTGCCGCACCTGCGCGGCCGCCCGCTGACCCTGCGGCGGTTCCCGGACGGCATCGACGGCCAGGGCTGGTTCCAGAAGCACCCGGGGGAGCACTTCCCGGACTCGATCCGCGTCGAAAGCGTCCCCCGGCGCGGTGGCGGCACGGACGACTACGTGGTCTGCGACGACGCCGAGACGCTGGACTACCTGGCCCGGCAGGGCACCCTGGAGTTCCACCTCCGGCTGTCCACAGTGGACGCGCCGGAGCGGCCGGACCGGCTGGTGCTGGACCTCGACCCGCCGGACGGCACGGAGGTCGCCGAGCTGCGTGCCGTCGCGCGGCGGATCCGCGACCACTACGAGCGGGTGGGGCTGACGCCGTTCGTCCAGGCGACCGGCGGCCGCGGCTTCCACGTGCTCGCGCCCCTGGACGCGAAGTCGGACACCGAAGTCGTGCTCGAGCTGTCGCGCGCGCTGGCCGACAGCGTCGCCGCGGACGACCCGGACCGCCTGACCACGGCGCAGCGCAAAGACAAGCGCGGCGACCGGATCTTCCTGGACGCCAACCGCAACGGCTACGCGCAGACGTTCGTCGCGCCGTACTCGCTGCGCGCCCGCCCGGGTGCGGCGGCCGCGACGCCGCTGGACTGGCGCGAGCTGGGCAAGGCCGAGCCGGCCGGCTGGAGCCTGGCCAAGGAGAAGCAGCGCTTGGCGCGCAAGGACGACCCGTGGCGGGACCTGGACTCGCACGCGGGATCCGCGGAAGCGGCGCTGAAGCAGCTCACTTGAGCGTCTTGCCCGCCGCCTTCAGGTCGGCGACGAAGGCCGCATAGGCCTCGTCGCGGTCCGGCGCGCGCAGGACCGCCGACGGGTGCACGGTCGCGACCGCCGAGGGCACCAGCTCGGCCACGTCTTCGGGCGCGTCGACGGGCTCGCCGCGATGGGCGGTGAGCCGGAACTTCGGGCCCAGCAAGGACTGCGCGGCGGTCGCACCCAGCAGCAGCACCAGTTCCGGACGCACCGCGCGCAGTTCGGCCAGCAGCCACGGCCGGCAGGCGACCACCTCGGTGCGGCCGGGCTTCTGGTGGATGCGCCGCTTCCCGCGTTCGTCGCGCTTGAACTTGAAGTGCTTGACGGCGTTGGTGACGTACAGCGTCGTCCGGTCGAATCCGGCCTCTTCGAAGGCTCGGTCGAGGAGCTTCCCGGCGGGCCCGACGAACGGCTCGCCCGCCAGGTCCTCCTTGTCGCCCGGCTGCTCGCCGACGACGAGAACCTTCGCCTTCTTCGTACCTTCGCCGAAAACGGTTTGCGTCGCGTCCTTGTACAGGGCGCATCCACGGCAGCCGGCCGCCGCCGACCGCAACTCGTCGAGATCGGTGCTGTCGGGCGGCTCCGCGCCGCTGGTGCCGGGCATGTGCCGGAGTTCCCCCGTTCCACGGCCGGGTAAACCTGGGGTTCCTCCCCGCGCGCGTCGGGGTACCTCGCGGATATGACCCGCAGCCGAGGAAAAGTCGAAGTCACGACCCGCGTCACCCTGGACACCCCCGAGGACCTGGCCGAGCACTACACGCCGGGCGTCGCGGACCAGGCGAAGCGGGTCGCCGACGATCCGTCGCTGCTCGCCCGCGAGACCGTCAAGGGCAACTCCGTCGCCATCGTGTCCGACGGGTCCGCCCTGCTCGGCCTCGGTGATCAGGGCCCCGCCGCCGCCCTGCCGGTGATGGAGGGCAAGGCGGCGCTGCTCAAGCGGTTCGCCGAGGCTGCTGCTGCGCGCCGGCTACCACTCGGAGGGGATCGTCGTCTGCGACAGCGAAGGCGTGCTGCACCCGGACCGGGACCTGATGGGGGAGAAGCACTGGCTGGCGGACAACACCAACCCCGCCGGTGCCACCGGGAGCGTGCAGGACGCGCTTCGCGGCGCGGACGTGTTCGTCGGCGTCAGCGCGAGCGACCTGCTCGCCCCGGACGACGTCGCCGCGATGGCCGATCGCGCGATCGTGTTCGCCCTGGCCAACCCGGACCCGGAGGTCGACCCGGACGCGGCGCGCGAGCACGCGGAGATCGTCGCCACCGGCCGCAGCGACTTCCCCAACCGGATCACCAACGTGCTGGCGTTCCCGGGGATGTTCCGCGGCCTGCTCGACTCGGGCGCGCCGCGGGTGACGGGGGAGATGCTGCTGGCGGCGTTGCGGGCCCTGGCGGACGTGGTGGGGGACGACCTGGACGCGGGGCACATCGTGCCGAGCGTGTTCGACGAGGCACTGGTGCCGGCGATGGCCGGAGCGGTCGCCGGCGCGGCGAAGGCCGCCGAGTAGTCCTTTGTGGACTGAGCGCGCGGGCTCAGTGCGAGTCGGCGGCCGGGGTGGTGCCGTCCGGAGCCGGCTTGCGGGTCGTCTCGGCGCGGGCGATGTGCCACGCGACGAGCGAGCCGGCGCCGACCGTGCCCCAGAGCACGAGCCCGGCGTCGCGGGCGAAGAGACCGACGACCAGCATGACCGCCGCGGTCACGTCGCACAGCACGAGCAACAGGTTCCACCGCTGGGTTTCGCGCAGGGTGCGGCCGGCGAAGGCGGCCGCGAACGTGGGGTCGCTCGCCTGCAGTTCCAGCTCGATTTCGCGCAGGGCGTGGCGTTCGCGATCCGGCAGCATGGTGGGCCTCCTCGCCTCGGCTATCGCAGTGGTACCCGTTCCGCGTCCTTTCGAAGCGGCACTTTCGGGGAAAGTCAGTGGTTGTCGCGGGGAATGCCCTTCGTCTTCGCGATCCGCTGGTAGGCCACCGCCGGGCGCAGCACCATGCCGTCGCAGAGCTGGTCGACCATCGACCGCTGGATCTCCTGCCACGGCGTCTGCGCGTCCGGGACCGGGTAGCCGCCCGCTTCCACCAGCTCCTTGTGGCGCAGCGCGAGCTCCTCGTCCGCGATCAGGACGTCCGCCGTGCCGGCGGCGAGGTCGATCCGCACCCGGTCGCCGGTCCGCAGCACGGCGAGCCCGCCGCCCGCCGCGGCTTCGGGGGAGGCGTTGAGGATCGACGGTGATCCGGACGTACCGGACTGGCGGCCGTCGCCGAGGCACGGCAGCTCGCGGACGCCCCGCTTGATCAGCGCCGCCGGCGGCCGCATGTTCACCACCTCGGCCGCGCCCGGGTAGCCGAGCGGCCCGGTGCCGCGCATGACGAGCAGCGTGTGCTCGTCGACGCCGAGGTCCGGGTCGTCGATGCGGGCGTGGTAGTCCTCGGGGCCGTCGAACACGACCGCGGTGCCCTCGTAGACGCCGCCGGCCAGGTAGCGGCGCCGGAACTCCGGCGAGATGACGCTGGACTTCATGATGGCCGCGTCGAAGAGGTTGCCCTTGAAGACCAGGAACCCGGCGTCTTCGGTGAGGGCGGTGTCGAAGGTGCGGATGACGTCGCGGTCGCCGGCCTCGGCGGCGCGGCAGTTGTCACCGAGCGTGCGACCGTTGACCGTCGGCGCGTCCTCGTGGACGAGCCCGTGCCGCATCAGCTCGTGCACCACGGCCGGGACACCGCCCGCGCGGTGGAACTCCTCGCCGAGGTACTTCCCGGCCGGCTGGAGGTCGACCAGCAGCGGGACGTGGTGGCCGAGCCGCTGCCAGTCGTCGAGGGGCAGGTCGACGCCGATGTGCCGGGCGATCGCGCCGATGTGGATGGGCGCGTTGGTCGAGCCGCCGATCGCCGAGCTGACGACGATGGCGTTCTCGAACGCTTCGCGCGTCAGGATGTCCGACGGCTTGAGGTCCTCGCGCACCATCTCGACGATCCTTCGCCCGGTCAGGTAGGCCATCCGCGCGCGGTCGCGGTGCGGCGCCGGGATGGCGGCGCAGCCGGGCAGGCTCATCCCGAGCGCTTCGGCGAGCGCGTTCATCGTGGAGGCGGTGCCCATGGTGTTGCAGTGCCCGGGCGACGGCGCGGACGACGCGACGAGCTCCATGAACCCGGCGTCGTCGATCTCCCCGGCGGCGAGCAGCTCGCGGGCCTTCCAGACGATGGTCCCCGACCCGGTGCGCTCGCCGTTGTGCCACCCGTTGAGCATGGGACCGCCGGACAGCACGATGGCGGGGATGTCGACGGTGGCGGCGGCCATCAGGCACGCGGGGGTGGTCTTGTCGCAGCCGGTGGTGAGGACGACGCCGTCGATGGGGTAGCCGTAGAGCGTCTCGACCAGGCCGAGGTAGGCGAGGTTGCGATCGAGCGCGGCGGTCGGGCGCTTGCCGGTCTCTTGGATGGGGTGCACCGGGAACTCGATGGCGATCCCGCCGGCCTCCCGGACGCCTTCACGCGTGCGGTCGGCGAGCTGCAGGTGGTGCCGGTTGCAGGGGGACAGGTCGGAGCCGGTCTGCGCGATGCCGATGATCGGCCGGCCGGACTGCAGCTCCTCCCGGGTCAGGCCCCAGTTCATGTACCGCTCGAGGTAGAGCGCGGTCATCCCGGGGTCGGCGGGGTTGTTGAACCAAGCTTCGCTGCGCAGTCCCATACCGGCCAGTCTGTCAACGCCGGTCCCGGAATGCACGCGCCGGCCGGCTCGCGGTGTGACCGCCGGACGTCATGAACGACTCGTTCATGTCACCGGACGAGGTGAACGACTCGTTCATGACGTTCGCGCCGAGGCTGGCGGCCGGACCCGGATCCCTCGGGCCCGGCCGCACCCCCGGCGGCGCTCGTGCAGGCCACCCGCGCCGGTGGCCTCCGCGAAATTCAGCCGAGCCCGTTCAGCCCGATCACCCGGGAGTACCAGTGGGCACTCCGCTTCGGCGTCCGGCGCTGCGTCGCGTAGTCGACGTGGACCAGGCCGAACCGCTTCGCGTACCCCTCGGCCCACTCGAAGTTGTCCAGCAGCGACCAGTAGAAGTACCCGCGCAGGTCGACCCCGGCCGCCAGCGCGTCGTGCGCCGCCCGGAGGTGGGAGTCGAGGAACGCCACCCGGTCGGTGTCGACGATCTCACCGCCGTCGGCCACGACGTCCGGGTAGGCCGCGCCGTTCTCCGTGATGTACAGCGGCACGCTCCGGTAACCGCGGTGGACCTGCAGCAGCGACTCCGTCAGCCCGGCCGGCTGGACCTCCCAGCCGGAGTCGGTCCGCGGGGCCGCCGGGTCGGGGACGAAGTGGACGTCGCCCGCGCCGACCCATTCCGGGCCCGCCGGCTCGCTGCCCGGCACCGGGCGGCCCGCGACGCGGTAGTCGCGGTAGTAGTTCACGCCCAGCCAGTCGATGTGCGCCGCGATGACCGCCGCGTCTTCGTCGCGGACCACGTCCGCGAGCCCGAACGGCGCGAGGTCGGCGACCAGGTCGTCCGGGTAGCCGCCGCGCAGCACCGGGTCGAGGAACAGCCGGTTCTGCAGGCCGTCGATCCGGCGGCACGCGGAGACGTCGGCGACGTTGGCCGGGTCGTGCGGCACGACGGGGTAGAGGTTGAGCGTGATCCCGGCCGGGGTCCCCGGCGCGTGGCGGCGGATGGCGTCCATCGCCAGCCCGTGCCCCAGCAGCAGGTGGTGCGTGGCGGCGACGGCGGCCGGGTGCTCGGTGCGGCCGGGCGCGTGGATGCCGCCCGCGTAGCCGAGCATCGCCGCGCACCACGGCTCGTTCAGCGTCGACCAGCTGGCGACGCGGTCGCCGAGGCGCTCCAGCACCGTCTCGGCGTACTCGGCGAACCGGTACGCCGTGTCCCGCGAAGTCCAGCCGCCCTTCTCCTCCAGTGCCTGCGGCAGGTCCCAGTGGTAGAGCGTCGCCCACGGCTCGATCCCGGCTTCCAGCAGGCAGTCGACGAGCCGGTCGTAGAACGCGAGCCCGGCGGCGTTGGGGGCGCCGCCGTCCGGCCGCACCCGGGGCCAGGCCAGCGAGAAGCGGTAGGCGCCGAGACCGAGCCGGCGCATCAGGTCGACGTCCTCGGAGTATCGCCGGTAGTGGTCGGCGGCCGGGTCGCCGGTGTCGCCGCCCACGACCGCGCCCGGATGGCGTGCGAAGACGTCCCAGACCGAGTCGGTGCGACCGTCGGCCGTGGTGGCCCCTTCCACCTGGAACGCCGCGGTGGCGGCGCCCCAGACGAAGCCGGGCGGGAACATCAGCGCTGTCTCCGCCCGAACGCTGTCGGGATGTACGGACATGGTCACCCTTTCACGGCACCTTGCATGATCCCGGCCACGATCTGGCGGCCGAGGAGGACGAAGACGATGAGGATCGGGATGGTGGCCAGGGTCGTGCCGGCCAGCACCAGCGAATAGTCGACGTAGTAGCCGCTCTGGAGCTTCTCCAGCGCGACCTGGACGGTCGGGTTGCCCGCGTCCAGGACCACCAGCGGCCACAGGAAGTCGTTCCAGGACGTCATGAACGTGAACATCGCGAGGATCGCCGCGGCCGGGCGCACGGCGGGCAGGCAGACGTTCCAGAAGATCCGGATCATGCTGCAGCCGTCGACGCGCGCGGCCTCGATGAGCTCGTACGGCAGGGCGTCCACTGTGTACTGGCGCATCCAGAAGACGCCGAACGCCGTGACCAGGTTGGGCACGATCACCGACTGCAGCCCGCCGGCCCAGCCCAGCTTCGACATGGCGATGAACAGCGGAATGATGCCCAGCTGGGTCGGCACGGCGAGCGTGACGACGATGAACACGAACAGCCCGTTCTTCCCGCGGAACCGCAGCTTGGCGAAGGCGAACCCGGCCAGCGACGAGAACAGCACGGTGGTCAGGGTGACCGTGCCGGACACGATGACGCTGTTGGCCAGCGCCTTCCAGAATGGCACGGTGTCGAAGACCCGCGACGCGTTGGCGAAGAAGTTGCCGCCGGGCAGGATCGGCGGGACGGGCTCGGTGAGCATCCCGTTGTCGCGGCTGGCCACCAGGAACGACCAGTAGAACGGGAACAGCGAGCCGAGCACGAAGATGCCGAGCACCCAGTAGGTCGCCTTGCGCGGCTTGCCGAGCGTCGCGACGCTCCGGCGGAAGCCACCTTGCAGCGTGGTCATTTCTTCTTCACCGCCGGGGTGCGGGCCAGCCGGCCGGTGAGGAAGAAGTTCACCAGCGCGATGAGCACGATGATCAGGAACAGGATCCAGGCGATCGCCGAGGCGTAACCGAGGTTGTAGTTCTCGAACGCGGATTGGTACAGGTACAGCGTCACGGTCTGGAACTGGTTGGTGGAGCCGCCGTTGTTCGACCCGGGCATGGCGTCGAACAGCTTGGGTTCGGTGAAGATCTGCAGCCCGCCGATCGTCGAGGTGATGGTGACGAAGATCAGCGTCGGCTTGAGCAGCGGCAGCGTGACGGCGGTGAACCGCCGCCACGTGCCCGCGCCGTCGATCAGCGCGGCCTCGTGCAGTTCCTTCGGGATGGCCTGCATGGCCGCCAGCACGATCAGCGCGTTGTACCCGGTCCACCGCCAGTTCACCATGATCGCGATCGCGACGTGGCTGCCGAACCGGCTGGCCTGCCAGTCGACCGGGTCGAGCCCGATCAGCTGCAGCACGTCGTTGATCAGGCCGTACTTCGGGCCGAACAGGTTGGCGAAGATGATCCCGATCGACACCAGGCTCGCCGCGTAGGGCAGCAGGATGCCGACGCGCCAGCCGGTCGCGCCGCGCAGCCGGCTCCCGAGCAGGGCCGCGAGCAGCATCGCGATGATCAGCTGCGGGATGCTGGAGAGCAGGAAGATGCTGACCGTGTTGGTCAGCGCGTTCCAGAACTGGCTGTCGGCGAACAGCTCCTTGAAGTTGTCGAAGCCGATGAACTCGGGGTTGTCGTCCCCGGCCTTCCAATCGAACATCGAGACGTACGCGGTGTAGAGCAGCGGGAACAGCCCGACGATCCCGAAGACGATGAAGAACGGCGCGACGTAGAGGTACGGCGATACCTTGACGTCCCACCGGCTCAGCTTGTGCCGGAAGGTGGGCCGGGGAGACGTGCGCTCCCCGGCCTTGCTCCCTTCCGGCGCGACTTTGTCGATGACGGTCATGAGGTCAGCGGGTGATCTTCTTCGCCGCGTCGACCATCTGCTGCCAGCCGTCCGCCGCCGGCTTGCCCTGCTCGACCGCCTTCAGGGCGGGGCTGGACGCGTTCTCCTGGATCTGGCCGTCGCCGGGGCCCTTGTACTGCGGCTTCTGGACCTTCTTGGCCTGCTCGGCGAACAGTTCGCCGACCTTCGCGCCGAAGTAGTCGTCGGTCTTGCTCAGCAGCGCGGGGTCCGTGAGGGCCTTGACCTGGCTCGGGAAGGTGCCCTTGGCCTGGAACGCCTTGATCTGCTGCTCGGGCGCGGTCAGCCAGGCCGCGAGTTCGGCGGCCTCCTTCGGGTGCTTCGACTGCGTCGGCACGGTCAGGTACGAGCCGCCCCAGTTGCCACCGCCGCCGGGGAAGGCCGCGGTGACGGCCCACTTGCCGGCGTTCTCCGGGCCGGCCTGCTCCTTGATCACGCCGAGCATCCACGCCGGGCACACCTTCGTGGCGAACGCGTTCTGCTTGAAGCCGGCTTCCCACTCGGGGCTGAACGCGGTCAGCTTGGCCGACTCGCCCTTGGCGACGGCGTCGGTGACCTTCGTCCAGGCGTCCTTGATGCCCTGGTTGCTCTCGACGGCGAGCTTGTCGTCGCTGCCGATGTAGCCCTGGGGGAGCTGGTTGACCATCGCGTTGAAGTTCTGCGCGGCCGAGTCGAACCAGGCCTTGCCCTTCGTCTTGGCGACGTAGTCGGCGCCGGCGGCGAAGTAGCTGTCCCAGGTGGCGAACAGCGGCTTGACCTGCTCGGGGTCGGTGGGCAGGCCCGCGGCCTGGAACATGTCCTTGCGGTAGCACATGGCCAGCGGCCCGATGTCGGTGCCGTAGCCGATGAGCTTGCCGTCCTTGGTCTTGGCGGCGTCGTACTTCCAGCCGAGCCAGCGGTCGGGGGAGGCGTCGGCGGGGCCGATCTTGGTCAGGTCGTTGAACTTCGAGCCCTTGTCGAGGACGTCGGAGAGGTGACCCTCCTCGACCGCGGCGACGTCGGCGAGACCCGAGCCGGCGGCCAGCTTCGTGATGAGGTCCTGGTGGTAGGGGCCGCCCTGGCCGGTCTTGCGGTGGGTGATCTTGATGTTGGGGTGCAGCCGCTCGTACTCCGGGATGAGCGCCTCGTAGCCGAACTCGGTGAACGTCGCCAGCGTGAGGTCGACGTGTTCGTTCGGACCCGCCGCGGCCGGCGTCTCGTCACCGCCGCCACCGCAGGCCGTGGCGCCGAGCGCCGTCATCGTGATGCCCAGTGCGAGGACCAGGCCGTTCCGGATCGTTCTCACGTGTCCAACCACCTTGTTGACGGGAATGAGCGCTCTCACTGCTGGGAGCCGATCTGGGAGCGCTCCCAGGTGTCGCAGAGTCTGCTGGGGGCCTTCACCGGTGTCAAGGGGTCGTGACCGGAGCGTTTCCTGCGAGGAGCGCTCCCGGACTCCGCGCGCGTGTGCCGGTTAAGCTGTTGACGTCCGGGTGGTCGTGGGAGCGAGGGCGGTAGGCGTGGGGCCTCGAGCAGGGGATGAAGAGCGGCCGACGCTGGAGGACGTCGCGGCGTTCGCCGGCGTGTCGCGGTCGACGGCGTCGCGCGCGCTGAACGACGACGCGTACGTCAGCGCGGCGGCGCGCGAGAAGGTCCAAGCCGCGGCCCGTGACCTGGGCTATTCCCCGAACCAGGCGGCCCGCTCGCTGGTCACCCGCCGCACCGGCGCGATCGCCGTGGTGCTCTCGGAGCCGGAGGCGCGGCTGCTCGACGACCCGTACCGGACCGCCGTCATGCGCGCCGGCTACCGCGAGCTCGCCGACATCGGCCGGCAGATGGTGCTGATCTTCAGCGACACCCGCGAGGACCTGAGCCGGACCGTGCGGTTCCTCGAAGGCGGCCACGTCGACGGCGCGCTCGTGTTCGCCCCGCACCGGGCCGACCCGCTGCCCAAGGCGCTGCGTCTGCTGCGCATCCCGGTCGTGTTCGGCGGGCAGGCGGCCGGCATCCGCCGCGGCGTGCACGTCGTCGACTTCGACAACGAGGGGGGCGCCCGGCTCGCGGTCGAGCACCTGGTCGCGGCGGGGCGGCGGCGGATCGCCACGATCGCCGGGCCGCAGGACCAGAGCGCCCCGATCGACCGGCTCGCCGGCTGGCGCAAGACCCTCCTGGACGCGGGGCTCGACCCGGCCGAACTCGCTGAAGAGGCCGACTTCACCCTGTCCGGCGGGGCGAACGCGATGTCCGCGCTGCTGGCCCGCCGGCCGGACCTCGACGCGGTGTTCGTCGCCAGCGACATGATGGCCGTGGGTGCGCTGCGCACCCTCGACGCCGCGGGCCGGCGCATCCCCGAGGACGTCGCGGTGGTCAGCTTCGACGACAACGCCACTCTCGCCCCGGCCATGGACCCGCCCCTGACGTCGGTCCACCAGGACCCGCGCGAGCAGGTCCACGCGATGGTCGAGACGCTGATGCAACTGCTCGACGACCAGAGCCTCAAGCCGCGGCAGCACGTCCTGTCGGTCTCCCTGGCGGTCCGCGCCTCGAGCTGACCCCGTGTCGGCCGTACCCGAACGGACGACACGCGTACCGGAATGGACGACGCGAAGTAGGCCCGCGTCGAAAGCTTCGACGTGGGCTGGGAGCGATCCCGTTTCAGGTGCACACCTTCGGCGCTAAACACCGTTCGCCCGGCACTCGGTGTGACCGAACCGCTGAGCCGAACGGGTGGCGAGCCGACGATCGACGGCGGCTGTTCAGGAGCGTTCAGCGGCTCTCGCTCCGCCGCGCGCGTCGCTGTGACGTTTTCCGCCGCGGTGTCCTTCTGACTCGATTCTTTACATCCACGTTTCCGGCTGGCTACCGTCTGCGCCTGGAAGCGCTCCCAGATCGCTGGCTCCCTACGGACAAAGGAGTTCCGCAGCCATGCGTTCCTCTCCCCGATGGCGCCGATCGCGCCGAACCCGCTGGTTGCGCGGTCGCGCGACGGCCCTGGCTTCGGCCGTGGTCGCGTTCACCGCCGCGCTGGTCGTCCCATCCTCGGCGCTCGCCGCCGACGTCGCCTGCTCCGTCACCTACACCACCAACGACTGGGACACCGGGTTCACCGCCAGCGTCTCGCTGCGCAACGACGGCGCGGCCCTCGACAGCTGGAAGGTCGGCTGGACGTTCCTCGACGGCCAGAAGGTCCAGCAAGGCTGGAGCGCCACCTTCGCCCAGACCGGCACCGCGGTCACCGCGACGAACCTCTCCTACAACGGCCACCTCGACACCGGGGCGAGCACCAGCTTCGGCTTCAACGGCGCCAAGGGCTCCGCCAACCGCCCGCCCACCGACTTCTCCGTCAACGGCACCGCCTGCACCGGCGCCAACAAAGCCCCCACCGTCAGCCTGACCTCGCCGGCGTCGACCGGCACCTACTACGCCCCGGCCACGATCCCGCTCGCCGCGTCCGCCGCCGACAGCGACGGCACCGTGAGCAAGGTCGAGTTCTACGCCGGCGACACGCTGCTGGCGACCGACACGGCCGCGCCGTTCGAGGGCAGCTGGGCCAACGTCCCCGCCGGGACGTACTCGATCACGGCCAAGGCCTACGACAACAAGAACGCGTCCACGTCGTCCAGCCCGGTGAGCGTGAAGGTCCTTTCCGGACCCACGATCGTCGCCACCCCGGCGACCGCGCAGGTCAAGCAGGGCGGGACGACGACGTTCGCCGTCACCCTCGCCGGCGCGCCCACCGCCTCGGTCACCGTCGGCGTGGCCAGGACGGCGGGAAGCGCCGACCTGACCGCGAGCCCCACGAGCCTCACCTTCACGACGGCGAACTGGAGCACGCCGCAGAACGTCACCGTGCAGAGCGCCGACAACGGGGGAGCGCTGGGCAGCGCCACCTTCACCGCGAGCGGCAGCGGCTACACCGCGGCCACGGTGACGGTGAACGAGATCTCGTCGTCCACATCGGACTACCAGCTCGCGTTCCTGACCCAGTACAACAAGATCAAGGATCCGAACAACGGCTACTTCCGGAAGTTCGGGAACATCCTGGTGCCCTACCACTCGATCGAGACGCTCATCGTCGAGGCCCCCGACCACGGCCACGAGACGACGTCGGAGGCGTTCAGCTACTACCTGTGGCTGGAAGCGTCCTACGGGCGGATCACCGGTGACTGGTCGCCGTTCAACCAGGCCTGGACGTCGATCGAGACGTACGCGATCCCGTCGGCGGCCGACCAGCCGGGCAACTCCGGCTACAACGCGAGCAAGCCCGCCACCTACGCGGCCGAGTACCCGAGCCCGAAGTCCTACCCGTCGCAGCTGCAGACCGGTGTGTCCGTCGGCGCCGACCCGATCGCGGCGGAGCTGAAGGCGGCCTACGGCTCGGCGGACGTCTACGGCATGCACTGGCTGCTCGACGTCGACAACATCTACAAGTTCGGCCACTGCGAGGACGGCACGAACACCGCGCCCGCGTTCATCAACACCTTCCAGCGCGGTTCGCAGGAGTCGGTCTGGGAGACGGTGACCCAGCCCAGCTGCGACATCCTGAAGTTCGGCGGCAAGAACGGTTACCTCGACCTGTTCACCGGCGACTCGTCGTACGCGAAGCAGTGGAAGTACACCGACGCGCCCGACGCGGACGCCCGCGCCGTGCAGGTGGCCTTCCAGGCCGAGAAGTGGGCCGCCACGCAGGGCAAGAGCGCGGACGTCGCGGCCGTGGTCAAGAAGGCGTCGAAGATGGGCGACTACCTGCGGTACTCGCTGTTCGACAAGTACTTCAAGAAGATCGGCAACTGCGTCGGCGCGTCGAGCTGCGCGGCCGGCAGCGGCAAGGACAGCGAGCACTACCTGGTCTCCTGGTACTACGCCTGGGGCGGGTCGATGGACTCGTCCAGCGCCTGGGCGTGGCGCATCGGTGACGGCGCGGCCCACCAGGGCTACCAGAACCCGCTGGCCGCGTATGCGCTGTCGACCGACCCGGGGCTGAAGGTCACTTCGGCGACCGGCGCGCAGGACTGGGCGACCAGCCTCGGCCGTCAGATGGAGTTCCTGCAGTGGCTGCAGTCGTCCGAAGGCGGGCTCGCCGGCGGCGCGACCAACAGCTGGGAGGGCCAGTACGGCACCCCGCCGTCCGGCACGCCGACGTTTTACGGGATGTTCTACGACCAGCAGCCGGTCTGGCACGACCCGCCGAGCAACCAGTGGTTCGGCTTCCAGACCTGGGGCATGGAACGGATCGCCGAGTACTACCAGGCGACCGGCGACGCCCGCGCGAAGAAGATCCTCGACAAGTGGGTCCCGTGGGCGATCGCGAACACCACGGTCGGCGCCGGCGGGAGCTTCCAGATCCCGTCCGACCTGACCTGGAGCGGCGCGCCGGACACCTGGAACGCCACCAGCCCGGGCTCGAACACGAGCCTGCACGTCACGGTGAAGAACTACAGCAACGACGTCGGTGTCGCCGCGTCCCTGGCGAAGACGCTGCTCTACTACGCGGCCGGCTCGAGCAACGCCTCGGCCAAGACCGTGGGGGAGCAGCTGCTCACGGCGCTCTCCGCGAACACCGACACCCAGGGCATCGCGGTGCCGGAGACCCGGACGGACTACAACCGGTTCGACGACGCCTACAACGCCACCACCGACCAGGGGCTGTACGTGCCCACCGGCTGGACCGGCACGATGCCGAACGGCGACGCGATCAACTCCAGCTCGACGTTCACCTCGATCCGCTCCTTCTACAAGAGCGACCCGCAGTGGCCGAAGGTCCAGTCCTACCTGGACGGTGGCGCCGCGCCGACGTTCACCTACCACCGGTTCTGGGCGCAGTCGGAGATCGCCACGGCGTTCGCCGCGCACGTCGCCCTGTTCGGCTGAAAGGCACTCGATGAAGCGACTGCTCACCCTCGCGGTCGCCGCACTGGTCGGGGGCGCCGTACTCACGGCGTCCCCGGCCACCGCGGCCTCTGCGGCACAGGGAACCGGCACCGGCTACTGGCACGCGTCCGGCTCCCAACTCGTCGACGCCACCGGCGCGCCGGTCCGGATGACCGGTGTCAACTGGTTCGGCGCCGAGACCGGCAACTACTCGCCGCACGGCCTGTGGAGCCGGAACTACCAGGACATGCTCGACCAGATGGCCGGCCTCGGCTACAACACGCTGCGGCTGCCGTACTCCAACCAGCTGTTCGACGCCGGTGTCAAGCCAACCAGCATCGATGCCGTCCAGAACCCGGACCTGCAAGGGCTTTCCGGGCTCCAGGTACTCGACAAGATCATCGCGTACGCCGGCACGAAGGGCATGCGGGTCATCCTGGACCAGCACCGCCCGGACTCCGGCGCACAGTCCCCGCTCTGGTACACCAGCGCGTACCCGGAGAGCCGCTGGCTGTCCGACTGGACGATGCTCGCGCAGCACTACCGGGGCAACACCACGGTGATCGGCGCCGACCTGCACAACGAGCCGCACTCGATCCAGGGTGGCGGCGGCGCGTGCTGGGGCTGCGGCGACACCGCGACCGACTGGCGCCTGGCCGCCGAACGCGGCGGCAACGCCGTCCTGTCCGCCAACCCGGACTGGCTGGTCATCGTCGAGGGCGTCGACTGCGTCAGCGGCACCGGCGACCCGCAGTGCGGCTGGTGGGGCGGCAACCTCTCCGGCGCCCGCCAGTTCCCGGTGCGGCTGTCCAAACCGGACAAGCTGGTCTACTCGGCGCACGAGTACGCGACGTCGGTGTTCGCCCAGCCGTGGTTCTCCGACCCGTCGTTCCCGGCGAACCTGCCGGCGCTGTGGGACCACTTCTTCGGCTACCTGCACAAGGAGCACATCGCGCCGGTGCTGCTCGGCGAGTTCGGCACCACGCTCGCCGACCCGCGTGACAAGACCTGGCTGCAGGAGCTGATGAAGTACTCGGGCACCGGCACAACCGGGATGAGCTTCACGTACTGGTCGTGGAACCCCAACTCCGGCGACACCGGCGGCATCCTCAACGACGACTGGACCACGGTCAACCAGGCCAAGCAGGCGATCCTGCAGCCGTACCTCATCCCGCCGGTCGGAGGCGGCGGCGGGACGACCGATCCGCCGCCCGCGGTGAGCTGCGCGGTCACCTACCACGTCGACAACGCGTGGCAGGGCGGCTTCGTCGCCTCCGTGACGCTGAAGAACACCGGCACCTCGCCGCTGAAGACCTGGGCGCTCGGCTGGACCGCGCCATCGGGGGTGCAGATCACCGGCGGCTGGGGCGCCACCGTCACCCAGTCCGGGCAGCAGGCGAGCGCCAAGGCGCCGACCTGGGCGCCCGACCTGGCCGGCGGCGCTTCGACGTCGATCGGCTTCCAGGCGACCGGCTCGTCCACCGGCAGTCCCAGTGGCTTCGCCGTCGGCTCCACTCCTTGCAGCGCCTGACCCGACAACACGAAGGAGCACACTCGATGAAGAGTGATTTCTGGTCCGCGAAGAGGAAGTCGCGGCTCGCCGTGGCGTCCTCGGTGACGGCCGCGGCCGTCGTGGCCGGCCTGGTGGTGGCGGGCGGCAGCCCGGCGATCGCCGCGTCCGGCTGCAAGGTGACCTACACCGTCAACCAGTGGGACACCGGGTTCACCGCGAACGTCGCGGTGACCAACCTCGGCGAAGCCGTCTCGAGCTGGGACGTCCAGTGGGACTTCGCCGGCAACCAGCAGGTCCAGCAGGGCTGGAGCGCCACGTTCAGCCAAAGCGCCAAGCACGTGAGCGCGAAGAACCCGTCTTGGGGCGGCGCGCTCGCGTCGAACGCGACGGCGAGCTTCGGCTTCAACGGCTCGTACTCGGGCACGAACGCGGTCCCCACGGCGTTCTCGCTCAACGGCGTCAACTGCGACGGCGGCACCACCACGACCACCACCCCGACGACCCCGACCACGCCGACGACACCCACCACCACCCCGACGACCACGACCACGCCGAACCCGGGCACCCACGTGGACAACCCGTACTCCGGCTCGAAGGGGTACGTGAACCCGGACTGGTCGGCGGAGGTGAGCGCGGCGGCCGCGGCCAAGGGCGGCACGCTCGGCGCGCAGATGGCCAAGGTGGCGAACACGTCCACGGCCGTGTGGCTCGACCGGATCGCGGCGATCGAGGGCACCTCGAGCGCCCGCGGCCTCCGCGGGCACCTCGACGCGGCGCTGGCCCAGCAGAGCGGCGGCACGCCGGTGACGATCCAGATCGTCGTCTACGACCTGCCGAACCGCGACTGCGCGGCGCTGGCGTCCAACGGTGAGCTGCAGGCCGGCTCGGACGGCCTGGCCCGGTACAAGAGCGAGTACATCGACCCGATCGCCTCGATCCTGTCCGACGCGAAGTACGCGCCGCTGCGGGTCGTGGCGGTCGTCGAACCCGACTCGCTGCCCAACCTGATCACCAACACCGCGACGGCCAAGTGCGCCGAAGCGCAGTCGACCGGGGCGTACACCCAGGGCATCCAGTACGCACTGAACAAGCTCCACGCGATCTCCAACGTCTACAACTACCTGGACATCGCGCACTCGGCGTGGCTGGGCTGGGACAGCAACTTCGGCCCGTTCGTCAACCTGGTCAAGCAGACGCTGCAGGGCACGACGGCCGGGGTGAACAGCATCGACGGCTTCATCAGCGACACGGCGAACTACACCCCGCTGACCGAGCCGAACCTGCCCGACCCGAACCTGACCGTCGGCGGCCAGGCGATCAAGTCGGCGACGTTCTACCAGTGGAACCCGTACTTCGCCGAGGTGCCGTTCGCCACGGCGATGTACAACGCGTTCGTCTCCGCGGGCCTGCCGAGCGGCATCGGCATGCTGGTCGACACCTCGCGCAACGGCTGGGGCGGTTCGGCCCGGCCGAGCGGTGCCTCGGGGTCCACTGTGGACAGCTACGTCAACTCGGGCCGGATCGACCGGCGGCTGCACCGCGGCAACTGGTGCAACCAGAGTGGCGCCGGCCTGGGCCTGCGCCCGACGGCGTCGCCCGCGGCGCACTTCGACGCCTACGTCTGGGTCAAGCCGCCGGGTGAGTCCGACGGCGCGAGCTCGCAGATCCCGAACGACGAGGGCAAGGGCTTCGACCGGATGTGCGACCCGACCTACCACGGCAGCGACCAGGCCAACGGCGGCAACCTGACCGGCGCCTTGGCGAACTCGCCGCTGTCCGGCAAGTGGTTCCAGGCCCAGTTCGAAGAGCTGGTCCAGAACGCCTACCCGGCGGTGCAGTAGCAGTCTCCCGGGCCGGGCGGTGCCGCGCAGCCGCCGTCCGGCCCGGGTCTCCACCCGTCCCCGACATGTGCAGAGTTCGCAGGAGGAGTTGTCATGAAGAACCGGCTCCGGGCCACCTTGGCGTCGTTCGCGACCACCACCGTGTTGCTCTCCGGCGGCGTCGTGCTGGCCGCCCCACCGGCCGCGGCGGACACGCAGCTGTGCGACAAGTACGGCTCAGTGCGCATCCAGAGCGGCAAGTACATCGTGCAGAACAACAACTGGGGCGACGACACGACCCAGTGCCTGTCGGTGTCGGCCTCCGGGTTCACCGTCACGACGGCGTCGCACAACCGGCCGACCAACGGCGCCCCGGGCAGCTACCCGTCCGTCTACGCCGGCTGCCACTACGGCAACTGCAGTTCCAACAGCGGGTTGCCCCGCCAGGCCCGCTCGGTCGGCTCGCTGCGGTCCCACGTGGACTACACGACCGTCCAAGCGGGACAGTGGGACGCCGCTTACGACGTCTGGTACGACCCGAATCCGAACCCGGCGGGCCAGAACACCGGCGCCGAGGTGATGATCTGGGGCAACCACCGGGGTGCCCCGCAGCCGGTCGGCAGCGTGATCGGTACCGCCCAGCTCGCCGGCGCGACGTGGACCGTCTGGTTCGGGAACATCGGCTGGAACGTGATCTCCTACGTCCGCACCTCCGGAACGGACAGCCTCGACGTCAGCCTGGCCGACTTCACCCGGGACGGCGTGAACCGCGGCAAGATCAGCGACGCCTGGTACCTGACGAGCGTCCAGTTCGGGTTCGAGCCGTGGCAGGGCCAGACCGGGCTGGGCGTGCGCTCGTTCAGCGTGTCCGGCTAGAGGTCCTTCCGGAAGGACAGCCGGTCCAGACCCGGCCCGTCGTAGTCGGGCTGGACCGGCAGTCCGTCGACCTCCTTCGGCCCGGCTTCGGTGACGAAGCCCATCCGCGTGTGGAAGGCGTGAGAAGCCTTGTTGACCGGCGACGTGATGGCGCGGACCGTGGTCCGGCCGTTGGCGCGGCTGTAGGCGAAGAAGCGCTCGTACAGGGCGGCGCCGAGGCCTTTGCCGCGTGCGGCGGGGTCGACGCCGACGAAGTGGATGTAGCTCTCCGCCGGCCGGGACGGCGAGAGGAAGCCGATCAGGAACGCGACGATCCGGTCGTCGTCGCCGGTCACCAGGAAGCTGCTGCCGGTGAAGTGCTGGAACATCAGCTTGGGCAGGAGCAGGGCCCGCTGGCGGGAGCCTTCGTCGCCGCCGAGGCCGCCCCACCAGGAGTCGAGGACCGCGAGGACGGGCAGGTGGTCGGCCGGGCCGGGATGGCGGACGGCGTGGCCGGCGAGCGGGGAGAGGTCGGGAGTCGTCACGCGGCCAGGGTGCCGAACGGGGGAGCGGCGCGCGAGCGGGTTTCCGGACGGTCCACTGTGTCCAGACCATCGACAGGAGCTCACCCGGTGCCGACCCTCGAAGAAATGTCAGGGCACCACCTGGTGCACCCCGATCAGCACCTGCTGCCAGACGGCGGCCGGATCGGCCCCGCGTTCGACCGCCTTGAGCGCGGGCGCGACCACCGTCTCCTGGATCTTGCCGTCGCCCGGCCCCTTGTACTGCGGCTTGCCGACCTTCTGGGCCTGGGCGACGAAGACCTGCCCGCTCAGCGCGCCCCCGAAGTAGCCGTTCATCTCGCTGAGCAGGTCGGGGGAGGTGAAGGCGTCGACCTGGCTGGGGAAGTTCCCGCTCACCCGGAACGCGTGCAGCTGCTGCTCCGGCGCGGTCAGCCAGGCGGCGAGCGCGGCGGCTTCCTTCGGGTGCTCGCTCGCCGCCGGAACGGTGAGGTAGGAGCCGCCCCAGTTGCCGCCGCCGTCCGGGAACGCGTCGGTGATCGCCCACTTCCCGGCGTTGGCGACCCCGGCCTGCTGCTCGATGACGCCGAGCATCCACGCGGGACAGACCTTCGTGGCGAAGGCGCCGGTGCGCAAGCCTTTGTTGCCGTCCTCAGCGAAGGCGGTCAGCCCGGCCGACTGCCCCTGCTTCACGGCGGTGGTGACCTGGTCCCAGGCGTCCCGGAGCGCGGTGTTCGTCTCGAGCGTCGAATGGTCGTCGCGGTCGAGGTAGCCGACCGGGAGCTGGTTGACCATCGCGTTGAAGTTCTGCGCGGCGGAGTCGAACCACGCCTTGCCCTTCGAACGCTTGACGTACTTCTCGCCCGCCTTGAAGTAGCTGTCCCAGGTGGCGAACATCGTCTTGACCGAGCCCGGGTCGGTCGGCAGCCCGGCCGCCTCGAGGAGGTCCTTGCGGTAGCACATCGCCAGCGGGCCGATGTCCGTGCCGTAGCCGACGAGCTTGCCGTCCTTGCTGCGGCCCGCTTCGTACTTCCACTCCAGCCACCGGCCGGGTTTGACGTCGGGCGGCCCGACCTCGGCCAGGTCCGTGAACTTCCCGGACTGCGCGAGGACGTCGGAGAGGTGGCCCTCTTCGACGGCCTGGACGTCGGCGAGACCCTGCCCGCTCTGCAGCTTGGCCAGCAGGTCCTGGTGGTACGGGCCGCCCTGCTCGGTCCTCACCTGGCGGATGTCGATCCCGGGGTGGGTGAACTTGTAGCCGGGAATCAGGTCGTCGTAGCCGAATTCGCCGAACGTCGCCAGGGTGAGCGTGATGTGCTCGGGCGTGGCGGGGCCGCAACCGCCGGTCAGGACGAGCAGGACGACGGCGACGGCGAAGGCCAGCCGTCTTCGGATCAGCCTCATGCGCTCCCCCTTCGCGGCTCACTCCCTCGTGATTGGGAGCGCTCCCGGACGGAGTGTTGTTTCCGGGACCGCCGGGTGTCAAGGTGCGCGACGGCGGGTGTCCGGGCGGACACGCTTCCGCGCGGGGAAGGAATGCGATGAAGCGGCCGACGATCACCGACATCGCGCGGGAGGCCGGCGTGTCCAAGGGCGCGGTGTCCTACGCGCTGAACGGCCGCCCGGGCGTCTCGGAGGCGACCCGCCACCGCATCACGCGGATAGCGCGGGAGCTGGGGTGGTCCCCGAGCAGCACGGCGCGAGCCCTGTCCGGCGGCCGCGCGGGGGCGATCGGGCTGGTGCTCGACGGGCCGTCCGAGCTGGTCTTCCCGGCGCTGCTGGACGGTTTCGAGCCCGAGTTGCTGGTGCAAGTGGCCGCCGGTCGGGAGGCGTGCCTGGCGGTCTACCGGCGGTGGCGCGCCGAGCGGAAGGTGGACGGTGTGCTGCTCACCGGCCCGGACCCGGCGGCGGAGCTGGTGCGGATCGGCCTGCCGGCGGTGGTGCTCGGCGGCCCGGGCGGGCTGGGCGTGCCGTCGGTCCGGGTGGACGACGCCGCGGGAGCGGCGGAGGCTCTCGAGTACCTGGTCGCGCTGGGGCACCGTCACGTGGTCCGGATCCCGGGGCCGGCGGCGTTCGCCGACGCCGGGGAGCGGGAGGAGGCGTTCACGACCGAGGCGCGGCGGCTGGGGTTGGCGGGGGTGTGGGCTGCGGAGGGCGGGAATCGCCGCGGGGGTGCGGGACCGGTCGGGGTGCCGGCCTCGGGTGCCGGGGAGCGCGCCGGTGGCTGGGGTGGGATGCGGGCTAGTGGTTCCGAGGGGCGTGGTGGTGCTGGGTCGGCGGCAGGTGGCGGCCGGTGGAGCGGGAGTGCGGGGCCGGCTGGGCCGTGGGCCGGCGCTCTCGGCGGCCGCAGGGGGCTCTCCAGCGCGGGCACGGCTGCCGGTTCCGGGATGTGGGCCGGCGGCTCGGGGGACCCCGGCGGCGCGAATCCGCCCGCCGGCCCCGGGACCAGGCTCACCTACCCCGCCGCCACCGTCCACATCGAACCCTCGGCCGATGCGGTCCGGCACGTCCTCACCGACCACCCCCGGCCCACCGCCCTCCTCTGCGACACCGACTCGCTCGCCGTCGCCGCGCTCGTGGCCGCGCGGGGACTCGGGCTCACCGTGCCCGGGGATCTCTCCGTCGTCTCCTGGGACGACTCCGAGCTCTGCCGCCTCGTGCGCCCGGCTCTCACCGCGGTCCGGCGCCCGCTGCCCGAGCTCGGTGTGCTCGCCGCGTCGATGCTGCGAGACCTCATCGCCGGCGAAGAGGTCGGGGACGGCTGGGCCTCCCGGCCGCGGCTGATCACCCGCGGCAGCACCGGCCCCGCCCGCTGACCGGGCCGGTGCTGCCGTCCACCAGGGGCGCCTCAGCTGCCCTGGCAACTCGGCGACGGCTGGGCCGGGTTCGTCCCCGACGCGTTCACCACCAGGCCGAACGTCGTCGTGCCCTCCGGAGCCACGGTGCCGTTCCAGCCGGCGTTGCGCACCGTCACCACCGAGCCGGACTGGCTCAGCGTGCCGTTCCAGACGCTGCCGATCGTCTGGCCCGACGGCAGCGTCCAGCCCACCTGCCACCCGCCGTAGGCCGTGGTGCTGTGGTTCATCACCGTCACCGTGGCCTGATAACCGCCGCTCCAGGAGTTCGTCACCTCGTACATCGCCATGCACGAGCCGTCGCCCGACGGGGTGGTCGTCGGGGTCGTCGGCGTGGTCGTCGGGCTGCCCGGCTGGTGCACGCCCGTCACCTCGCCGTGCCCGCCGTCGAACGTGACGTCGGAGCAGCCGTAGAACGTCTCGGCGCTGTCGGAGCGCTTCCACACCGAATAGATGATGTGCCGCCCGGACTTGTTCGACGGCAGCGCGCCGGTCCACTTGTACTGTCCGTCGACCGTGCCGACCTGGCCGGTCACCGCTGGGTGGTCGACCGTCAGGAACGGCTGGTCCTCCAGGGAATCCCAGGTCAGCGGCGTCGACGGGTCCCAGCCGTCCTTCGTCACGTACGTGTAGAACCAGCCCGGGTGCGCGGCCCACGCGTTGTACGAGAAGTCGAACGAAGCTCCGGCGGTGAGGTGCGTCAGCGGCCAGTCGCCGACCTGGTCGAACCCGGCGTAACCCGGGTTCCCGCCGGAGCACAGCTTCCCGTCGGGGATGAAGCCGCGCGTGCGCCCGGCACCGTCGGAACGCAGCACCGCGAACCAGTTGTACAACGAGTTGGCGCCGCTGGTGTTCACCGCGGCCGCGCAGGCCGGGTTCTGCGGGATGATCTGGCCGGTCGAGCTGAGGCCGTCCTGCCAGCAGAAGAACGTCCGGCTGCCCGGTTTCATCATGGCGCCGTGCGCTTCGGCCGTGCCGGTGTTCAGCAGGATCGCCGTCAAGCTCGCCAGCAACACGGTGACGGCGGCGAGGATCGTACTTCGTCTCCTGGTCACGTCTGTCCCTTCGTCGGGTAGCGTGCGTCGAAGACTGGGAGCGCTCCCACGATCAGGATACGCGGTGGCGGTCACTTCCGGAATCCCGCGGTGACGACCGGCGGTGCCGTGGCCTACCTTGGCGGAAGCAGCCGATCACCGGGCCGGCCATGGAGAAGGGCAAAGAGTGGACAGTCCGTCATCGGTTCCCGCCTGGGTGCGCGCCGAACCCGCCCGGCTCCTCGGCTTCGCCGCCCGCGCGGCCCACCCCGACGGCGGCTTCGCCTGGCTCGACGACGCCGGACGCCCGGTTCTCGACCGGCCGGTCGAAACCTGGGTCACCTGCCGGATGACGCACGTCTTCGCGCTGGCGCAGCTCCAGGGCGCGGCGACCGGCGGCCAGGTCGCGCACGGCGTCGAAGCGCTGACCGGCGTCCTGCACGACCCGGACCACGGCGGCTGGTACGCGACGACAACGTTGTCAGAGAAGCGTGCCTACGAACACGCCTTCGTCGTCCTGGCGGCGTCGAGCGCGGTCGCCGCCGGCGCGGAAGGCGCGGCACCGCTGCTGGCCGACGCCCTCGACGTGGTCGAACGCCGCTTCTGGGAGCCGGGCCCGGGCCGCGTCGCCGACGTCTGGGACCGCGGCTGGACGCACCTGGAGGACTACCGCGGAGCCAACGCCAACATGCACACGGTCGAGGCGTTCCTGGCCGCGGCCGACGTCACCGGCGACCGGGTCTGGGCCACTCGCGCGCTGTCCATTGTGGACCACCTGGTGCACGGGGAAGCCCGTGCGCACGGCTGGCTGCTGCCGGAGCACTACGACGCGGGCTGGCACGTCGAGCTCGAACACAACCGGGATGAGCCGGCGCACCCCTTCCGGCCGTTCGGCGCCACCATCGGCCACCTCTTCGAGTGGGCGCGGCTGGCCGTGCACCTCAAGCGCGCGCTCGGGTCCAGTGCGCCGGACTGGCTGCTGCCGGACGCCGAGGCGCTGTTCACGACCGCGGTGCGCCACGGCTGGGGCGTCGACGGCCGCCCGGGATTCGTCTACACCACCGACTTCGCCGGGAGCTTGGTCGTGCGCACCCGCCTGCACTGGGTCGTGGCGGAGGCGATCGCCGCCGCGTGGACGCTGTACCAGGAGACGGGCGAGGCGGCCTACCTCGACCGGTTCCGGGAGTGGTGCGCCCACGCAGAGGCGTGCTTCGTCGACCGCGAACTCGGCTCGTGGCACCACGAGCTGGACCCGGAGAACCGCCCCGCGGCGGCGGTCTGGGCGGGCAAACCGGACATCTACCACGCCTACCAGGCGACGCTCCTGCCCGCGTTGCCGCCCGCCGCGTCGTTCGCCGGCGCACTGATCACCCGCGATTAGACTGCGCCGGACCCCGTTCCCCTGAGGAGAACCATGTCGCTCTACGTCGCCGCCGAAGACCGCTACTCGGCCATGCCCTACCGGCGGGCCGGGCGCAGCGGGCTGAAGCTGCCCGCCGTGTCGCTCGGCCTGTGGCACAACTTCGGGGACGACAAGCCCCTCGACGTCCAGCGCGCGGTGCTGCGGCGGGCGTTCGACCTCGGCGTGACGCACTTCGACCTGGCCAACAACTACGGCCCGCCGCCCGGCGCCGCGGAGGCGAACTTCGGCCGGCACTACGCCGCCGACTTCCGCCCGTACCGCGACGAGATCCTGGTCTCGTCCAAGGCCGGCTACCTGATGTGGGACGGCCCGTACGGCGAGTGGGGGTCGCGCAAGAACCTCCTGGCCAGCCTGGACCAGAGCCTCGCGCGCACCGGCCTGGACCACTTCGACGTCTTCTACTCCCACCGCCCGGACCCGGAGACGCCGATCGAGGAGACCATGGGTGCCCTCGACACCGCGGTCCGGTCCGGGAAAGCGCGTTACGCCGGCATCTCCAACTACTCGCCGGAGCAGACCACGGCCGCGCTGGCGGCGTTGCAGAAGCTCGGCACGCCGCTGCTGGTCCACCAGCCGTCCTACTCGATCCTGAACCGCTGGGTGGAAGACGGCCTGCTGGACACCCTGGACGAGCACGGCGTCGGCTCGATCGCCTATTCGCCGCTGAGCCAGGGCCTGCTGACCGACCGCTACCTCGACGGCGTCCCGGCCGACTCGCGGGCGGCGGGTGCCAGCCCGTTCCTCACGACGGATCGGCTCACCGAGGACACCCTGGCGACGATCCGCGCGCTGAACGACGTCGCGAAGCGGCGCGGACAGACGCTGGCGCAGCTGGCCATCGCCTGGGTGCTGCGCCGCGGCCGCGTCACCTCCGCGCTGATCGGAGCCAGCAGCGTCGCCCAGCTCGAGAACACCGTCGCGGCGACCGCGAACCTGGACTTCTCCGCCGACGAGCTGGCCGAGATCGACCGGATCGTCGCGGCTTAGCAGCCGATCCGGCCGGAACCGATGGCCACGTCGTCGAACCACAGCGTGTCGGCGTCGGAGCCGTAGCTTTCCCAGCCGAGCCGCAGGTCCGTCACCGCCGGGTGCCAGGCCCGGCCCAGCCACTGCTGGTCGATGTCCGGGGTCGGCACGCCGTCGACGACGAGCCCGGGCACCTCGGTCGCGCCCAGCCACGTCCGCAACTGCCCGGCCGCGCCGTCGATCGCGAACTCGAAGCAGGACCAGGCGCCGGTCGGCAACGGGACGCTCTGGGCGACCCCGGCCGGGCTCTGCGCGGGCAGCGTCGCGTCGTCGGACTCGCGGTTCCACTGCAGCGCCTGGTTCTGCCCGCCCGCGCGCAGGTCCCGGCCGCCGTCCGCGGTGTCGCGCAGCGCCATGAAGGTGACGTGCCCGGCGGGCAGCGGGGTCGTGTGGCGGACCCAGAACCGGCCGTACAGCACGCCGGAGCCGGGCACGCTCGTCCCGAAGAACGCGTGGTTGCAGTAGTTGCCACCGCCGGCGACCTTGACCGAACGGGTGCCGGAGTGCGCGACCGTGGTGTCGACGCTGACCGTGCCGGTGCCCTGGCAGTTCGCCGCGCCGACGGTCCACCGGCCGGCCGGGGCGCTGCCCGTCTGCTGCTCGAAGTCGTCGCAGAACGTCGCGTCCGTGCACCCGGCGGGCGGCGGCGCGGACGTCGTGGTGGTCGGTGTTGTCGGCGGTGTCGTGACCGGGGGAGCGGTGTCCCCGCACACGACGCCGTTGAGCGCGAAGTCCACTGGTTCGGCGTTGGTGCCGCTGTAGGTGCCCTGCAGGCCGAACGAGGCGACGCCGCCGGCGGGCAGCGCGGCGTTGTAGGGCAGGCTCTCCGCGGTGACCGCGGTGCCGGTCTGGCGGACGGTGGCGTTCCAGCCCGACGTCACGGACTGGTTCCCGGCGTAGTGCCAGGTGAGGGCCCAGGACGTGAGCGCGGTGGCGCCGTTCGTCACGGTGATCTCGGCGGTGAACCCGGTCTGCCACTGGTTGACGCGGTAGCCGACGTCGCAGGCCGGCGCGGCGGCGGCCGGTCCGGCGGTGACGACGGCGGTGGTGCCCGCGGCGGCGAGGCAGAGCGCGGCGAGGGCGGCGGCGAACCTGTGCATCGGGGTCTCCCGGGACGCGGACAGGGGCGCCGTGGTTCGCACCACGGCGCCCCTGGGTGGTGGCCGCGTTCTGATGAGGCGACCTGGCATGGGAGCGCTTCCAGCCGCCGGAAAGGTAACCCCCGCGTGTCGTCGTTGTAAAGCGCGACCCGGACGCGAGCCGGTCCGGTGGTCCGGTTTCCGGTGTCCCGCCGGTGCCCGGTCGGCACTGAACGCTCCTGAACGGCCGAAGTCGTTGGGAGGTAAAGCATGCGCTGGTCGCGCTGCGCCACCGGGCGTCGGCGGCGGATGCGGCCGTTGGAGTGGATTCCGGGAATCCTTGCCGAAGATCACCGCGGGGTTTACAGCGCCCGGCGGTGGCGAGTACTGTCCAGCGCTGCTGGGAGCGCTCTCACGATTTCCGTCCTGTACCAAGGGAGTGATCGATGCGTTCCGGACCAGCACTGCTCGGCGCCGTCAGCGCGCTCGCCGTCGTCGGCGCGACGACTGCGTTCACGCTCGGCACACCATCGCCCGCTTCGGCGGCGACGGCCTGCGAGGTCGGCTACACGGTGAACGACTGGGGAAGCGGTTTCACCGCCGATCTGAGCCTGAAGAACCTCGGGACGGCGCCGCTGTCCGCGTGGCGGATCAGCTACACCTACACGGGGAACCAGCAGCTGCAGCAGGGCTGGAACGGCACGTGGGCGCAGTCCGGCAAGACCGTCACGCTCACCCCGGCTACCTGGAACGCCACGATCGCCCCGAACGCGTCGGTCACCGCCGGCGCGAACTTCGGCTACAGCGGGGCGAACGCGGCGCCGGTGTCGTTCAGCGTGAACGGCGAACCGTGCGGCGGCACCCAGCCGCCGACGACCACGCCGACGACCCCGACCACCACCACGACGCCCACGCAGCCGCCAAGTGGGGCGCCCGAGCTGCACGTCTCGGGCAACCGGCTGGCCGACGCGTCGGGGACCCCGGTGACGCTGCGCGGCGTGAACCGCTCCGGCGGCGAGTTCGCGTGCGTGCAGGGCAACGGCCTCTTCGACGGCCCGATGGACGCGGCCTCGGTGGCCGCGATCAAGAGCTGGCACGCGAACGTCGTGCGCGTGCCCTTCAACGAGGACTGCTGGCTGGGGCTGTCCAACGTGGACCCGCGGTACGCCGGCGCCACCTACCGCGCGGCCCTCCAGTCCTATGTGGACCTGCTGCACGACAACGGCCTGGTCGCGATCCTCGACCTGCACTGGACGCACGGCGTCTACACGGGGAACTCCTCGGCGTGCAGCGACGTGAACGCGACCTGCCAGAAGCCGATGACCGACGCCGAGCACTCCGTGGACCTGTGGACGTCGGTCGCGAACACGTTCAAGGGCGACGACGCCACGATCCTCGACCTGTTCAACGAGCCTTACCTCGACCGCGCGGTGTCCGGCTCGGCCCAGGCGTGGACGTGCTGGCGTGACGGCGGCTCCGCGTGCTCCGGCATCGGCTACCCGGTGGCGGGCATGCAGACGCTGGTCAACGCGGTGCGCGCGACCGGCGCCACCAACGTCATCATGCTCGGTGGCCTCGCCTACTCCAACGACCTCACCGGGTGGCTGCAGTACAAGCCGAGCGATCCCGCCGGCAACCTGGTCGCGTCCTGGCACTCGTACAACTTCAACACGTGCAGCTCGTCGTCGTGCTGGGACAGCCAGCTCGCGCCGGTCGCCGCGGCGGTGCCGCTGGTGGCCGGGGAGATCGGCGAGAACGACTGCGCGAGCGGCTACGTCACCGGCCTGATGGACTGGTTCGACCGGCACCAGGCCTCCTACCTCGGCTGGACCTGGAACACCTGGAACTGCAGCACCGGCCCGGCGTTGATCTCGGCGTACGACGGCACGCCGACGGCGTTCGGCGCGGGCATCCGCGCCCACTTCCTCGCCGCCGGCTGACCCGGAAAAGCCGTGAAGGCCTCCTTACCGGCTCTTGTGGCGGGGGGGGAGGCCTTCACGGCGTTAAGGCG
>NZ_JBFBBZ010000053.1:0-64743 GCF_040682935.1 Amycolatopsis sp. NPDC051061
TTCTGCCGCTTGGCGACGATCTTCGGTGCAAAGCTGGCGTCGCGGTCGCGGGGCACGTCGATCTGGACCGGGCCGACGTCGGTGAGCACGGTCTTAGCGCGGATGCCGTTGCGGGAATTGCCGGTCCCGCGGCCGGCTGGGTCGTGCTTGTCGTAGCCGAGGTGGTCGGTGATCTCGCCCTCGAGCGCCGACTCGAGCAGGCGCTTGGTCAGTTGCTGCAGCACCCCGCCTTCACCGGTCAGCTTCAGCCCACCGGCCTTCGCGTGGCTCACCAGCTGCGCCACGAGCCGCTCGTCCAGGCCGTCCTCGGGCTTCGGGTCTTCAGCGTTCTCCACGCCGGACATCATGTCGGTCATCAGGTGCACTTCCATGATCGGGAGTTACACCGAACGTTTTACAGTCCCGGTAATCGACCAGCTTCTAATTGTAAAGCGCTGATTGTCGAACTTGTCGATCGTGCGATGAAGGTACTCCAGATCCAGCTCCAGCGTTCGGGTGATGCGATCGTTTCCTTCGTCGGCCACCTGGCTCCCTTGACTTCACCTTGAGCGGACTCTCTGGGCATATCCCAGTGTGCGCCGCCCGGACAACCGTGGACGAACGAGCTCGGCCAGACGGCCCATCGCTCCGCGGGAGTCGATACCTGGCGTCCGCTCATGCCGCGGGGCGATCGAAGGCAGACCGCCAGACGCACGCACATGCCGAGGTGAGGGTGTGGAGTCGTTCCGGGCGGTTCGCTAGTCGGTGGACCAGGTGCCCAAGGCGGCGATGGCGGCTTCGATGAGGGCGGAGTCGGTCGGAGCGTGCTCGATGGTGCTGCGGTAGTACATCGGCCCGATGGTCATGGCGGCGGCGTTTCGGCTAGTGAGCGTGAGGGTGATCTCGCCGCGCGCTTCGGCGTCGTCGAGGGCGGCGGCGAGTCGGTCGGCGAGGATGCCGGCGAACTGCGCGCGGCGGGTGTCCATGTTCTCGTCCCACAGGGCGGTGTTCGCCAGGGTCGTGGACACGGCGCGGACGTCGTCGAGCTCGAGCTGGCGGGCGATCGCGGTCAGTTCTCGCCGTAGCCACTCCCGGGTGGGAGTGGTGGGTCTGTCGAGGAACGGCATCGGGACGGTGGCCATAGCCTCGAGGAGGAGGGGTTCGGCCTGGGGCCAGTGGCGATAGACGGTCGCGCGTCCCACTCCCGCGCGATCGGCGACCTGCACATGCGTCACCGCGGTCGGGCCGCTTTCCAGCAGCAGCTCGCGGGCGGCGTTCAGGATCGCTTCGCGGCTTCGCAAGAAGCGGGGGTCTGTCTCGCTGGTCACGAACCAATCTTATGAGACAACTTGACTCGCAGCGTGCCGAGTGAGCACCATGGCGGTATGAGACATTCTGTATCACAGATGACTGTGGCGGTCCTCGGGGCGACCGGCGCCACCGGACGTCACCTGGTGTCCACGGCACTTGAACGCGGGCACCACGTGGTCGCGCTGGTCCGCCGGGCGGGAACGTTCGCGCCACGGGAAGGGCTTGACGAAGTGACCTGGCCCGACGTCACCGACGTCTCGGCCCTCACACGTGCCCTGCCGGGCACAAGCGTGGTGATCAGCGCGCTGGGCGGAGCCACCGAGGGGCCGACGACGGTCTGCACCGAGGGCATTCGCTCCGCGGTGACCGCGATGAAGGCGGCCGGGGTCGCCCGCCTGATCGCCGTCAGCGCGCACGGCGTGCTGGAGACGCACGACAAGTCGCTGTACTCCTTGGCGGTGTGGGGGAATGTGGCCGAGCGGATGCGCGACAAGGAATCGATGGAGCCGCTCATCACCGCGTCCGGTCTGAACTGGACGATTGTGCGGCCGCCGAAGCTGTCGGACCACGACGCGATCGGGAAGTACACGGCCGGAACCGACCTGCGCATCCGGCTGTGGAGTTCCATCGGACGCGCCGATCTCGCCACGTTCCTGCTCGACGAGGCCGAAACCCCGCAGTACGTCCACGCCTACCCGCGGATCACTCGGTGAACGCCGCCATCCCCGACCTGACGCGGAAAGTCGCCGTTGTCACCGGCGCGACCGGCGGCATGGGCCAGGTCATCGCCGCTGACCTCGTCCACGCAGGTGCGCACGTGATCACCATCGCCCGCAACCCCGCTCGTGCGGACGCCCTGCGCGCACACATCGGCCCACAGGCTGCGAACCGGCTCGAGGTCATCCCCGGAGACCTCTCCCAGCGCGCGGGCGTCATCGCCGCAGCGAAGACCATCCAGAACCGTCACGACCAGGTACACATCCTCATCAACAACGCCGGCGCGCACTTCTCCGAACACCGCGTCTCGGCCGACGGCATCGAGATGCACATCGCCCTCGACTACCTCGCCGCCTACGGCCTCATCACCCTGCTGGACGAGCCGCTGCGACGCGGTCAGGCCCGCGTGGTGAACGTCGCCAGCGACACTCTCAACGACACCCGGCAGATCAAGCTCGCAGGCAAACCCCGTCCAGCGACCCTCGAGTTGGCCGGCATCGACGACCTCACAGAACTCAATCCCGCTGCCGGGTTCGCGCCATTCGAGGCCTACGCACGCGCCAAGCTCATGACGGTCACCGCCGGCTACGCCCTCGCCCGCACCCTCGCCGCCGACGGAGTGACCGTCAACGCCCTGCACCCAGGAATAGTCGCCACCGACATCATCGACGACCTCGTGCCCCCACTGCTACGCCCCATGCGCACACTGATCCGCCGAAGCCTGCTCACCCCCGCCGAAGGAGCGGCAAGCGCGACACGCATCGCGGCCGACCCAGCGATGACCGGTGTCACTGGCCGCTACTTCAACCGCGACACGCAATCAAGCACTCCACCGGTATCCCACGACCCCACCACCCAGCAGAGACTCCTCGCACTGAGCCTGACCCATTTCGCCGGCTGACATCCACCCGGCAAGCTGTCAGCCGATCTTGGATTTGGCGCCACCAGGCCACGTAGATCAACGAAACTCCGGCAGTCCCCACCTCCGGAACGCCGAGCCGGACGCGCCAAGTTCCCGGAGTCATGCGTCGCTCGACCAGTCCGATCGGCGCCGCCGACATCCCCTTGCGCGACTTCGTCACCCACCACGCCGCACACATCCACAGCCGCGACCTCGCCGACGTCCCCCTGCAGTCGCCACCGCCCTCACCCGAAGCCGCCGGCGAACCCCTCTCGTGCGGCCGACCTGGACGACCAACACACTCTTCTGCCGATGAGCGGACGTTTCTCCGCTTGGCGCGCTCTACTGCGGGGTGGGGACGCGATCAGGTGGCAGCCGCGTTCCCCATTCGGATCGATATGGGCGCCCGTTCGCTGTGGGAGGGGCCTCCGGATACGGGTCGATGAGTCGTCGCCCCGACCAGCCGCCGCACGGCGACGTAGCCAACGACGTCACCGGCGGCGTGTCCGGGAGTCTGGTCCAAGTCGGCGCCATCCACGGTGACGTGCACTTTCACCAGCAAAGCCGCCCGGCGGCCCTCCTGCACCGAGCGGGTGTGGCGCCGCAACGGGCGGCGGCGTTTCAAGACCGTCCAGGCACTTCGCGCTTGCTCGCACAGGCGCTGGGGCGCGGCGACGCCGCGGTGCTGACCGGCAACCTCGGGTACATACCGGTGTGGTGTCGGGCTTGGGCGGGATCGGGAAGACACAGATCGCGCTGGATTACGCCGAACGGCTGTGGGCTTCGGGCGAATTGGGATTGTGGGTGCGGGCGAACAAGGGGAAGAAGTTAGTGTTGAGCTGGTGGCAAAGACCTGCTGACGTATGCGGACCTTGTGCAAAGTGCCCTTGTACCGATGAAGCCGGTGAATTCGTCCGTCTGGTCCTGCAGATCCGGGTGAGCGCATTCCACCAGCCTTCGGGGAAGTGGGGAACCTTGCCGGGTGAGTCGAGATCGAGTGCCGCGATGGTGGCGTCAGCGTGCTCCCACGACCGTTTGTACTGCGCGATGATGTCCTCGCGTGTCTCCTCGGGGCGGGCGAGGAAGTCCTCCGATTGAGTGCGGTCGACCAGCCATTCTCCCGTGTGGGCGGGTCGGTCGAACACTTCGCCGAAGTAGCCGAACCCGTTGCCCGTCAGGTGTTTCACCAGTCCGAGCAGATTGGTTCCGGTCGGGGTGAGCGGCCGGCGCGCGTCGTACTCGGACAGGCCGTCGAGTTTCCACACCAGGACGTCGCGCACCTGCTGCAAGTACAGGTGCAGATAGATTTTCGGATCCACGTCCCGACCCTAGAAATCCGGTACCCCCGCGGTCTTGGATACGCGTGCCGTCTCGATCGACGATGCCTGCCACGTGGTTGGATGGCCGAATGGACTCGGTACACGGCTCGGTTAGGCTGGACACCGAACGGTTCCGTGTCGACGCCTTCCGCGACGGCTGGGAAGCGCAGGTCGGCGACGGTTTCACGTTGCCCGCGTTCCACCACGAAGCCACAGCCCGGAGCCATCGTTCGTGGTCTCGCCTCCCGCGTCGGGGACTCAGTCATCACAGACTTCGAAGCCGCCACGCGGGTACGGGTCGATTCCGCGTTTCCCGACATTGGCGAACTGCGGCTCTACGTGGTGCATCGTGGCGCCTACATCCTCAGACGTGAACGCGACACGATAGCTGTGGACGCCGGTCAGTTCCTGCTGAGCCGCTCGACCGGGTTCACCGGCTACGACGTCGCCGCGGGCACTACCGCCCAGGTGATCGGGCTGCCCGCCGAGGCGCTGGCTTGTTCGCCGACGGCACGCAAGCGACCGGCCCGGCCGCCGCCGCGGAGGTTCGTATGCTGCTGGCACACACGAGTGTTGTCCACGCGACACTCGGCGACCTCAGCGATGACGGCGTCCACGCCAGCCGCAACGCATTGGTGGAGCTGGTCCGCGGGGTTTTGCACGGGTATTCGACGGCACCGAACCCGGCCTGGCCGGCCCGCTGATCCACACGGCCGGCAACCTCGCCGATCAACTACTCACCGACCCGGACCTGACACCAGCGCTGCTGGCGCGCCACCTCAAGGTCTCGCTGCGAACGTTGCATCGGGCCTTCGCGTCACCGGCGAGCCCGTCGCGGCGTACATCCGCCGACGTCGCCTCGAGCAGGCGCGCCGCACGCTCCTCTCGCCGTCCCACCCCACGGTTTCGGAGATCGCGGCACACTGGCAGTTCGCCGACAGCACCCAGCTCATGAACGTCGTGGGCGACGACTGACCCAACGACCGGTCATGCCTTCGCGATCTACCTGGCCGGCCATGTACGAAGACAACGTCCTGCCCAGCGGCCTACCCTCCGGCAGCCCCGAAGAAGCCCTCGACTGCGTCTGCGGCCTCTGCAGCGGCGACGCTTTAATGCTGGCTTCAGGTTGGTCGGGGAGGATGAGCGGCAAATGCATCGACTGGAGGGGGCTGGCCGGCGTGCGGATCATGATCGCGGATGACGAGGCGGCCATCCGTGAGTCGCTGGAGCGGGTGCTCCAAGTCGAGGGTTACGACACCAGCACCGTCGCCAACGGTCTCGCCGTGCTCGACGGGGTCGGTGCCGACTCGCCGGATCTGCTGATCCTCGACGTGATGATGCCTCGCCTCGGCGGGGTGGAGACCTGCCGGCGGTTGCGGGCGGCGGGCCGGGAGCTGCCGGTGCTGATGCTGACCGCCCGGGATCAGGTCTCCGACCGGGTCGCGGGGCTGGACGCGGGCGCCGACGACTATCTGCCCAAGCCGTTCGCCACCGAGGAGTTGCTGGCCCGGGTGCGGGCCTTGCTGCGCCGCCGCGCGCCGGGCGACGACGAGTCGCAGATCCTGTCGTTCGCCGACGTCCGGGTCGATCCCGACCGGTTCGAGGCGTGGCGGGGCGGGCGGCCGCTGCGCCTGACCCGCACCGAGTTCTCCCTGCTGCAGGTGCTCGTGCGCAACGCGACCCGGGTGTTGACCCGCGCCGCGCTGTTCGAGGCGATCTGGGGCTTCGACATGAGCACCACCGCCAACAACCTCCAAGTGTACGTGAGCTACCTGCGCCGCAAGATGGAAGCCGACGGTGAGCCGCGATTGATCTACACGCTGCGCGGCTTGGGGTACACGTTGCGGGAGACTCCTCCGTGAGCAGGGCCGCCGGCCGGGAACCGCGCCGGCTGACCCGGTGGTGGCGTCGGCGGTCCCTGCGGACCAGGCTGACGGTGATCGCGGCGACGGCCATCGCGGTCAGCGTGTTCGTGGCCTTCCAAGTGGCCATCGAGCTACTGGACCGGGAGCTGCAGGACACCGCCGAGAATCAGCTACGCGCCGACTCCCGCGTCCTGGCGACGAACGCGGAGCGCGCCGGTCTGGCGCAGGTCCAGCTACCGCCGTATCCCGGATCCGGTGGGCTGGTGCGGGTCATCCTGCCCGACGGCTCGACCCGGACACCGGCCGGCCAACCCGCGCTGCCGCCCGTCAGCGAGGGCGCCAAGCGCGTGGCGCAGGGCGCATCGGCCGACCTGATGGAATCGAACGACAGCGACGACGGCTACCTCGTCTACACGCTGCGGGCGGGCGACGGCGCGGTCCAGGCGGCCCGCATCGCCGATGGCAGCACGAACAACCGGTTCGGGTGGGGCATGCTGCTGATCGGGCTGCTCTGCGTGGCCGGCGGCGCCCTTGTCGGGCGGACCGTGGCGCGGACCGGGCTGGCACCGATCGACCGGCTGAGCGCCGCCGCGGTCCGTGTCGCACACACCCGGGATCTCGACGCCGCCATCCCGGACGAGGGCGGCGGGGAGATCCGGCAGCTGATCCAGTCGATCAACGACATGCTCGCCGCGCTCCGGGAATCCCGTCGGGCCCAGCGGCTGCTCGCCGAGGACGCCGCCCACGAGCTCAAGACCCCACTCACCAGCCTGCGCCTCAACGCCGAGCTGCTGATCCGGCTCGAGCGGCGCGGCACCCTGGACAGCGCACTGCCGCCGGAGAGCCGGACCCGGCTGCTCAACGACCTCGGCGTCCAGGTGGCCGAGTTGAGCACCCTGGCCGCCGAGTTGACCGACCTGGCACGCGGTGACGTCAGCGACCAGAGCACCGAGGTGCTCGACCTCGCCGACGTGGTGGTGGCCGCCGCGACCCGGGGGCGTTCCCGGGTGCCCGACATCGAGGTCGCGCTCGACGTGAGCTCCGTGTGGGTGAGCGGGCGTCCCGCCGGCCTCCAACGGGCGGTGCTCAACCTCATCGACAATGCCGGCAAGTGGTCTCCCGCGGACCAGCCGGTCCAGGTCCGGCTCCGTGCCGAGGGCGCGTCGGCGGTGCTCGAGGTCGACGACGCCGGGCCGGGCATCGACGCCGCCGACGTGCCTCGGGTGTTCGACCGGTTCTACCGTGCCGACAGCGCCCGGGCGTTGCCGGGATCCGGTCTGGGGCTGTCGATCGTGCAGCGGGTCGTCGACGCCCACGGCGGCCGGGTCACCGTCGGCCGGTCCGCACGCGGTGGCGCGCTGCTCCGGGTCGACCTTCCGGCCGCGGCCCCGCCCGCCCCGATCGCGCGACTCACTGCCGGGGAGGACACCGCTGTGCGCTGACCGGCCCCGGCGGCGCGGCGCAGGACAAGGGACGGCGGCCCTCGGGCATGGCTCCGCACGGCTCACCGTCGGGGCAGGACACCGCGATGCGCCGACCCCGACCCTGGCGCGTGGCGCAGGAGCAAAGGGCGGCCGTCGGGCCCATGAAGGCGGTGCCAAGCCGTCCCCACAGCCCCGGCTTCTCCGCCACGGCCGTGCCGAACCGCGGGATGGCCGGCCAGAAGACCCGCCTGCCGAGCACCACGAGCATCGCCGGGAACAGGGTCAGCATGGCCACCAGCGCGCACAGGACGCCGGCCGCACCGATCGGGCCCAACCCGCTGGTGCTGTTCAGGTCCGCGAAAAGCAGACAGAGCAGGCCGGCGACCACGGTGGCCGCGGACGCGACAATGGCCGGCGCCGCGCTGCGTAGCGCGTGGACCATCGCGACCCGGACGTTCTCGTGGTGGTGCAGTGTCTCCCGATAGCGGGCGATGAGCAACAGCGCGTAGTCCGTGCCGACGCCGAACACCAGGATCGTCAGCAGCGCCGAGTTCTGGTCGTTGACCACGATGCCGAAGCCCTTGACGAGCAGGTAGACGGTCGCCATCGCGGTCAGTGCGGCCGCGCCCACGGCCACGAGCGGGATGAACCACAACACCGGGCTGCGGTAGGTGATGATGAGCAGGAGCGCGACGACGATGACGGTGATGAGCAAGACCTGCAGGTCGATGCCGTCGAAGACGGATTCCATATCGCCGTCGATCGCGGCGGGGCCGGTCACGTCGAGTTCCAGGCCGGCGGGGCGGTCCTTCGCGGCGTCACGCAACGGGCCGACGATGGCCTCCGGTGCGCCGTAGGTCGTGCTCACATCGAGGGTGAACATCATCGCCTTGCCGTCGGTGGAGGGTCTCGTCGGTGGGCCCTCGTCGCCCTCGCCGGCCGGGGCCACCACCTTCGGCGGGTACCGCTTGGCAAGCGTGTCGTAGTGGCGCTCGACCGTCGCGCGGTCGGCGTCGGTCATGCCACCGGCGCGGTGGTACACGAAGACGAAGGTGTTGTCTTCCCCGCCGGGGAGACTGTCCTCCAGCACCGCGACCTTCGTGGACTCGGCGCCGGCCGGCAGGGTAACCGCGGCGCTGTCGGTGGTGACCGAACTCAGCTTTCCGCTCAGGGGCACCATGACCACCGCCAGCACCACCCACAAGCCGAGCACCAACCACGGCACCCACCGGCCTGCCAACCGACTGGTCGGCGCTTCCCCGGACTGCGCTGCGTTGACTGCCATTCACTGGCCCCCTACCTACGTGTTACGTCGCTTGTCTGACGCCGACTTCGTACCGAGCGAATCTGAAACGACCGTTAAAACGGGCGTGATTTCGGGCCCAGTAGTACCGTCGTACCGCCTTCCTCCCGAGAATGACGACCGCAGTACGACGAAACGGGACGGAATCGGGTCTAGCGTTCAGGCTATGACGAAACCTGATAGTCCACTGTGGAGGTTTGGAGCGGCCACCATGACGCTGGCGACGGCGTTCGCCGTCGTCGCCTGCGGGTCGAAGGCTGGCGACGGCGTTCGCCGTCGTCGCCTGCGGGTCGAAGGCTGACAACAGTGCGGCGCCCGCCGCGAACGGCCCGCACAGCGCGCACGCGGGCCAGCCAGCGGCTCCACCGCAGCCGCTGCGCGCCGGCGAGCGGTTCGCCGACCTGAAGGTGGCCGAGGCCTACACGCCCGCGCCGCCGGAGGGCGGCGGCACGGACGAGTACCGGTGCCAGGTGATCGATCCGGGCCTGACCAAGACGGCGTTCCTGACCGGAACCCAGGTCACGCCGGAGAACGTCGCCCTCGCGCACCACGCCATCGTGTACATGGTGCCGCCGGGCGGCGCTGCCGCGGTGCGCGAGCAGGACGCGAAGACCCCCGGCCCCGGCTGGCAGTGTTTCGGCGGGACCGGCGTGAAGGGCGCCGAAGTAGAAGAGGGGGAGGCGACGTGGGCGGACACCTGGGCGCCGGGCGCCACGGAGACGCTGTTCACCCAGGACGCCGGCTTCAAGCTGGAGCCAGGCAGCCTGGTCATCCTCCAGATGCACTACAACCTGCTCGCGACCGACGGCAAGCCGGGCGGATCGGACCGCACGGCGGTGCGGCTGCGGCTGACGGACGGCACGCCGCAGACCAGGGAACTCGACACGTTGCCGCTCGACGCGCCGACCGACCTGCCCTGCGCCGCCGGCGAGTCGGGTCCGCTCTGTGACCGGGCGGCCTCGATCGCGGACGTGACGAAGCGGTTCGGGCCGGAGGTCGGCGAAACCGCGGACCGACAGGTGGAGGAGTGCGGCCAGAGCGCGCCGAAGCCAGGCGACACCCAGACGTGCGACCACAAGGTGGAGGCGCCGATGACGCTGTTCGCCGGTTTCGGCCACATGCACCTGCTCGGGCGGGCCATCAGGGTCGAACTCAACCCCGGCACACCGAACGCCAAGGTCGTGCTGGACGTGCCGCAGTTCGACTTCGACAACCAGCGACTGGTGAAGCTGCCGTCGCCGGTGGAGATCGGTCCGGGAGACACGCTGCGGGTGACGTGTACGCACGACGCGGGGCTGCGCAAACGGCTGCCACAGCTGAGCAAGCTGCCGCCGCGCTACGTGGTGTGGGGCGACGGCACCAGCGACGAGATGTGCGCGGGCATCATGACGGTCTCCCCCCGCAAGTCCTGACGAAGCGTCGAACGTGTGTGAGCTCACTGCGGTCACCAAGCCGAAAACAGCTCTGAGCTCACACACATCCGCACCGGGATTCTCATCTGCGACCCTGAAAGGCGACTTCTCTTGTCCCTTGAGCCTCCCCCTGGCGAAACAATGCCACGGGCCGATGCGTCGCTACGCACCCAGATCTGGGCGCTCCTGCCGCTGCGCGTCTTCCTCGGTGGCACATTCCTCTACGCAGGCCTCTCCAAAATCCTCGACACCCACTACCTGGACGACACCTCACCCCTCGGCGTCCACGCCCAGATGCTGCACGCCGCGGCCACCTCCCCGATCGGCCCGCTGGTGTCATTCGCGGCCGAATTCCCGACCGTCATCGGCCTGGTCATCGCCTTCGGCGAGGTCGCTGTCGGGCTGGGTGCTCTGCTCGGGCTGTTCACCCGCATCGCCGCACTCGGCGGGTTTCTCCTCGCGTTGAGCTTCTTCCTCACCGTCAGCTGGACGACCGACCCGTACTACTTCGGCGCCGACATCGTCTTCGCCGCCGCCTGGACCCCGCTGCTGATCGCCGGCGACGCAGGCCTGTTCTCCACGACGACCCGCCTGCGCACCGCGATACGTCGCCGCCGACCGAACCCCACCCCGGACGACGAGCGACGCATTCTGCTCTGGGGCGGTCTGATCACCGCGACGGCCGCTGCCCTCGGCGGCGGCGTCATCGCCCTTGCCCGTATCACTGCCACTAAACCGAAACCAAGCCAGGCCACAGCAACAGCAACGAACTCCCCGAAAGTGATCGCTGCGGTGGCTGCCATCGCCGTCGGTTCGTCGACAAGCTTCACCACACCGGACGGTTCCACCGCATACCTGGTGCGCCCCTCGACCGACACCTTCCTGGCATTCCTCGCAGGTTGCACACACCAGGGCTGCCCCGTCACGCCCGCAGGCTCTGGCTTCCGCTGCCCGTGCCACGGCTCCACTTTCGACGGCAGCGGCCAGGTCACCGCCGGACCGGCGACGAAACCCCTGACCAAAGTGCCAGTGCAAGTCGTCGACGGGCAGGTCGTCACCGCATAACCAGAAGCGCTATACCGGCAGGGTGAGTCTCAGGTCGTAGGCGAGGATGACGGCCTGGATCCGGTCCCGTGCGCCGATCTTGGCGAGGACCCGCCCGACGTGGGACTTCACCGTCGACTCCGACAGCGTGAACCGTTGCGCGATCTCGCCGTTGGTGAGGCCGTGGCCGATGGCGACGAAGATCTCGCGTTCGCGGCCGGTCAGGGAGTCCAGCCGGGGATCCTCCCGCACGGGCCCGCAGAGATCATCGCCAAGCCGGTCGGCGAACGCGTCGAGCAGCCGCCGAGTCAGCGCCGGCGCGACCACCGCCTCCCCGGCGGCGACGGCCCGGATGCCGGCGAGCAGCACCTCCGGGCGGGTGTCCTCCAGCAGGAAACCGCTCGCCCCGGCCCGCAGCGCGGCGAGCGCGTACCGGTCCATGTCGAACGTCGTCAGCACCAGGATCCGCGAACGCCCCCCGGCGGCGACGATGCGCCGGGCGGCCTCGATCCCGTCGACGCCCGGCATGCGGATGTCCATCAGCACCACGTCGGGACGCAGTTCGGTGGTCCGCCGAACGGCCTCGGCGCCGTTCTCGGCCTCGCCGACGATCTCGGTGTCGGGGGAGCTCTCCAGCAGCATGCGGAACCCGAAGCGCTGCAGCGGCTGGGGGTCCACCACGAGCACAGAGATCATGAACGGCTGCCTTTCAGGGTCGCGTAGACGGTCCTGCCGCCGTCCGATGCGGGGGCCGGCGCTGACCGTGCCGCCGTAGAGCGCGGCGCATTCGGCCATGCCGGCGAGGCCGAGACCCGCGTCGCCCGGCGACGCCTACTTCATATCGAGCGAATCTGAGACGACTGTTAAAGCGGCGCTCAGCTGGACCGGCTGCTACGCGCTTCGCTGCCCTCGAACATCCGCCCAGCACTTCGGCGATGGTTCGCTGACCGTTGCGCACTCCCGGTCGGCCGGACCGACCACACGATGGCATCGGAGTCCGCACCGCCGCTCAAACGTCCTCTTCTGCCGATGAGCGGATGAACAGCACGTGGTGCTACCGTCAGACCAGCCCGGATGCAGGATGCAACCAGTTTCGCCTGCGGAATACGGACCACCCGTATCTTGTGACAATGATCGCTCCGGATGCCGACTTCCGAACGCGACGCTGCTTTCCGCCGCGTCAGAGTTCTGGGTCTGCACAGACAGGCACTTGCCTCACCTGGAAGACCGGCGCCCCACGCACGGCCGTTGTTCACGGCACCACTGGCCTCTATGAGCCCGGGTTAGCCGGGACGCGAGCGAGTAGTGGCGGCAGCACAGTCTCCAGGTCGGGTACGCGGCACCCGAGTTGAGTCATCCGTTCTGCGGCGGCGGTGATGCTGATGCGACAGCGGATGGCGGCTCGGATAAGGTCGCCGATGGAGACCGGCTCATAGGGGTTTGCCAACTCGTCGCGATTTCGTTCGGCCAAGACAGCAATTTCACGTCCGAATCAAAGTCGTAGTGGCCCGGGCCGGTCACTGCCCCGGGAGGTCCCGGTCACCGAGGACGAGATCCGCGAGGGACTGCGCGCCGTCTTCGGTCCCCGGGTGCGCCTGGTCGAACTGCGGTACGCCCGCCGCATCACGAACGCGGCCCGGCAGGCCGCCTGGTACCGGCACGGACGGCGGCCAAGGATTTGTTCGCGGCCTTGGCGCAACTGCGGGCGGTGCAGTACCACCTCGACGACGTGTTGTCCGGGATGGGCATCCGCTACCCGATGCCGGGCGCCGGGGACCAGCCGCTCGTCGGCCGTCCCGCGCCGGATCAGGACCTCGGCCGGGTCCGGTCGCACGAGCTGCTGCGGCGCGGGTGCGGCGTCCTGCTCGATCCGGCGGACGAGTTCGCCGAGGTCGGCGCCCGCTGGCAGGACCGGGTACACCGCGCGGGTCAGGGCGCCGGCACCGAGCCGATGCTCATCCGGCCGGACGGCTACGTGCTGCGCAGGCCACCCGGACGACCTCGAACCCGCGCTCGTCCACTGGTTCGGCGAGCCGCTTTGACCAGCAGCGCTTGCTCGAAAAGACGTGTTGACACGGCTAGCTAACGACACTAGCTTTAAGGCTATCAACCTTAGCCAGTTCCGCGGAAGGCACCATGACCCAGCACCTGAGCTTCGACGGCAACACCATCGCCTACGACGTGACCGGACAAGGACCCCTCGTCGTCCTGGCGCACGGCATCGGCGACAGCCGCCACTCCTACCGCTTCCTCGCCCCGGCCCTGGCCGCGCGGGGATACCGGGTCGCCAACGTCGACATCCGCGGTTGTGGCGACTCCAGCGCCGGCTGGGACGGCTACAGCCGGACCGACATCGCCGGCGACCTGGTCGCCGTCGTACGCCGGCTCGGCGGTCCGGCCGTGCTCATCGGTCAGTCGATCAGCGGCGGTGCCGCGACCATTGCGGCCGCCACCGCGCCCGAGGTGATCACCGGTGTCGTCGAACTGGCGCCGTTCACCCGCAAGCAGTCGATCGACCTCGGCGGGCTGCTGCGGGTGAAGCGCTTCCGGGCCGGCTACGTCCAGATGGCGAAAGTGATCATGGGAGGCAGTATCGAGGGCTGGAAGAAGTACCTCGACGTCGCGATGCCGGTCAAGCCCGCCGACTGGCACAGCGAATTGGCCCGGATCGTGGCCAAGCTGAGCGAGCCCGGCAGAATGAAGGCGATGCAGTCCATGTGCAAGAGCAGCCCGGCCGACGCCGGTGAACAGCTGCCCAACGTCAAGTGCCCGGTCCTGGTCATCGAGGGCAGCGTCGACCCGGACTGGGCAGACCCCCGCGCCGAGGGCGACCGGATCATCGCCGACCTGCCTGCGGGTCTCGGTGAACTCGCGGTCATCGAGGGCGCCGGGCACTACCCGCACGTCCAGACGCCGGATGAGGTGCTCGCGCTGACCCTGCCCTTCTTGGCCAGGACGCTGACCCGTGCCTAGGGCCGGACTCACCCCGGCATTGGTCACCGAGGTCAGCGCCGCACTGGCGGACGACATCGGCTTCTCCCAGCTGAGCATGGGCTTGCTCGCCGAGCGGCTCGGGGTCAAGACGCCCTCGCTCTACAAGCACGTCACCAGCCAGGCCGACCTGAACCACCGAATCGCCGTCCTGGCCATGACCGAACTCGCCGACGCCATCCGCGACGCAACCCAGGGCCGGGCCGGCAGCGACGCCCTCATCGCCGGCGCCCGCGCGATGTGGTCGTACGTGAAGGAACACCCGGGCCGTTACGCGGCGGGCAACGCGGTCAGGCCAACCGGGCCCGACGACCCGCTCGTCGCCGCGGCCGGCCGGGTGCTCGCCTCCTGGTCGGCCATGCTGCACGGGTACCGGATCGACCCGGGCCAGGAGATCCACGCCCTGCGGATGGTGCGCACCGTTCTGCACGGATTCGCCACCCTGGAAGCGGCCGGCAACTTCCGGATCGACGCGGATGTCGACGTCAGCTTCACCTGGATGATCGACTTCATCGATCACGGTCTACGCACCTTGAACGACCGCCACTGACCTGCCGATGAACGGCTGCGGTGCGCGGCGGTCGGTCTCGGAAGGTACAAGCGCGGCCATTCCTCTCACTAATTTCACTGGGGCACAGCTGGGGCAAACCCCCTGTCACAACTGCACTGAATAACACACAGTTGCAGGCAACGGCGGTCAAGCGCATCATTTCACCAGGCGATTCTCTATCGCCGCAGGTCAGGACCATGATCTGGCAGCGAGGGGGTCAGGGGTTCGAGTCCCCTTAGCTCCACTCTGACGAAACACCGCCCGCCGGATCCAAAGATCCAGGTAGGGCGGTTTTTTCGTTGTCCCGGATCTTGAGTTTCGCCAAGAAGAAGTTCAGCTACCAGCTGGTAGCGGGGGCAAAACTGGGGCACCGGCCGGATCGCGGCGAAATGGGGTCACGAAAAGTGTCCCAGTAGCGTCCCCCGAACAGGGTGGATCACCAAAGGTTCTCTGAGTCAGCGCCTTCACGGCGTCGGCCACATGTCCCGCCACCAACCTGCGCCACCCTCGAGGTGGTTGGCCGCGTCTCGCTGCCATCCTGTCTCCCCGGACGCAGTCGAGCGGAGTTAGCAGCGACCACTACCCGTCGCGCACTTCGAGGCCGCCCTGCCAACCGATGACCCACTTCGGCAGTCCGAGCCCAACGACTCCCCCACCGGCAACACAGGCCAGCTCCTCTACACGCCGGCAGCCGCAGCCGAGCGACTGACCGTCGGCGAGTCCTGGCTCCGACGCAAAGCCGGCCAGCGCCTCATCCCCTGCACGTTCGTCGGCAAGCACCTGCGCTTCACCGAAGAAAACCTCCGCGCCATCGTCGCCGCCGGCCACCGCGGACCGAACAACCACGACCAGACCGGCCGCCCCGGACGCCGACGCCGCACCCGTCGCTGACACCCACTTCGTTACCACGACGAGGTTCTTCGCCGAACACGCTTCCCCTCTGTCGCCTATGGAGCGGTCCTGGACACGCACCACCACGCGACCCCCACACCACAGCACAGGAGTTCACCGTGCCCTGGACCGAACCCGCCGGCGACGACACCTGGCGAATCCGCTACCGCCGCACCAACGGCACCAAAGGCGCCATCTCCGGCTTCCCCAACCCCGACGCCGCCGAAGACCACATCAGCACCATGCTCCACGAACAACGCACCGGCACCTGGATCGACCCCGAAGACAGCCGCACCACCATCGCCCAATTCGCCCCCGCCTGGCTCAACTCCCTCGACATCGACCAACGCACCGAAGAGAACTACCGCAGCTTCCTCAAAGTCCACATCCTCCCCCGCTGGGGAAACACCACCTTCGCCGAACTCACCAACCTCAGCATCCGCACCTGGGAGAAGAAACTCCGCGCCTCGGGGCTAGCGAAGACCACGGTCGACAGCATCATCAAGTGCTTCTCCCTCCTGCTCTCCGACGCCGTCCCGGAGAAGCTGATCGCCGCGAATCCCCTCGTCGCCCGCCGCCGCGGGCGACGTCGCCGCGCTCAGCGCACTCCACGAAAGATCTGGGGCGAGCCAGGCGAGGTCCTCCACGTCGCCGACCAGGTCGCCCTCAAGTACGGACCATGCGGCGCCGTCCTCGTCGCCACCGGCGGCTGGACCGGAGCCCGCTGGGGCGAACTCACCGGCCTCGACCGCAGCAACGTCCAGCTCTACGACGACGACACCGGCTCCATCCACCTGGATCCTGACGTCGGCGCCCTTCACGAACCCTGTGCTGGTCCGCTCTACCTCGGCCATCTCAAAACCGACGAGTCGGAACGCACCATCAGCTTGCCCCCGTTCCTCGTCCGCCTCCTGCGCTGGCACCTGACCACTCACAGCCACCGCCAGGTCTTCGTCACCCCGAACCTCGAATGGCACCGCCGCAGCAACTTCTCCCGCCGAGCCTTCCGCCCCGCCGCCGACGGCAACCTCCACATCCCCAACCCCGCCATCCGCCTCCAACCCGCCAAGCCCGGCCTCACCTTCCACGGCCTCCGCCACAGCCACAAAACCTGGATGATCGACGACGGCATACCCGAAATCGCCCAAGCCCTCCGCCTCGGCCACGTCCTCCAAGACAAAGTCCAAGAGACCTACTCCCACGTCGCCGCCGCAGTCGAACAACGCCTCCTCGACAGCCTGCAAGCACGATGGGACAAAGCAGTCGCGGACTCCAAGACCACGGCTGAAGACGCACTGTGGCGCGCCTGCAGATGATTCGAGCAACTAGGTAAACGTCCGATGTCATCGCGGCGTACAAATGCGCACAGCAAGAGCCTCCAGCGCCAACCCGCAAGCGTATGCCGCGCAGGAAAGTTGCCGCCGCCAAGAAGTAGCTGTCACCCGGCAAGCGCTGACAAGACATCCGCCGCTGACAGCCTGCGTCGCGAAGTCCGCGGCGGTTGTTCGTCCCTCACCCGGCGGCTTCCCCTGAACTACCCAGCTGGTGCCTTCCTGGACGAATCGACCGAGGCGGCGGCCGGGGTGACGACATCGCCCCCGCGCAATGGCGTTCGATAGGGACTACCAGCAAACCAGCTTCATCGCCTTTGGCCCCGACCGCGAAGAGCCCGCGGCTTTGACCTGCGCGCACCCTCGATGCCGGCGCATGAGCCGCCGGAAACCCGAGAAGTCACAGACACCGCAGTTCTCGAGCGTCAAGGGGTCGTGTAGATGTCACACGCGCCCCCGACCAGGCTCGGACTACATCCGCACCTATCGTGACCTGCGAATGTCCACGACAGTAGCTCTGCCCGGAGGCCGCCGCGAACGGCCAACATGATCGACACAAGGGCCGGGGTCCCGGACGAGGTTCGGCCGCCGGCCGAACCTCGTCCGCCGTACAGCGGATGTGGCGCACTACGTGACCGAGCGGTCCAAGGGCTTTTACGCCGACCGGCGCGGAGCTGGACCGGATCGCGGGCACGAACAACTACGGCCGAAAGGTGCTGCGGCGGTGGCGGCAAGCCGGGCACCTGCCGCCGCCATCAGCGGCTCGCGCGACCATGGTGCCGTGAGTTCGTCCAGCGCGTGGCTCGTCGAGCATCTGCTGGGCGTCGGGCGAGCTTGAGTGCGCGGGAGGCGTCGTCTCATCAAGGTGGGGTCGTTGCTGACGTGGGCCTTCGCTCTCCCATACCCCGAGCCGCACTCATCGTGACCATGACGGCAGGGCGTTACTTACCGTGCCCCGAATGCCTTCATCTGGTTCCAGTCAAGTCCGGCGTCGTTGACGTCATCTTCGGTCAGGAGGATGTAGTGCCACTTGCCGTTGTTGTTGACGGTGTTGGCCCAGGTCTTGGCGGCCTTCGCTTTGGCCCGAACGTCTTCGGCGTGGGCTTCCTTGTTCATTTTGGTCTCGATGAGCCAGCACGTTCGTTGCCCGTTGACCTCCTCGATTGCGACGAGGTCGGGGTTGTACTCGCGGCCCTCCTGCGTCCACGTGATCGGCAGGTCTTTGATGTGGAGGCGTGCCCACACGACGACGTTGGGCGCCTCATCGAGCGCCTGTGCGGCCTTGTATTCAGGTGAAGTGTCGAACCAGGCGTACTCGTAGAGGCACTTCTTCCAACCGTCGTAGGAGACCGACTTCGAGTGCGGCTCCGAGTGCCCGCCAAGGTGCTCCTTGGTGGTCTGGCGTTCCTTCTGCAGCCTCTGGAACTTCACCTCATCGGAGAACACAACATCCTGGTTGGCGACTTTCTTCAGTTGGTCCGTGACGAGGTTGGTGAGCCTGCGGGCCGCACGTTCCCAGAATGCGGACAGGTGCTTTTGCGCGTCGGTCCCCATACCGTCAATGAGCAGATCGGCGAGGCGTTGTGCCGCGCGTGCCTCTCCAGCTTCTGGGCGGACACTGGGGGCGCGCATGATGGCCTTCACGAGGCCAGCGCGAGAGGATTCGAGCGAGATGTCAAGGGCAAGGGCTTCGACCGTCACCTCGGCTTGCACACCGCGGACGGTGCCGCCTTCGTCAGGTCGCAGCAGTGTCCGGCGCAATTCGGTATCAGCCTCGGTCGCGAGCGCCTTGCCGAGCGCCTCGACCTTCCCGCCGCCTTCTGTCCCCGAGTCCACCAGGACGGTCACCGAGATCTTCCGTCCGAGCAAAGCGACGAAGGCGGGCACGTTGGACGCTCCCCCAGCCGGGAGAATCCGCCACTTCTCGTCGAGCCCCTCGCGTCCTTGGTCGCGGAGATGCCGGCTGATCACGTCAAGGTAGTTCAGCGCAAGCGAACAACTCGACGAGACAACAAATTTGGTCGTGCTGCGCGGCGCCAACGCGGTCTACGTCAGTGGCGTCGAATCGACGCAAATCGTCCGGGTCGCCGATCAGACCGGCACGCGCTTGCCCGCCGGCAACAGTGCGGCCGGCCGGGTCCTACTCGCCGCTCTTCCGCTCGAGCGGGTACGCACCCTTTACCCGGACGGGACGGTCCCGGCGACCGATCGGGTCCCGCAGATGTCGCGAGACGAACTCGAGCGAAAACTTGCCAGCACCCGACGGCGGGGCTACGAGGTGGCGCGAGGTACCGACTTCGTCTCGGTCGCGGTACCACTGGTGATTGCGGGCAAGCCAATGACGGCACTCGGCGTAGCCGCTCCTCCCCGCCGGGGCACGAACGAATGGCAGCGGACCGCGCGCTCAACACTACTGCGCGTCGCGCAGGAAATACAGCATTGAGCTGCATGTCCCCTCAGCTGTCGATAGTTCCGGCCCAGATCGGCGGGCGGCGGCCCTGCCACGGCCGCGAACGCTCTAGTTGTCCCGCAAGCTGGAACAACAGATCTTCCCGGCCCGGAGCGGCCACGAACTGGCTTCCGATGGGAAGCCCGCATTCGGGATGCATGGACAGCGGGCAGTTCATCGCGGGCAGGCCGGCAGTGTTGATCAACGGAGTGTAGGGAGACAGATCGAACAACCTCTCCGTCCAGCCGTGCCCGTCGATGCCGTCCAGATCGCGGAGCTGAGTGCCAAGCGGCAAGGCCACGTCGGGCAGAGTCGGGGTCAGCAAAATATCGAATTCTTCGAACGCGCAGACCGCTGCCCGGGTCATCCGGTTTCGAGCGTCGAGGGCGCGAACGAGATCCATCGCCGAAGTTTCCCGTCCAGTTCGGTGGACGGCGAGCGTTTGCGGCTCCAGGGTGGTCTCGTCGACCGGTCGGCCGAAACCGGCTGCCGCATCCTCGATCCACGTGGCGAGATTGCTCACCCACAGCACCGAGCTGTCGTGAACGAACGTTTCCCAGCCGACTCCGGGGTCAAGGCCACCGGCTTCCACCTGATGGCCGAGCTCCGCACACAGCTCGGCGACTTCCTCGATCGCGGCGACCACGGCCTGGCTGGGCTTCTGACCACCGAGGGGCTCCGTGCGGACGCCGATGCGGAGCCGTCGCGGATCCACCTCCGCTGCCTGACGGTAGGTCGTGCCCGGGGGCGCGATGTTGAACGGCGATCCGATGTCATAACCGCAGACGGCGTCCAGCAAAGCAGCACTGTCGCGCACGGATCGGCTGATGCCGAGCTGGGACGCCAGTAAGTTGAGGCCCTCGTCCAGTGCCGGCCCGTTGGACACCCGGCCCCGGCTCGGCTTGAGCCCGAACAGTCCGCAGCTCGCGGCCGGGATACGAATCGACCCCGCGGCGTCGGTGCCATGCGCCATCGGCACCGCTCCGGCGGCGACCGCGGCAGCGGCACCACCGCTCGATCCTCCGGCGGTGCGTTCCAGATCCCAGGGATTGCGGGTCACCCCGTACAGCGCTGACTCGGTCGTGGTGTTCCACGCCCATTCAGGAACCGCCGTACGGCCGATGGACACCAGACCCGCATCCGTGAACATCTTTCCGAGCCGGGAATCATCAGGCGAGATCAAGCCTTGGGTGAGGCGAGAGCCCATCTCCATCGGTCTTCCGGCTTGAGCGACTCCGATGTCTTTCAGCAGGAACGGCACGCCCGCCAGGGGACCGCCTTTCGCAGCCACCTGACGAATCGCCCCTTCGTCCACATCCCAGGTCTCCACGACGGCGTTCACCCGAGGGTTGACCGCGGCGATGGCATCCCCAGCCACAGCTACCAGCTCCGCGGCGGTGACTTCCCCGGCGGCGACGAGCGCGGCCAATCCGACCGCGTCCTGCTCGGCGTATTCCTCGATCCTCACGGGTTCTCCAAGTTTTGGTAACGTCACACGGCCGCAGTCGCCCCGGCAGCGAAAGAATGTGGGCCACGCACGATCTCGATCTGCCTGGCGACTCGTAGCACAAGATCGTCATTGAAATGCTGGCCAATTATCATCAGACCGACGGGCAGGCTGTCGACAAAACCGGCGGGAACCGAAACTGCGGGGTGACCGGTGACGTTGAAAGGTGCGGTGTTCGCGATCATCCCGAGCGCCTTGTCGATCACCTCTGCCCGCGTATCGTCCGGCGTAGCGAGGAGTGATGCCGTAAAGGGCACGGTCGGCATGACGAGGACATCATACTTGTTCAGTGCTTCGTCGTAGGCTGCGCGGGCGACCGGCACAAGGTTACGAGCCTTCGCGTAGTTTGCAGCGCCCAGTGTCCGCACCCCGTAGTGGCCGCACATGGCAACCAGTTTGACTGTATCGGACAACTCGTCTGCACGCTCGATGCGCTGCCGAGCAAAGAACTGCATCAATTCGGGGTCGTAACGACCGGACGAGTTCAACCCGTAGCCGTTGCCATCCAGCATCTGATAAGCACCACCGTCGGTGGCGATGACGTTCCAGAGGTGAAACGCCTGCCGGTGCCACGGAATCGAGACCTCTTCGACGACGGCGCCGGGTACCGCCCGCGCCACCGAGCGGACCAGATCGTCCACGCTGTTCATCGACGACTCGTGATCGAAGCCCTCTCGGACCAAGCCAATGCGGAGACCGTCGACCGGCACGTCGAGCAGATCGCTGTAGTCGGTGACCGCGGGCGGCCTCACGGACTGACTGGGATCCGCTCCGTCCGGCCCGGCCAGCACCGTGAGCAGGAGGGCAGCATCGGCAACGGATGAAGCAATGGGGCCGAGGTGATCCAGCGTGCGTTCGATCGGGAACGCACCGGTGTAGGGCACCAAACCATAGGTGGGCTTGTGACCGACAGCGCCGGAAAACGAGGCGGGGATGCGAATGGATCCGCCCTGGTCACCTCCCAAGGCGAGGTCGGCTGCTCCGCTCACGACGAGTGCGGCGCTGCCACTCGAGGAACCGCCGGCTGAGCGCGACGACGCCCACGGGTTGCGGACCGGCCCGGAGATCGCCGTGAAGCTCGATCCGGAAAAGCAAAGGTCTTCGCAAACCGACTTGCCGGCGATGCGCGCTCCCGCGCCGAGCACACGGGTCACCACAGTCGCGTCGACGGAGGGCACGAACCCTTCCAGCGATGCCGACCCGTTGACCATCGGGACGCCGGCCACCGCGATGTTGTCCTTCACCGCGACCGTGCGCCCCTCGAGCACGCCGCCGGCTTCGGGTAAGACGTCACACCGCCGCGCCCAGGCGCCGAGCACGTTCTCTTCGGCCGAAGGTGCCCAATGCTCCCGGGCCGGGCTCGTCGTGGCGGGGTAGAGGTCATTGACCACGTCGTAGGACCCGAGCGTGGCGTCGATCAGGGCCGCGTACGAAGCAAGGTCATCAGGGCCGAGCCGGAAGCCGTGATGTTCGGCAGCGGCCAGAAGGGCATGGTTGGTGGGACGCGGGACAGGCATGGCGGCTCCTTGCTCGGCGATGCAGGCGGGAGTGAGCGAGAAGTGGGTCCGGGCCGCCGGCCGGAGGTCGGGGGCACGGCCGGCGACCCGGGGCATCGACGCCGCCGAACTGACGGTTCAGTTCCCGGGAGCCAGCCGGATGGATGACCAGCGCCGTGGGGAAGATTCATCACGTTCAGGAGCCAGTACCTGGGCGACTTCAGGTGAGAGTCACACCTTCGCGGCAAGGGCTACATCGATGTTCCCGCGAGTCGCGTTCGAGTACGGGCACACTTGATGGGTGGCCTCCACGAGTTCGTCCGCCGTGGCCTGATCCAGGCCGGGAAGGTGCGCTGTCAGTTCGACCGCTAGCGTGAAGCCGCCGCTTTCGAGGGAGAGCAGGCTCACCGTGGTGGCCACGGTCGAGTCGGACACGCGAATCTTCCGCTCGCCGGCGATGATCCTCAATCCATTGTGGAAGCAAGCGGCGTACCCCGCGGCGAAGAGCTGCTCCGGGTTGGTCTTGTCGCCCCCCGGGCCGCCCATCTCCTTGGGCACCGCGAGGACTTCGTCGAGCGCCCCGTCGGCGGTGCGGACCTCACCGTTGCGGCCGTCGCCGGTCGAAATCGCTTCGGTGGTATAGATGGCAGGCATGGCTTTTCCTTCTCGGAATGGTTGAACTCGGACAGTGGGAAATTACTGAAAATAACGAGATTTTTCCCTTTACTTCGATTCGCGCGCGAGCGTCTGCATTTCAGTACGTTCGTATTCAGGGTGGGCAGTGAGCTGAGCCAGCAGGCTGAGTGCCGCTCGAGAGGGTGAGCCCGGCTCGGTCGAGACGATGACGATCCGCTGCCCACGTCCGTCCGGGAGCGCCATCGCCTGCTGGATGACGTCCACCGGGCCCACGAGGGGGTGACGCATCCGGTGGGTGGCGATGTTCCAGTCTCGGACGCGGTGTTCCGACCAGAGGGCAGTGAACTCTTTGCTGTGCATGACCAGTTCGCCGATCAAGGCGGCCAGTCCCGGATCGTCCGGGAACTGGCCGACCGCGAAGCGGAGCTTCCCCACTACGTCTCGCGCTTTCTTCGGCCAGTCGTCGTAGAGGTCGCGGGTGTGTGCGTCCAGGAACACCAGGCGCGCGGTGTTCGGCCGTCGAGCCGGGTCCGCGGGACTGAGCGGATCGAGGTGGCCGGCGAACAGTGCGTGTCCGGTGCGGTTCCAGGCGAGCACATCACTGTTGCGTCCGAGTACTACCGCGGGCGTACTGTCCAGGGAGTCGAGCAACTGCTGCGTCGCCGCGTTGACGCGTTCGGGAGCCGGCCGCCGGTGCCGGCCTCGGCCTCGTTGCCGAGCAGCCCCGGCGAGGTCGTGCAGATGACGTCGTTCGGTCTCGTCCAGACGCAGAGCCTGCGCGAGGGCGTCGAGGACCTCCGGTGAAGCGTTGAGCGACTGTCCCTGCTCCAGCCGGGTGAGGTAGGACTCACTCACCCCCGCCAGCTGTGCCAGTTCGTCGCGGCGCAGGCCTTGCACCCGTCGCCGCTGGTCAAACATCGGCAGTCCGACATCAGCGGGCTTCAGCTGCGCTCGGCGGTTCTGCAAGAACTGCCCCAGCTCCGACTTGATGGTCATGGGTCCCATTATGGAGCGGTCTCCCGGGTTTGCCTGACCCTGTCAGTGTGGGTCTGGCGCCGGACAAGCCGTCACCGATGGACGGTGAGCCTGACAACGCCAGGGTCAGGCTGTCCGCCGTTTCGTACCCCACGATCGGCCAAGTACTCATCCGCTGCCGAGGCGCGGGGGGAACGACCTGCCCCAGCAGCACCATCACCGGCCTCCAGCCGGTAGGCGGAACAGACACCGAAAGAGAATTCGATGAAACTGCGATCTTCTGGAATTGCGGCGGTCTTCCTCGCCGCCGCCCTGGCCACTTCCGCCCTGATGGGTTCGGTCGCCTACGCCGGCCCCGCAGCACAGTCCGTCGGCCACCACCAGGCCACGCGGTCGCCGTTGGCGACCATCAACGTCAACGGCCCGGAGGTGTTCCCGCACTCCGCCGACTACGATCCGGCTACCGGCAGCTTCGTGGTGGGCTCCCTGAAGAAGGGCCTGATCACCATCGTCAACCGCGACGGAAGCGTGCGCACGCTGGTCGACGATCCGTCCATGGTGTCGTTCCAGGGTGTCCGCGTCGACCGCGCGCGCAACCGGGTTCTGGTTACCAACGTCGACCTCGGAGTCGCCGACACCACCAACGCCGCGGGGCCGCTGAAGGTCGCCGGGCTCGCCAGCTACGACCTGCGGACCGGAAAGCGGCAGTGGTACGCCGACCTGGCCGCGACCGCCCACGACGGAGGCGCGCACTTGGCCGCCGACGTCGTCGTGGACTCGTGCGGTACCGCCTACGTCGCCGACACCCAGAGTTCCAACCTGTACCGGGTCACCCACGACGGCAAGGCATCCGTCCTGCTGAACAGCCCGCTCCTGGCGGGCAACCCCGACGTCAGCGTCCCGGGCGTCTTGCTTTCCCCGGCAGCCACTTCCCTGGTGCTGGTTCGCGACAACCTGCTGATCGTCTCCAAGGCCGACGGCTCTCTGGTCCGAGTGCCGGTCGATCACCCCAAGCAGGCCGCCCGCGTCCAGCTCAACACCAACCTGGTGCCGCTCGCGGCATCGCTGCGCGGCCTGCCGGACGGCTCGATCGCAGCCGTCAGCAGCGGCCTGCTCAGCGGCAAGGACGCCGTCGTCCAGCGTATCCGCTTCGACCACTCCTGGCGCAGCGCGAAGGTCACCGTCACCGACACCGTTCCCGACCCGGTTACCAGCGGAATCGCTGCTGGGCCCCGCGGTGCCACCTACACGGTGAGTGGCGGCCTCGCCGACCTTCTGCAGAAGAAGCCCAATTCCGGCTTCGTGCTGCGCGAAGTTCACACTCGCTGACATGCGTGAGCCGGCCGGGCAGACCAGCGGTCTGCCCGGCCGGCTCGCACAAACGGACAATTCGGCATGGCACTCGAACGATTGGGGAGACTCCTGTGCAAAAGTGTCCGCCCGGCACAACACACGTCACCGGTGGCCTCCTGAGGGGCACTCTCACCTCGGCCGGCGTCGTCTTCCACTCCGTCCCGTACGCGGCACCGCCGGTGGGCCCGCGGCGATTCGCGCCACCTGCCCCCGTAACGCCCTGGACCGGCGTACGCGACGCGACGGCTGCCGGAGCGAGTGCTCCCGCGCCGCGACGGCACTTCGGTGATCTCGACTTGAGCTCGATCCTCGGAAGTGGTGGCTACACCGGCACCGACTATCTCACCGCGACAGTCAGCACGCCCAACCCCACCGCACATGGGTTACCGGTCCTGGTGTTCCTCCACGGCGGGGGTCTGACAGCAGGTACTGGGTCCGCCGAGATGTACGACGGAACGTCCTTCACCCGCGACGGTATCGTCCTGGTCACGCTGAATTACCGCCTCGGTCCGGCAGGATGGCTCGCAGTACCCGACGCCCCAGCCAACCGCGGCCTTCTCGACGTGCTCGCCGGTCTACGGTGGGTGGCGGACAACATAGCGGCCTTCGGCGGTGATCCAGCTCGCGTCACCGTTGCGGGCCAGTCCGCCGGCGCCATGCTCGTCGCGACGCTTCTGGCCTGCCCGGCGGCGGAAGGCCTGTTCCAGCGCGCCATCAGCCAGAGCGGCACTGGAGACTGCGCATTCGAACCGGCCCAAGCGAATCTGGCGACTCGAGCTGTCTCGGCGTTGCTAGGGAGGGAAGCAACCGCGGCCTCGCTCGCGGAACTGACCGACCTCGAACTCGCTGAACTACTGACCAGGATGCCGCCCCTCGACCACGCCGGGCACGGCTTTGTCGACACCTCGATCGCCACTAGCCCGTTCAAACCGGTGATCGATGGCGTGCTACTCACCGGCCAACCCACGGACACCCTCCGTTCCCGCCTCGGTACCGACCTTCTGATCGGCAGCAACGCCGACGAAGGCAACCTGTACACCGTCCCGACACGACTGCTTGAGACCGCGGGTGACGCCGAACTGATGGCGGCGGCGCGGCGGAGGTTCCGCGATCCGGATGTTCGAGTCGACCGTTATCGCTCGCTGCACCCCACTTGGTCCGACGGGCAGCTACTGGCCAGGCTCATCACGGACGCGTTCAACGCGGGCAGCCGTCGCCTGGCCGACGCTCACTCGGTTCGGTCTCGGGGCAAGACCTTTTCCTACGAGTTCCGATGGGCGTCCGGCGCCTATGACGGCCGGCTGGCAGCGTGCCACTGCGTCGAACTTCCCTTCGTCTTCGACCGCGCCGACCTGCCGTCGATGCACGGCCGGCAGAACCTGCTCGGGCCGGAAACACCGGACCCGGCCCTGGTTGGTGAAACCCACGGCGCCTGGGTCCGGTTCATCAAGACGGGTACGCCCGGCTGGGCCGAGGACACGACTCGCGTTTTCGCTTGATGCGCGTCCGGTGGTAAACGTCCGCTCGATGAACTGACCGGCAGGGCGGTCACCCCGGGTGCGCGGTCACGGAGAATCGCTTCGTCGCCGGGTGCGGTGCCCAGCCGGGATCACCGGTCGTGGCGAACTGGACCCAGGCGTCGTGCAGGGGCCCGCGCCCGAACACGAACGGTAACTCGGCGCAGTGCGGCGCACCGCCGTTGCGCGCAAATCGATTTGTCCACACCCGGCCCCGATGCGCCTCGACGAGCTGCGCCGAGCCGGCCCGAACTGTTCGGTCACCAGCGCGGACCGCTGGTCGGCCGGGCGGCGAACCGGGCCCGGAACCTCGCGGCCAGCCACTCCGGGGCCGGGTGCCGCCGGATCGCGGCGGCGAATACGTCGGCATCGGTGACCGGTTCGGCAATGTACAGGTCAGCCGCGTTCTCGATGGTGCCGATGACGAGGTCGATCGGCGCGAGACGCGGAGTGCCGTCCACCACCGGTTTGAACGGACTCACCCCGAGTGAACGGCCGTAACGTGTGTCGACGTGCAACTCCGCCCTGACCTGGACCAAGTCGGCGTCACCGACCTCGGCGAACGCCCGAGCCGTCGGCGCCACGCCGAGCTTCGCCGCCAGCGCCGTCGTCACCCGGGCCGCCTGAGCCGGCGTGAAGATGTGCGCTCCGCCGCTTTGCGAAATCGCGCGGCGCACCAATCCGCCCCGCTTCGGGGCTCGCCAGGAGCGCGGCAATTAGGATCGCGCCCACGGACTGGCCGAACAGCGTGACGTTGCCCGGATTGACGCCGAACTCCGCGATGTGGGTTTGGACCCAGCCCAGCGCCGCCAGCACGTCGAGGAGACCGCGGTTACACGGTGCGTCGGGCAGGTCGACCCAGCCGATGGCACCCAGGCGGTAGTTGAGGGTCACGAGCACGACGCCGTCGCGAGCGAAAGCCGTGCCGTCGTACATCGGGGCGTGGCCGGACCGGCAGGTCCCGGGCGACCGTGTCCGGCGTCCACACGTTCACGTTCAAGTAGTCCGGCCCCGGTTCCCAACCGGCGCCGAGGATCGCCGACAGTCGGTGCCGGTAAACGACCGCTGTCCCTGTGGCGAGGTCGGCCCGGGCGCCGTGGCGTCCCGGAAGCCCGCCCGCGGCGGTTGCGGCGGCCCGAACCGGTCCTCGAGCCTGGCGTACGGAATGCCCTGGTAGATCCACACGCCGTTCTCGCGCCGTCCACGCAGTTCAGGCGAACGCAAAGCCCGATCCCTTCCGGATGACGGGGCCGCCCGCGAAGTGAGCGGGCAGCACCAGCGCGCCGCGGTCGGCCGCCCAGCCGAGGACCTGCCGGCGCGCGGCCCTGGCCTCGGCCGCGTCGAGGCAGAACATGCTGTTGCAGTCCGGTTCAAGCGCCTGCGCCGGGTTGTGCAGCAGATCGCCGGCGAACACGGCGTCCTCGCGCAGTTTCAGCACGCTTGAGCCTGGGGTGTGCCCGGGAACCGGCTCGAGCGTCAAATCGTCGGAGATGCGGTGACCGTCCCGCCAGAGAACGGCTTGGCCCGCGTCGACCACTGGCTGCACGCTGTCGGCGATCACCGGATCGTCGCGGAAGTGCTCGTAGTCGGCTGCGGGGAAGAGGTAGGTCGCGCGCGGGAACGTCGGAATCCACTCGCCGCCGGCCAGGCGGGTGTTCCAACCGACGTGGTCGGCATGCAGGTGCGTGTTGACCACGACGTCGACGTCGCCGGGTTCGACGCCCGCTTTGGCCAGCCGGGCCAGGAAGCCGGTCTTGAGCCGGTGGAAAGCGGGCATCTCCGGCCGTTCCTTGCCGTCGCCGATTCCCGTGTCGACCAGCACCAGCAGGCCGTTCACGCGAACAACCCAGGTGTACGTACGGCTGACGAGCCGGCCGTCTGCCGGATCCCAGAAGTGCGGACGAACGTCCCAGAAGGACTGCGGCAGGTCCGGGAACATCGCCGTGGGCGGCCGGGTCGGCCACTCCTTCTCCAGCACTCGGGTGATTTCGGGCATGGGCCCGATGGTGACCCGTCCGAGGTCCTCGCCGAATCAGTCACCTGACTGCATCAGGTAGATTCGCCTGGTGAGCCTCGTCACCGAAGGGCAGGCACTGATCCTGGTCGGTGGCCCGGGAACCGGCAAAACCGCGCGCCTGAACCGCGCCGCGGCCGACGCAGACGGCTTGGTCCTGCGGGCGTCCGGCCACCGGCTCGAGACCGATGTCCCGTTCGCTGGCCTGCACCAGCTGCTGCGCCCCGTGCTGGACCGCGCGGACGTCCTACCCGCGCGGCAGCGGGCCGCGCTGGGCGTGCTCACCGGCGACGGCGGCCCCGACCGGCTGCTGCTGGGCATCGCCGTGCTGAACCTGCTGTCCGAACTCGGGCCAGTGGTCGCAGTCCGCAGGACTTTGCGTCGGGCCACCTCGGTGGCTCGCTCAACGTACCCGCCGACGGCCGCTTCGCCGAGCAGGCCGCGACCGTCATCCCGCCAGGGAGCGAGATCGTCCTCGTCGCACCGGACGAACGGCAGGACGAGCTAGTGACCCGGTTGGCCAGAGTGGGTTCGGACCGCGTCGCGGGGCACCTGGACGATCCCAGCGCCGCCCTGCCGGCCATCGCCCACGAACTCGACAGCGCGAGCCGGATCACCGCGGATCACCTCCGCCGCAGCCTGGCCGCCGTCGCGTCGCCACTGATCGTCGACGTTCGCGGAGACGACGAGCGCGCGGCAGGCGCCATCGCAGGTTCGCTGCACATCCCATTGGCTCAGTTGCCCGGACGGATCGCGGAAATCCCGCGCGACCATCCGATCGTGCTGCACTGCGCGGGCGGACACCGTTCGTCGATCGCCGCCAGCGTCCTCCGGCGCGCCGGTCACACCGATGTATCCGACCTTCTCGGCGGCTACGCCGCGTGGGTCCACCAGGGAGAACAAGCCGGCCAGCGCGGAGGGTCGGCGGCGATCCGATACAGGAGTTGATCCCGTTATACGGACAGCGGGTTCAGCTCTCCCGCCATCACGGACAGCGCTTCGGTCAGGCAGTAATCCCCCAGACCAGTTCGTGGTCAGTGGCCAGCCCGAGGAGCTTGTTGTAACACCCCTGCCCCAGCATCCCGATCGAAGGAGGCATTCCCGGCACAGTGCGCAAGTAGCCGCCGACGAGTGCCTGGACGGTACGCCGAGCCATCAGCCGGTAGTTCTCGCCATCGGGAACGAGTTCCGCCAGCTTGAGCAGCGCAGCCGCCGCGATTGTCTTCGACGACGTGTCCCGGAGGATACCGGGGTCGTCGAAGACCCAGTACGCCACCAGATCGTCCGGACGTTTCCGGTCCACCGGCCGGTCGCCGTGACCGCGGCGTCCAGCAGCTCCGGCTGGCCGGAGCAGACGGTGCGCTGCCATCGCGAACGCCAGCATCGCCCACGCTTGCGCCCGCGCCCAGGTGCTCTTGGCCCAGAAGCCCTTGTGACTGTACCGGCGGACGATCGCACCGGTGGCGACGTCGATGCTGGTCTCGCTGTCACCGACGCTGTGCGCTTCCTCCGCGGCCGTCCCGAGCGGAGTGACGCCTGCCGCCGGGTTTGTACGCCGTCATCAGCCCCTCGCACCGCGGACCGCGCGCTCCCACGCACCGTCGTCACCAAGGAGCCGGGCTCCCAGCAACGCACCGTAGTAGAAGAGAAAGCCGCGGAACACGGCCGGTGAATTTTCGCGGCCGTCGAGGCGCGCGGAGTACTCGCGCGCGGCACCGGGGAACCGCTTGTCTCGCGTGGCCGCGAGCCACAACTGGCCGACGAAGTGCCCACCGGTCCAGTCGCCGTCCGACGTGGTGGTCCCACTCCCCGGGCCGGGGCGATCAGCGCCGGCCGGGCAGCCACCAAGGCGGAACCAGACGGGAAAGCAGCGAAACTGGTCGAACGGTTCGCTCGCGACGCCACCGACATCCTGCGATTCACGACCGACACCGCGATCTGGTTCAGCAACAACCAAAGCGAGAGAGATCTGCGACCCACCAAGCTGCAACTCAAGATCTCCGGGACATGGCGCAGCCTCCAAGGGCTGGCCGACTTCGCCGTCCTGCGTTCCTACCTGTCCACTGCCACCAAGCACGGCATGGATCTCCTCGACGTACTCACCCAGCTATTCACCACCGGACCATGGCTCCCGGTCGCTCCCACAACAACATCAAGCTGAACACGTACGTAGCTGTAGCCGGTCTTGTCACCGGTCTGCATAGTGTTCATGACCCACGTGTGTTGGTTGACGTACCGGAACTGCCCGGGGCGGACCGGCTGGTCGACGGCGCCGACGCTGAGGTTGGCCGCCAGGTCCCATACCTGCGTCGCCGACATCAGCTTGATGTCGGGCCAGTTCGCGGTCGGGTTCGTGCTGAGGTTCGTGCTCTGCGCCGGAGCCGACGGGCTGCCAGTCGGCTTGGCTGACCCGACCCGCACGACGACCACCGCCACCGCGGCCACTCCGATGACAGCGGCAGCGATCAGCAGAGCGTTCCGGCGGGTTCGCGGCGACCGCCGGGGAGCAACCGCGGTTTCGTCAGGTTCATGCATCAAGGTCTCCAAGGTGGGGACTTCAAACTTGGCTCAGGACGCGAGCGACAACGCCACATCTCCCATAGGACGGCAGCACAATTCCCCATAAGGACGGCAGGGCGAACCGCCCGTCAGCGAGGCGTGGTGATATCGAGAGACCACCGGTTACCTGCAAGGGCGGCTATTTCCCGCAGGGAAGCGCTGCGTCCCCCGTTACCTTCTTCGTAGTTCCTGATCAAGGAGCTGTGGTCACCAGGCCCGGCATGACTAACGCCCCCAGTCGCACGCATGATCCGGGGGGTGGTGTCACCGGATCTGGTGGCATCGAGGGACCGCTGATAGGGACACGGCCACCGCAAGGTAGGTCTCGTCGTAACGTGGGTGCCGGCCATCGATGCTCGACCGGTGACCACAACCGACGATTGAACGGCGTGGTGGATGAGCAGCAGTTTCGGAGTGTTCCTCGGCCTGGACGTCGGCAAGGGCGAACACCACGCGGTCGGTCTCGACCCGGACGGGAAGCGGCTGCATGACGGGCCGCTGCCCAACACCGAACCCAAGCTGAGAGCCTTGTTCGACAAGCTCGCTGCGCATGGAGCACTGCTGGTCGTGGTCGACCAGCCCGCCACCATCGGGGCACTGCCGGTCGCAGTCGCCCGGGCCGCCGGGCACCAGGTCGCCTACCTGCCCGGCCTGGCGATGCGCCGCATCGCCGACCTCTACCCCGGCCGGGCCAAGACCGATGCGCGGGATGCGTTCGTCATCGCCGACGCGGCCCGCTCGCTGCCGCACACGCTGCGCCCGGTCGACGTCGGCGACGAAACGCTGGCCGAGCTGGACGTGCTGGTCGGGTTCGACGACGACCTGGCCGGCGAGGCCACTCGCCTCAGCAACCGGATCCGTGGCCTGCTCACCGGTATCCACCCCGCTCTCGAACGCGCCATCGGCTCGCGGATCTCGCATCCGGCAGTGCTGGAGATTCTCTCCCGCTGCGGCGGCCCGACTGGCATCGCCCAGGCCGGTCGTCGCAAACTGACCGCGATCGCGAAGGTCCACGCGCCACGCATGGGCGGAAAACTCATCGAGGCGATCATGGCCGCCCTGGGCGAGCAGACCGTCACCGTCCCGGGCACCGCAGCCGCCGACACGGTCCTCCCGAGGCTGGCCGACAGCCTGAAAACCGTGTTGCAGCAACGCAAAGCCGTCGCCGAGCAGGTCGAGGGGATACTTGATGCGCACCCTCTTGCCGGGGTCCTGACCTCGATGCCTGGCATCGGCGTCAGGACCGCCGCCAGGATCCTGCTCGAGGTCGGTGACGCCTCCAACTTCGCCTCCTCCGGGCATCTGGCTGCCTACGCTGGCATCGCGCCGGTCACGCGCAGCTCCGGATCGTCGATCAGAGGCGAGCACCCGGCCCGGACCGGCAACCGCAAGCTCAAACGCGCGTTCTTCCTCGCCGCGTTCGCGGCACTGCGTGACCCGGTCAGCAGGTCCTACTACGACCGCAAGCGGGCTGAGGGCAAGAAGCACAACGCCGCGCTGATCTGCCTGGCTCGCCGCCGCTGCGACGTGCTCTACGCCATGCTGCGCAACGGCACCCACTACCGCCACCCCGAACCCACTCCCACCGCAGCCGCGGCTTGACAATCACATAGGGACACCCCCCCGTTACCTTCTTCGCTATTGGCAAGCGCATCCGCGTTCAGCTGCCGGTATCACGGTGCACAAACCCGGCCGCAGGTCGGAAGGCGGCACGGCCAAGATCATCTTCGAACGCACCTAACCGGAAGCCGACACCCCCACCGGAATCGCCTTGGGCGAAGACCAGCTGCTGGCGACCAATTCCCGGTTCGACACGTTCCTCGACGGCGATGCCCTGACCAGCCCGGTGTTCACGCTCGCGATCCTGCCTCTGGTGTCCGGCTAAGATTCCCATCAGAAGGGGCGGGCGATGTGCGCTTTTGTGCTGGTTGCCGAGGACGACGTCAAGCAGGCTGAGCTGTTGCGCCGGTATCTGCGGCACGAGGCTCATTCGGTGCTCGTGGTGCACGACGGACGGGAGGCCGTCGACCAGGCGAAGCTGAGGCAACCCGACCTGCTCGTCCTCGACGTGATGATGCCCGGCATCGACGGCTTCGACGTGGTGCGGGCCCTGCGGCGGGATTCCGACGTCCCGGTGCTGGTGGTGACCGCGCGGTCGACGGCGGAGGACAAGCTGACCGGGTTCGACCTCGGTGCCGACGACTACGTCACCAAGCCCTACGACCCCCGGGAGCTGATGGCGCGAGTGCGGTCGTTGCTGCGCCGGGCGGGACCGGCCGGTCACCGGTCGGTTCTGCCGCTCTGCATCGGTGCGCTCGTGCTCGACCAGGTCCGGCACACCGTCCGCGTGCACGGCCGTCCGATCGACTGCACACCGGCCGAGTTCCGGATCCTGGAGGCGCTGCTGGCCGAGCCCGGGCGCGTGCTCAGCCGTCGACAGTTGCTCAACCGGGCGCACGGTGAAGACACCTTCGTCACCGAACGGACCGCCGACACGCACCTCAAGAACCTGCGCCGCAAGATCGAGGCCGATCCTCGGCGGCCCCAGTACTTGCACACGGTGTACGGCGTCGGCTACAAGATCGCCGACGGTGGCTAGCCGCGGGCTGCGGGTCCGGTTGCTCGGCGGCACGGTGCTGGTGGCCGCCGGCGCGGTTGCGGCGACCGCTTGGCTGGCTGTGCAGGGAACCACCGGGTCGATCGCCGAGCAACAAGTCCGGGTGAACGAGATGTCCGCTCAGGTGTACGGCAGCCTGGTCGACTACGCGGCCACGCACACCGACTGGAGCGGCGTGCGGCCCACGCTCGCCGGGCTGTCGTCGAACCTCGGTGCCGGGATCACGCTCACCCCCGTGGGCGGCGGGCCCATCGCCGGCTCGGCGGACCCGTCCGATCCGGTACAGACCGGTCCTTCCTTGCAGATCGACCCCCTCGCGGTCGACAACGCCCTGGCCCGCACGCAGTTCCCCGACGGGATCGACCCCGCCGTGGTCGGGCCGTTCCGGCTGAGCACCGCGGAACACGCAGATTTGGAAGCGCGCATCGAAGCCGACGTCCAGTGCCTGCGGGCCCGGGGCGCCGCCGCGACCATCGCCGAGGTGCCCGGCGGACGCCCGTACCTGCGGCTGGCTCAGGGCGTCGCGTCGCCGGACTGCGTGAAGGACCTGAACGTGGCGAACTGGCCGATCGGCTTCCAGGACACCCCGAAGGTGACCCCTACCCCGACTGAACAGGCGGCCCTGGAGCAGCTGGTGCCGGCGATGAAGAGCTGTTTGGGTCGAGGCGAGGGCGTCACCGTCGCGCTCGACGCCCACGGCGAAGTGCGCCCGGCCGCCGGGATGCACGATCGCCGGGTCACCCAGTGCCTCGTGGACGCCCGCCGCCAGCTGTTGCGGCCGTACGTCGCACCGATCGCGTACCTGCAGGTCACCAGCGCGCGGAGCAATCGACAGGCCGGCTTCGGACTGTCGCCCGACGGGTTGCTGCGGATCGCGGGGGCGACGGCGATCGTGTTGGTGCTGACCATCGGGGTGGCGATGTTGCTCGCGAACCGGGTCATCCGGCCGGTCCGCGAGCTCACCACGGCGACCCGGTGCATGCGGGCCGGTGACGCCGATGCCCGTGCGCAGGTGCGGGCGAGCTGGGAGATCGCGGAGCTAGCAACGGCGTTCAATGAGATGGCCGCGCACGCCGCGCGGACCGAGGACCAGCGCCGGGAGCTGATCAGCGACGTCTCGCACGAGCTGCGGACGCCGCTGGGCACCATCCGGGGCTGGCTGATCGCCACCCAGGACGGCGTCGCCGAGCTCGACGACGAGCTGGTGGCCTCGCTGGTGCAGGAAACCTTGTTTCTGCAACACCTCGTCGACGACCTGCGCGACCTGGCCCTGGCCGACGCGGACATGCTGAGCCTGGAGCGGGTCGAGGTCGACGCGACGGAACTGCTGCGACATGTTTCGGCGGCCCATGACGCCCGCGTCGACGTGAGCATTCCCGATGGCCTTCTCGTGGAGGCCGATCCGGTGCGGCTGCGGCAGATCGTCGGCAACCTGCTGGCCAACGCCGTCCGCCACACCCCGCCGGACGGCCGGATCACAGTGTCCGGACACCGCCACGGCCCGTCCGTGCTGATCACCGTTGCGGACACCGGCGCCGGCATCGCCCCGGAGGACCTGCCGCACGTGTTCGACCGGTTCTGGCGGGCGGACAAGTCGCGCACCAGGCGGACCGGCGGCAGCGGCCTGGGCCTGGCGATCGTGCGCAAGCTCGCCGAGGCACAGGGCGGCGGCGTCACGGTGACCAGCACGCCCGGCCGGGGCAGCACCTTCACGCTGTGTCTGCCCGCGCCCGGGGACCGGTGAAGGTTCGTTCGTGCCGTCTCCACGAGATCTTCACAGTCATGGGGCACCTTGAGCGGGTGACCCCTTTCCGATTCATGCTGGCCGCTTCGGCGGTGGCCTTGCTGGCCGGCTGCTCGTCCCCGCCCGCGCCCGACCGGGTGGCCACGCTGCCCACGGCCGGCTCGGCCACGACGTCCGCCGTGCCCGCCGATCCGGACAACGGCCGCCCGCGTGAGCGCATCGACATGACCAACGCCGAAGCGGTGGCCCTCTCCGATATCTACGAGACGTGCATGGCGCAGAACGGGTTCGAAAAGGCCAAGATCTCCACACTGCCCGACCCCGACCAGGCAGCGGCGAAGGCGCGGGCGGCCTGCGTGTCCAAGGACCCGCTGCCCCCGTGGGAGCTGGACGCCTCGAACCCGCACGCCGCGGACTTCGTGCACGCTGTGGTGCAGTGCCTGCGGGCCAAGGGCGTGAAGTACGTCAACGAGGAACCACCGCAGGACGGGCGGATGCTCTTCAGCTTCGGCGGCCCGGAGAACGACTCCGCCTCCATCACAAAGGGAATGGAGCTCACGCCGGCCTGCGAGAAGGACGTTGCCACCCAGGGCATCGGCAAATGAGGAAACGCGCCCTGGCCGGCTTCGGCACGGTCATGGTGCTGGTCGTCGGCGGGGCGACCGCGTACGTGTTCGCCACGCGGCCCACGCCGCCCACCGCGGCCGCTCAGCCGGCGCCTCCCGTGACCACCGTCGTCGCGAAGACGACTCTGTCCACCTCGGTGACACTCGACGGAACGCTGGGCCACGGCCCGGCGACCGTCTACACCGGACGAAAGTCCGGGACGCTGACCTGGCTGCCCGCGGCAGGCACGGTCGTGCACCACGGCGACCGGCTCTACTCGGTCGACGCCGAACCCGTCGTGCTGTTCCTCGGGGATCTCCCGCTGTACCGGACGATCGATCCGGCCGCCACACCGGGACCGGACGTCCGGGAGGTCAACGCGAACCTCCGGGCGCTGGGCTACCGTACGGCGCCCACGGGCGACGCGTACCGCGACGGCACCGCGACCGCGCTGAAAGCGTGGCAGCGCAAGAACAAGCTCGAAGAGAGCGGCGTGCTCGAGATGGGTGACGTCGCGGTGCTGAACGGCGAAGTCCGCATCGGCTCCCTGAAGGCGCAGCCGGGCGCACCGGCGGCGGCAGAGCTGCTGACCCTGACCGGCACCGCCCGGCAGGTCACCGCCCCGGTCGATCCCACCCAGGTCGACGTCGCCCTCTTCAAAACCGGGAGCAAGGTCGGCCTCACGCTGCCGGACGGGACGAACACGCCCGGCACGGTCACCTCGGTAGGCACCGACCCGGACGGGGCCGCGACCCCGTCGCCGGGCGGCAACACAACGCGCTCCGGGCCCGAGCAGACGGTGACGATCTCCGTCGACGACCAGGACAAGGTGTCCTCCCTGGATTCCGGCAGCGTCGGTGTCTCGGTCACCACGGCCCGGCACGACGACGTGCTCGCGGTGCCGGTCGGCGCGCTGCTCGCGCTGCAGGAAGGCGGGTACGCCGTGCAGGTCGTCGCCGACGGACGCACGACGCTCGTCGCGGTGCGAACCGGTCTGTTCGCCGACGGCCGGGTCGAGGTGTCCGGGAGCGACCTCGCCGCAGGCCAGCGAGTGGTGACAGTGTCATGACCCCGGTGCTCGCACTCCGCGCTGCAGGCAAAGAGTACCCCGGTGGGGTACGCGCGCTCACCGACGTGACGCTCACCATCGAGTCCGGCGAGCTGCTGGCGATCGCCGGCCCGTCCGGCTCCGGCAAGTCCACCCTGCTCAACCTGATGGGCACCCTGGACCACCCGACCAGCGGGACGATCGAGGTCTCCGGGCAAGACGTCACCGCGCTGCCCGACCGCGCGCTATCGGCGCTCCGCGCCCGGGAGATCGGCTTCGTGTTCCAGCACTTCCACCTCACCGACGGGCTCACGGCCACCGAGAACGTCGCCACCGGCCTGCTGTATGCGGGGGTGCCCCGGCGCCGGCGCCGGCCGCTGGCCGAGGCCGCGCTCGAACGGGTCGGCCTGGCCCATCGCCGAAGTCACCGGCCGCACCAGCTCTCCGGCGGGGAGAAGCAACGGGTGGCCATCGCGCGTGCGCTGGTGAACAACCCATCCCTGGTGCTGGCCGACGAGCCGACCGGATCTTTGGACACCGGCACCAGCGGTGCCGTGCTGAGTCTCCTGCGTGACCTGCACGGCGGCGGCACCACCGTCGCCGTGATCACCCACGACCGGGAGATCGCGGCGGGCCTGCCGCGGCGGGTGGAGATCCTCGACGGCCGCATCCGATCGGACACGTCCCGGCCGCCGGGAGGGACGGCGTGACGCGCCCCGCCGTCCGCCTCGGCCCCGGCGATGTCGTACTGCTGGGTCTGCTCGGTCCCCGGACCCGTCCGCTGCGCGCCGCACTCTCCTCGCTAGGCATCTCGATCGGGATCGCCACGATGATCGTGGTCATCGGGATCTCCACCTCCGGGCAGCGGGCGCTCGACGACCGGCTCTCGCTGCTGGGCACCAACCTGCTGCGGGCGGAAGCTCGCGTGGACCAGGGCACCCAGACGCTGCCGCCGGTCCCGGCCGTGGCCGCGGAGATGACCGCGCGGATCCCACCGGTCCAGCTGGTCAGCCAGGTCGCCAACACGCACGCCCAGGTCCGCCGTTCAGCGGCCATCCCGGCCAGCGAGGGGTCGGGACTGACGGTGCTCGCCGCGGCGAATGACCTGCTGCCGGTTCTCGGCGCACACGTCGCGTCCGGTGTCTTCCTCAATCCGGCCAACGCCGCGTTCCCCACGGTCGTACTGGGAGCCGTCGCCGCGACCCGGCTCGGCATAACGTCGCTCGACCCCGCGGGACGGCAACCCGAGGTGTGGATCGGCGAACGCGCCTTCACCGTCATGGGGGTGCTCGCCCCCAGCCCGCTGGCCCCGGAGATCGAACGCTCCGTGCTCGTCGGCTGGCCCGCGGCGATCCAGTACCTGGAGTTCGACAGCCATCCCACCGTGCTGTACGTCCGGGTGGACGAAGCCCAGATCACCGCGGTCCGCGGGGTGCTCGCGCAGACGATGTTCCCCGCCGATCCCGGGCGGATCATCGTCAGCAGGCCGTCGGACGCTTTGGCCGCCAAGCAGATCTCCGAGACGACGTTCTCCGGGTTGCTGCTCGGCCTGGCCGCCGTCGCGCTCCTGGTCGGCGCGGTCGGCGTGGCCAACACGATGATCATCTCGGTGCTGGAGCGCACTCGCGAGATCGGGCTGCGGCGTGCCCTGGGCGCGACCCGCCGGCACATCCGCGGCCAGTTCCTCACCGAGTCGGTGGCGCTGTGCCTGTTCGGCGGGCTCACCGGCGTCGCTGTCGGGCTGCTCGCCACCGTGGACTACGCCGTGTGGCGTGGCTGGCCCCCGACGATTCCGTTGTCCGGTGTGGCAGACGGGGTGGCATCCGCCTTGGTCGTCGGCGTCCTCGCCGGCCTCCACCCGGCGTTGCGGGCGTCGAAGCTGTCGCCGACCGACGCGTTGGCCACCTGAACGCAGTCGACATGCGGCCCCATGGCCGATTTCAAGCCCATGTCGCCGATGCTGGTGAACGATCTCGAGTCCCGCAGGAGTGTCGACGGTGCCGACCGCTACGCCACGCGGAAGTTGTTGCCGCTCAGCTGGAAAGGACGACGCGACGCAACGGATGGCGTGCTGTCATAAGCCCGCGCAAGGTATCACTCGCCACCGGGCACAGGTCGTCGAGGCGGCGCGCCCCCTCGTCTACGCGGACGTACAGCACGGTGGGATGGTCGTCGAACTTCAGGTAACCGATCGCCGCCGGCCAGCCGACCAGCACGGACCGTCGATCTCCGGGGCCAGCGGGCTGGGGGCGAGCACCCCCACGACGGTGAAGGCGCGTTCGCCGATCCACACCGCGGGTTGCCGTCCCTGCGGAGTGAGCGAGGTGATGCCGAGCCGGGTCGCGGCGACGGCTCCCAGTACGACCGTGGGGAACGCGGCGTTGGCCGGATTGAGGAAGACACCGGACGCGACGTGTGCGCCGAGAACCGGCAGCAGGTCATTCGCCGCGGCGAGCACCGTCAGTCCCGACCCCTCGCTGGCCGGGATGGCCGCTGAACGGCGGACCTGAGCGTGCGTGTTGGCGACCTGGCTGACCAGCTGGACCGGTGGGATCCGCGCGGTCATTTTCGCCGCCTCGGCCGGGACCGGTGGCAGAGTCCGGGTGCCCTGGTCGAATTGCGCTTCCGCGCGCAGCAGGTTGGTGCCCGGTAGCGAAAGCCGCTCGTCGAGCGCCCGTTGCCCGGACGCCGAGATGCCGATGATCACGATCACCGTGGCGATCCCGATCGAGATGCCCAGCGCGGACAGCACGGCCCGCAGCGGACGGGTCCGGGGACCGAGCAGGCCCAGCAGCACGACGTCGCTCGGGCCGAGACGGACGGCGGGCCCTGGTTTCCGCTGACTCAAGTGGGCAGTTGGGGGACCATCGACGACTTCGTCCATCTCCAACAGCACGGTTGCCACGTCGTCGTGCTGGATCTGTGCCTGAACCGGCAAACCGGCGATACGGCAGTCCTACAAGGCGTGCGAGCCATCAGCAAACTCGTGCACGAACACGGCCAGCGCGTCCTCATCTACACCGCCGAAGCGCGGCCTGAACCCATCGCACGCTGCGTGGCCGCCGGCGCGGCCGGGTACGTCAGCAAATACCTCGGCGACGACGGCGTACTGGCGCAAGCGGTGATCGAGATCGGCCGCAATGGCACCATCGTGACCTCCGCCCTACACGACGCCCTACGCCAGTTGATCAGGCAATGCCGGGACGTCCGGCTGTCCTTGCCACTCGAGGAGACGCTGGCGCTGCTCGATCGCGGTCTGTCCGACCAGGAGGTCGCCGACCGCCTGCACAAGTCGAAGCGGACGATCGAGGAACACAAGCGCAAGATCCTCGAGCTGTTCGGCGAACAGATGGAGAACCGCCAACGCGGCTTCGGCGACCTGCGCCGCGAGTACGGCGTCGGACCCGGTGATCTCGTCAACGACCAACCGGGCCACCGGCCCGCGAGGGGACTGCTCAGACGAGCGTTGTCCTGGCTGACCACGAGCGAGAACAAGAGCAAGCGACGTGCCTGAATTTCCGGCCACCTCACGTCAGGGTCCGGAGGATCGGGGCAACGCCAAGGTGTCCGGACAACCCTCGGAAGCTGATCCAGGTGTCGACGCGCTGCGGCACCTCGCGGAACTCACACCACCGCTCAAACGTCCTCTTCTGCCGATGTGCGGGCGATCCGCCAAGTGAGCTTCACGAGCTTTGCCAGGCGACCGCCGGACTCCGACGACGACACGCATTTCAGCCGCGACGGTGCAAAGGTCGCGCCCCACGATCTCGGGGAAGCTCACTCGCACTACTCCGGCAGACGAGCAGCTACCGGATGCAGAACGGCGGCGACGCACGGACAGAACTGTCCTGGGAGGGCCGAGATGATCTCGGCCCTCCCAGGACAGTTCGGTACGAGGATCAGATCTTGCCCGCGGCCACGTCGGCGAGGGTCACGCGGGAGGACTTGTAGTTCACCACCCAGTGCTGGGACGATTCCGCCGAGGTGATCTCCTCACGGATCGGCAGGCCGTTGTCAGCGTTGATGATGAGGACGTCCGTACTACCGCCCAGGATGGCCGGGGGCGCAGTGAGGGTCAGCGCGGCCTGGCCGTCGACGTCGGTCTTTCCGACGATCATGTCCGGGATGGTCGCGTACAGCTTCAGCACGCCCGCGCGGACCTCCGCATCGGCGGCGTTGGCGAACAGCGCATGTTCGACGTTGCTCCACAGGTGGTTGTTGATCAGGTTCTCCAGGTCCTTGCCCGTCGGACGCGGTTTGGGGGCCGGAACCGGCTTGCCGATCTTGCGGAACATCTCCGCGGTCTCCGCTTGGGCGTCCGCCCAGGCCTTGTCGGCCTCGGCGGGGCTCAGGCCGACTCCCAGGGCATTGCCGGCCGCGGTGATCATCGCGATCCTGGCCTTGTCGACGTCGCCGTTCGCGGCGAGACGGGCCGCCGCCATCACCTTCCCGTCGTACGGCGTAGCAGGCTCGGCGTGGCCCTTGGCGACTGCGTCCACCAGGGTCTTCGCCGAGTCGCCCGTGAACTGCTGGCCCTTGTCGGTGTAGAGGGTGTAGTAGAGGTCCGGTTTGTTGTCCAGCCCGAACTTCGTGTTGATGATCAGCGACGCGTCTCCTGGCTGCGTGCCGGCCGCCTGGACCGCGGAAGCCAGCTTCACCAGCGGCGCCTCGACCGCCTGCGGTGCCTCGATCGCCTGCGGGGCCGCGCCGGACGGGCCGGCCGGGACGCTGCCGCCGGACGTAGCCATCACCACGGCCGCCGCGACGGCTGCCGCGCCCACGGCAGCGACGCCGACCTTGGGCCAGGAGAACCAGCGCCTCGGTCGCACGACCGTGGCCACGGGTTCCCCCATCGCCGTCTGCAGTGCCGTGCGGGCACGGTCATAGGCCTCGGGACCGGGGGACGGCACGTCACGTAGATTCTTCATGAGATCCATTTCATCCATGAGGCTGTCTTTCACGTTGTCGGGACTTGCAGCAGCGCGACCACTTCGGGGGCTTCACGCAATGCCTTGCGCGCCTGGTGCAACAGGCGGCGGGCGGTGCCGGCCGGGATGTCGAGTACCCGCCCGGCTTCGGCGACGGTCAGGTCCTCCCAGGCGACCAGGCCCAGCACTTCCCGCTCTTCCGGTTTGAGCCGAGCCAGTGCCCTGCTCAGCAGTGCCTGCGTGTCCACGCGGGCATCCACCGCCGGCCAGGGATTCCAGTCACTCGCCACGCCGGTCAGGTCCGACGCCGGCTCCTCGGCCGGTGCGGACCGCCAGTGCCGGCGCAGCATGTTCAGCGCGACGCCGTACAACCAAGGCCTGGCCTCGGGATACGAAGGGTCATAGTTCGCACGGGACTCGTAAGCCGCCACCCACACATCGCCGAGCACGTCCTCGGCGGCCTGCCGCCCCACTCTGCGCGCCAGATAGTTCCCGAGCGCGGTCTCGTGCCGGCTGATCACTTGCACGAAGGCATCGGTGTCTCCGCGCAGCGACCTACCGATCAGTTCCGCGTCTGACGACATGAAGCTCCTCGGGTTTCGCTTCGCCCTGACACCCCGTCTTTGCCAACGCCCGCCCAAAGCGTTCAGGTTAGGTCACCCCATGACGAACATCGCTGGTCAGGCGACGTGTGCGATAAGGAGCCGCAGAGCGTGCGTCCCGGTGAGCCGCTCTCAGCGGCACCTCAACCCGGTAGGGGCCCTCACGCAACGCCGCTCACGAGAGTGGGCCGGCAACACGACCTGGCTCGGCCTGGTAGTGCTCGGGTGGATCCAAGCCCCGTGTCGCCTGCTGGCTGCGCCGGATGTTCGATACGAGCGCCGCCATTCCTCTCACTAATTCACTGGGGCACAGCTGGGGCAAACCACCTGTCACAACTGCACTCAACAACACACAGTTGCCAACAACGGCGCCGAAGCGCAACATTTGACCAGGCGATTCCCTATCGCCGCAGGTCAGGATCATGATCGACCCTCACTGGCAGTGAGGGGATCAGGGGTTCGAGCCCCCTTAGCTCCACACTCTTGTAGAACCCCTTCGATCAGGTCGTTTCGGCTGGTTGGAGGGGTTTCTTCACGTCCCGGGCCGATCTTGTGTGATCCACTTCGACAGGTGCACAGGGGTCCCTCCTGGGGCGTTTCTGGGGCACCTCGCTCCAGGCCGCAGGACGCCGGCGCCACGTTGCCGCTGCCTATGGGCGGGGCCACTGACACTGTCCCTCCCGCCAGCGGCGATAGGGGCAGCCAAACCAGCCGCCGTGGATGCCGCACGAGCGCTGCGCGACCACGTCGCCGAGCCGACCGTGGTCTGGGCGCTGTGGCGCACCGCCGCGGACCCCGGTCTGGGCATCACCGCGTTGACCCACCACATCACCCAACCCGGGCTCCGACCCACGACGATCGCGCTGCTGGCGGACCTCGAATCCCACGCGGCCGCGTGCGCCGATGTTCTGCGGACGTTGACCGGTTCCACCGACGACTGGACCCGAGCCGAAGCCGCCCACGCCCTCTGCGAGTCACCGGCGACCCGACCGAGCCGGTGGCCGTCCTGACCGAACTGGCCCAGCCACTGGCCCAGGGCACGTGCCTGCCCGTGCGCCGAACGCAGCGCGGCCTCGAACGTCCTACTCTGCCGCGATCAGCGCGTTCGCCTCGTTTGAGCTGAGGCTGGCTGACGGCTGACAAAGCGGACGGCCTGAGCACTTCCGAGTCGATGAGTGGGCAGCCGAGCGCTACGGTTGCTTTCGCAGCCGGGCGACCGGTCGGACGACGGTCAGCATGCTGCGAACAGATGCGTCAACCTGACCGGCTCGAGGCTCGAAAGTACTCCTTGAACTTTCTGAACGAAGGAAGCTGTCATTTACGTAGTTGTCCAGGAGACAGGTGCAAGCCGTCCGCTCATCGGCCACTTGTCGGCAACGTCGAGAAGTTCCTGGAACGCTGAAATTCTGGATGCTCGCCCGAACAGGTCTGCCGTTGAGCGATTGTGCTCCACGGCTCAGCGCTTCCGCAGATGCTGATGACCAGGGAACACTGTGCACTCGGTGAACATCGATTTTCCCGACGCGCCTCTCGATCTTGTCGATGCCGCCTGGAGCCGTACGTGGACGACGCTTTCCAGTGACGAGCGTGAGCCTGGTGTTGATCCAGCGGGACGTGAAGCGATGAGGCCGCCCCTACCTCGGCCTCATCGCTTCACCGCTGCTCAGTGCGGCACATATGACTTACAGTAGTTTCCGTAGTAGCCGTCCTCGATGATGACGAAGTGCCCGGTGTTCTTGCCGACGACGCTGTCGGCCGACAGTCCGTGCCGGCCCTGGAACCAGGCCACCCAGTCGGCGGTGCCGGTGCCGAACTGGGCGTCCTCGGCGATGACGTTGCCGGTCTTGCCGTAATAGGTCTTGTAGTAGTTGTTCACGGCGCGCTGGACGCACCACACACCGTGTCCACTGTCGCCCTTGACGATGGTCTTCGGCGGGGTCGCCGCCGACGCGGCGGGCGCGGCAACCATGCCCAGTGCGACAGCGATCGCGCCGATCGCCAATCCGCCGCGAACGGCACCATTCATCGTGTTCATGCAGGCCTCCCTGATTTACCTCGGTGGAGCCTCTCGCTCCATCCCTGCCGTCATCTCTACCGACGTTGCCGTTGTCCGGGTTCGGGTTGCGGGCTCCGACAACAGTCTCCGGACAACTGCCGCTGCCAGGACCGACGGCATGCCCGTGCGCCCGCTTGTGACGGATCGAGGACGTGGTGCGCCACCGTGGTCGAACCGATTCGATCAGGAGGAATCCCCGTGATGCACTACTGGAAAAAGCCGACCGCGATACTGGTGGTCGCCGCCCTCGCATTGGTGGCGCCACGAATGGCGGCAGCGGCGCCCACCGGACTGACCCCGGCGAACTTCCGCCTGCAGCAGAGTTCCTACTCGCCCACGATCGCCGCGCTGGACAAGGTGCTGCCCACGGCGAAGTTCCCGGATGTGATCGGGAGCGCGAACCGCACGGCGAAGCCCTGCGCGGCGCACGCTCCGGCCGTGGTGGAGGCGTTTTGCTGGCAATCGACGCCCGGCGCCGACGACCAGAACGGTACCGACTGGTACCCGCAGGGCATCACCTCCAGCGCCGACGCCGACCCGTCCGGGGCCTACCAGGCGCAGACCGTGCTCGCCGCAGGCTGGTATTGGCATGCCGGTGGCGTCGACCGTGGTGACCGGATCGCGTTCGTGGACTACTCGGACCCGGCCCATCCGGTGTACCGCCTGGTGTTGCTGGTGCTGCCGACGACCAGCTCGGCAGGCAAGCCCGACTTCAAGCCTTTGACCAACAGCAGCGGGGACGCCGTGCACGGCGGCGGCATGTTCTGGTACGGCAACTACATCTACGTCGTCGACACCACCGGCGGCCTACGGGTCTTCGACCTCGACCACCTCTGGTCGGTCGACACCGGCGGCGACGGGATCGGCCTTCAGTCCGACGGGTCCTATCAGGCCTTCGGCTACAAGTACGTGCTGCCGCAGGCCTTCACCTACAACACCTCGACCGCCGGCGGCTACCCGGCCTTCCGGTTTTCCTCCACGGCCCTGGACCGCACCGGCGGCTCCGACACGATGGTCATCTCGGAATACAACACGCAGGCCACCGACAACCATCGAATCGTCCGGTACCCGCTCAACGCCGCCGACCACACCCTCGCGGCCTCGGCCGACGGGCTGGTGCACGGGATCGAAGCGTATGAAACCGGCATTCTCAAGACGCAGGGGACCGCGTCCGTGCGCGGCCGCTACTACGCGTCCACCAGCTATTCGACCAGCGGCGCCCACTACGGTTCGCTGTATTCCTATACCGCCCGGCAATCGGTTGCGAAGTACGAGAACGTGCTGCAGCCCTACCCGGAGGACCTGAGCTACTGGCCCGGCCGGGACGAGCTGTGGTCGCTGTCGGAGGACCCGGGAAGCCGCGTGGTGTACGCGATGCGGGAGTCCCTGCTCGCCTGGCCACTGGTGCAGAACGGGGGCACTGGCACCGACGTCAAAGCATTGCAATACCTGCTGAACAGCCAGCACAACGCCGGCCTGACCGTCGACGGCGACTTCGGCCCGGCGACCCTCGCCGCGGTCAAGAGCTTCCAGACCGCGCACGGCCTCACCGCGGACGGTGCCGTCGGCCCGAACACGTGGTCGGCGCTCGTACCGACGGTGAACGCGGGCAGCACCGGGGACGCGGTGCGCGCGGTCCAGGCCGAGCTCACCGCCCACGGCTGGGCGACCACGATCAGCGGCACCCTCGACGCGGCGACGGTGACCTCGTTGAAGGCCTTCCAGACCGCCAACGGCCTCGCCGCGGACAGCGTCGTCGGCCGCGACACCTGGCGTGACCTGATCAACTGATCCTGGCCGGCGCGCGGGACAGCGGTCCCGCGCGCCTCGATCAGCCGGTGGACGCCAAGGTCTCGCCGAGCACGTCCGCCCGCAGCCGGCGAAGCTGCGGACCCGGCTCGACGCCGAACTGCTGCCGCAGCAGCACCCGCGCCGAGTCGTACGCGGCGAGTGCCTCGCCCCGGCGTCCGGAACGGACCAACGCGGTCATCAGCTGGCCGACGAACCGTTCCCGCAGCGGGTGCTGCATGGTGAGGGCGGCGAGTTCGACGACGACACTGCCGTGTCGGCCGAGCGCGAGGTCGGCATCCACCCGGGCGGTCAGCACGTCCAAGCGCAGTTCCTCGAGCAGCGCGGCGTGGCGGGGCAGGTTCACTCCGGCCAGTGCGGGACCACGCCACAACGCCAGTGCCCGTCGCGCCGACATCGCTGCCGCGTCAGGGAAGCCGTGCCCGAGCTGCCGGTGTACGTCCCGCGCGGCCTTCTCGAACGCCACGACATCCGAGTTCGTGCAGTCCGCTCGGAGCCGGTAGCCGGACGGGCAGGTCTCGATCGGCACGCCGGCGAGCCGCAGCATCGACACCCGGTTCTGCACCTGCCGGCGAGCGGTGTGCGGGGGCCGCACGTCCCAGACCAGGTCCACCAGCCGCTCCACCGTCACCATGGAATCGGCCGCCAGCACCAGCGCCGCCAGCACTGTCCGGCTGCGGGGACCGCCGACCGGCAGCGGCCCGTCCTCGTCTTGGGCCGTGACGGGCCCGAGGAGTGTGAAGGTCACCGTGCCGGCCACCGGTCAGTTCACCAGGGCCTTCCACGTTTCCGCATCGGTGCTGCCGGTGGCCGACAACCCGTTGGCGGTCTGGAAGCTCCGCAGGTTGGTGTCGGTGGCGGCGTCGAAGACGCCGGTCACGGGAGTGGTGATGTCGTGCGCGGTCAGCTCGTTCTGCACTGCCCGCACGGCGTCGCCGGTGCTGCCGGACGTCACCACCGGCACGAGCGCCGACCACGTGTTCGGGCCGACGATGCCGTCGACGGTCAGGCCGTGCGCGGACTGGAACGTCTTCGCGGCCGCGAGCGTGGCCGGGCCGAAGTCACCGTCGACCGCGAGGCCTGCCTGCTGCCGGACGTTGAGCAGGTACTGCACGGTCTTCACCGTGGTGCCGGTGTCACCCTGCTCGACGATCGGCCAGCCGGGTGCCGGTGTGCCGGCGCCGGTCCACTGGTAGGTGACCTGGATCCAGCCGTTGTCGGTCATGCCCAGGCCGTCCCAGAACGTGCCGTCGGCGAGGTCGACGCCCGCCGGGTTGCCCACCGCGCGCCCGTACTGGTCCTTTCCGCCGTTGTAGTCGTCCTGGTAGGCGGCCTGCGCCTCCGGCTTGCCCTGCGGCAGGTCCTTCCACGACTGGCGCACCGAGGCCGGGTTCCAGTAGTCGTCCTTGGTGTTCCACGGCCCGACATCCCAGACCGGCGCTACCTCGCACTTGTTGGTGGCCGGATTGCACAGCTTTACCGAGTAGGTGGAACTCCCCTTGGCGGACAAGGCCTTTCCGGAAGGCAACGCGACGAAGTGGTCCCGGGACGTGATGACGTGGCCGTTCGCGGTGGTCTGGCCGGTCAGGCCCTCACGAGTGGCGAACGCGCGGTAGGTCAGCGGGGTCCCGGTGGCCGCCGGCCGGATCCCTGCCTGGTCGGCGGACAAGCGTAAGCCGGTGACGGTCGGGACCGCCGGCCCGTTGCCGTGCAGGGTGATCCGGGCCTGCACGGCCGTCGCGGCCACCGGCAACGCCGTTCCGGCCGCCGTCCACTCGGTCCAGCTCCGGTCGGCCAGCCGGCCGCGGACGTCGATGTCGACCTGGGCGCCGGGCGGAATCCGGGCCGACAGGCGGGCGTCGACCCGGTCGGTCGGCGTGGACAGTTCGTGCACAGCGAGCAGATCCACCGCGTAGCCCTGTCTCCAGGTCGAGTCGAGTACCGTGATGGCGCCGTCCTGAGTGGATATGTTGGTCTGGGCGACATCGGCGACGAGGTCGGCTTGCCAGCCCGGCAACGGCGCGGCCATCGCGGCCGGTGGGAACAGCGCGGCCACGCCGATCGAGGCGGCCGCAAGGGAGATGACACGCACTTGCTTGTCCTTTCCGAACCTGGTCCACGCCGGCCGCGCCTTCGACGCGGCCGGCGTGGAGCCGGTCACTTGACCACGGGCGAGGCGTAGCCGCCGATGCTGGTGCCGGTGCGGGAGATGGTCTTCTGCAGCAGGCCGTCGTCGTTGCCGGTGGCCGGGTTGTAGGTGTTGCCGGAGATGTAGGTGATGGTGCTGCCGGTCGAGGACACGACGATGCCGACGTGGCCGAAGGTGAAGTACACGGCGTCACCGGGCTTGGGGTTGCTGGTGTGCCAGGTGCCGTGTGCCTTGCCGTAGTCCTCCAGGCTCGACGCGAGGCCGTTGATGCCGCTGGTGCTCGCCCCGGCCTTGATCCAGTCCCAGCGCACGAAGTCGGCACACCACGCCTCGGAGCGCCAGCCGTTCGAGCAGCCGCCGCTGCCGACGCCGAGCTGGGTGCTGTAGTAGTTGCAGTTGTAGCCGCCGATCTCGCGGTTGTGCGCGGAGTTGGCGGCTTCCTGCTGCGCGATGGACAGGATCTTCTGGACCATTTCGTCCTGGGTGGGCCGCGAGCACGGCGTCTTGATCCGGTCGATGCCCATCGCGGTCATGGTCGCGGCGTCGGCTTGCCCGTTCTGGTTCAGGCTGTGCGCGGTCTGCCAGGCCTTCACGGCCGCCTCGGTGGTCGGCCCGAACATGCCGTCCTGGGGGGCGCCGGCGGCCGCCTGGATCTTGGTGACCTGGGCGGCGAGCTCGGAGTTGGTCTCCGGCCCGGTGACGCCGTCGACGGTCAGGCAGCGGTCGGTCTGGAAGGCCGACACGGCACCGGTGGTCTGCGGGCCGGACACCCCGTCGATATCGGTGAACGTCAGGTAGGCCAGGCCGGCGAGATCCCATTGCGTCTGGCGGACGTCGGTGTCGGCGAGGGCCTGTCCCGGGATGATGGCGGCCATCGTGGCGGTCATGGCCAGAGCGGCCAGGGCGAGGCCGACACGGCGGGCCCACCTCGAGGTGATGTGGATGTGCACGGTGATCCTTTCCGTCAGGAGACGAGTGCTTGCCAGGTGTCCGGGCCGACGACGCCGTCGGCCGTGAGTTGACTGCCGGTCTGGAACGCGACGACCGCCGCACGCGTGGTGTCGGAGAACCGGCCGTCGACGGTCACGGCGGCGCCGTGCGCGACGAGTTCGGTCTGGGCGGCCCGGACGGCCGGGCCGGAGTCGCCGGACTGCACGGTGACGACGAGCGCCTGCCAGGTGTTGGGGCCGACGATGCCGTCGGCGGTGAGCCCGTGCGCGGACTGGAACGCCTTCACGGCCGCGAGCGTCGCCGGGCCGAAGTCGCCGTCCACGGTCAGCGTCGCGCCGCGGGCGTCGAGCAGGTCCTGCATCGTCGTCACCGAGGTGCCGCGGTCGCCCTGCTGGACGATCGGCCAGGCGCGGACAGGCGGGGGAGCATAGTCACCGAGGGCGAAGGTGCGCAGGTCGTCGCGGGTGCCGTTGAACGTGTTCTGGTCGCCGGGGAAGGTGCCGGAGTCGGCGTACTGCCAGATGGTGTCGCTGGCCCAGCCGGCCGGCAGCGGCAGCGGCGTGCCCGAGTAGTTGGCGATCCACAGCGGGTTGGTGGCGCCGAAGCCGGCGTAGTCGCCGGTGCACTGGCGCCACCAGTCGGTGGTGGAATAGATTACCGGCGCCCGGCCGGCGCGTGCCCGGTATCGGCTGCTGAAGGCGGAGATCCACGAGACCATGGCGGCGGCGCTGAGGCCGTAGCAGGTGGCGCCGTGCGGGTTGTACTCGATGTCCAGGGCACCGGGCAGTGTCGTGCCGTCCGCGCGCCAGCTGCCACCGTGGTCCACGAAGTAGTCCGCCTGGGTGGCGCCACTGGATGCGTCGGGATGGGCGAAGTGGTAGGCCCCGCGGATCAGGCCGGCGCCGGCGGCTCCGTTGTACTGCTGGCCGAAGTAGCTGCTGACGTAGTTGGTGCTCTCGGTGGCCTTGACGTAGGCGAAGGACGCGCCGGCGGCGGCGACCGAGGCCCAGTCGACGGTGCCCTGGTATCCGCTGACGTCCGGGCCGCGCACCGATCCCGTCGTGGCCGGCGCCGACCGCTGCGTGGTGCGTGCGGCCAGACCGGATCCGGCGTGGTGGTCCTCCGGTCCGCCCGTCGCGTTCGCCGTGCTGACGGGGAATGCCGCCGTTGCGGTCAACATTGTCGCGGCCATCAACGCCGCTACCGTTCGTCCTCTTTCAGCCACTGGCGTGACCCTTTCGCCGGGGGTGCATGGCTATCGGTCTACGGCAAACGGGGTTGTCCGGCTTCGTCGTCTGGACTCCGGACATCGAGGTTCGGACAATGGGTGGCCGACAACCGGGGAGGGTGGTGGCGGTGCCGAGATCAGAGCGGCCGCTCGAGGGGGACGACGCGCTCAGCCGGTTCGCCGCCGAGCTGCGGCAATTGCGGGAGAAGGCCGGTAAGCCGCCCTACCGCGAACTGGCGCGGCAGGCGCACTACTCGTCGACCACGCTCGCGGACGCGGCCGGCGGGCGCCGGCTGCCCAGCCTCGCGGTCACGTTGGCGTTCGTCGAGGCGTGCGGCGGCGACCCGGCCGAGTGGGAACAGCACTGGCGCGACGTGGCCGGTACGCAGACCCTCGACCAGCCGGAGGACGACCTCGACACCGGCACGCCTTGTCCCTACCCCGGCCTGGCCGCGTTCCAGCCGGAGGACGCCGAGCGCTTCCACGGTCGGGAGGCACTCACCCAGGATCTCGTCTCACGCGTCGCCGAGCGTCGGTTCGTGGCCGTGTTCGGCGCGTCCGGGTCCGGCAAGTCCTCGCTGATCCGAGCCGGTCTCGTGCCGCGACGGCAGCCGGACGGGCCGGTGATCGTGTTCACGCCGGGCGCCGATCCGCTCGACGAGTGCGCGGCCCGGATCGCCGCCTTCGCCGGTGGTTCGGCGATCGCGCTGCGCCGCGAACTGGGCAGCGACCGCCGGGCGCTGCACCTGACCGTGTTGCAGGCACTGGCGAACGGGCCGGCCGACGCCGAACTGCTGCTGGTGATCGACCAGTTCGAAGAACTCTTCACGCTGTGCTCCGACGCCGCCGAACGCGCCGCCTTCATCGACGCAGTGCTGACAGCCGCACAGGCCGGCAACAGCCGGACCCGTGTCGTCATCGGGGTCCGAGCGGACTTCTACGCCCACTGCGCCGAGCACGCCGCACTCGTCGAGGCACTCCGCGACGCGCAACTCCTCGTCGGCCGGATGACCACCGACGAGCTGCGCCGGGCGATCAGCCAGCCGACGGTGGACGACGGAGGTGCGGTGGAGAGCGCCCTGCTGGCCAAGGTGATCGCGGACGCGGCCGGTCAGCCGAACACGTTGCCACTGGTGTCGCACGCGCTGCGGGAAACCTGGTACCGACGCCGCGGCACCATGATGACGCTCAACGGCTACGAAGCATCGGGGGGAATGCACCAGGCGCTGGCCCGGACCGCCGAGACCGTCTACACCGGCCTGACTCCCGACCGGCAACGACTGGCGCGCGCGGTCCTCCTACGCCTGATCGCCCTCAACGCCGGCGCCGACGACACCAAGCGGCGGGCGCGACACGACGAACTGCCGGCCGACGCCACGCCGGTACTGGACACGATGGTGCGGGCCCGACTGGTCACGGTCGACGCCGACACCGTCGAACTGACCCACGAGGCCCTGCTGCACGCTTGGCCCCGCCTGCGCGATTGGGTGGCCGAGGACCGGCAGGGCCTGCTTGTGCACCAGCAACTCCTCGACGCCGCGCTGACCTGGGATCGAGAAGGCCGCGACCCCGCCGCCCTGTACCGCGGAAACCGGTTGGCCATGGCCTCGGAATGGGCCACCCACCATCGAGAGGACGTGCAGCGGGATCCGCGCTTGCAGCGCTTTCTCGCCTCGTCGACGGGACGGCAGAACCGCGCCCGCCGACTGACCCGGGCCGCGGTCGCCGTGTTGGCGGTGCTTACGGTCGCGGCGTCCACCGCGGCGGTGTACGCACGTCAGCAGCGCGACATCGCTCAAGCGCAACGTGACACCGCCGTAGCGATGCACACCGCAGACGAAGCACAGCAGGTACACGACACCGACATCTCGCTGTCGGCCCAATTTTCGCTGGCCGCCGAGCGGATGAAGGACGCGCCGCAAGAACGCGCCGCAGTGCTCGGCTCACAGAACGTCGCACTGTCCTCGCTGGTCGACGGCGGTACGAAAACCGTGTACGGCGCGGCATTCAGCTCCGATCGGCGCACCCTGGCCACCGTGGGCACCGACGGCGCCGTGCGGTTGTGGAACATCAGCGACCCGACGCACGTGACGTTGTGGACGCAACCACTGACCGGACATCAAGACCGGGCGATGTGGGTGGCGTTCAGCCCGAACGGGCGGCTGCTGGCCACCGCCGGCCGAGACCACACCGTGCGGCTGTGGGACGTCGCCGACCCCGCCCATGCCGGACCCGCCGGTCCGCCGCTGCTCGGGCACAGCGACATCGTGTTCTCCGTGTCCTTCAGTCCCGACGGGCGGACGCTGGTCAGCGCGGGCGCGGACCGGACAGTGCGGTTGTGGAACGTGACCGATCCCGCGCACGCGACACCGATCGGGCACCCCCTCGTCGGCCACACCGACGCGGTCGCCTCGGCGACGTTCAGCCCGGACGGTCGCACGATCGCCAGCTCCGGCCACGACCACGTGATCCGGCTGTGGAACGTCACCGACCTGGCCGACCCGACGATGTGGGGACCGCCGCTGACCGGGCACTCCGACACCGTCTACGCGACCGCGTTCACGCCGGACAGCCACCTCATGGCGTCGGTCGGCAACGACCACACCGTGCTCTTGTGGGACGTCAGCGACCCAGCGCATCCGACCAGACTCGGACACCCCCTGACCGGGCACACCAACTCGGTGTTCGCGGTGGCCTTCAACCACGACGGCACCGTGCTCGCCACCGCCGGAGCCGATCAAACCATCCGGTTGTGGAACCTCAGCCAGCCGAGTGACCCGGTTCCGCTGGGCCGGCCGCTCACCGGGCACACCAGCTACATCTACTGGCTCGCGTTCAGTGCCGACGGGAAGACTCTGGCCAGCGTCGGCGCCGACAGCATGGTGCGGTTGTGGCGCCTGCCCGAGACCGTACTCATCGGCCACACCAGTTATGTCAACGGCGTGGTGTTCCGGCGAGACGGCAAAGTCCTGGCCAGCGCGAGCACCGACCGCACCGTCCGCCTGTGGGACACCACCGACCCACGGCACCCGACACCACTCGGACAGCCGCTGACCGGAAACACCAAGGCCGTCAACCAGGTCGCGTTCAGCCCCGACGGACATACCTTGGCCAGCGCCGGCCGTGACGGCACCGTGCGGTTGTGGGACGTGGCCGATCTCGATCACGCCACCGCATGGCCGGACCTGGTGAGCGGGAGTTCCCAGGCCGTTACCGAGGTCGCTTTCACGCCGGACGGACACATCTTGGCCGCGGCCGGCGCCGATGGCGTGGTCCGGCTGTGGAACGTGACGAACCGCGAGCACGTCACACCGGTCACGACCCTCCTCGGCCACTCCGGGAGCGTGACCTGGCTGACCATCAGCCCGGACGGCCACGAACTGGCCGCATCCGGCACCGACGACACCGTGCTGCTGTGGGACATCACGGATCCCGGCCGCCCGGGGCAGCCCCGGCGACTGACCACCAACACCGGCGGCGTCCAGGGCGTCGCCTTCGCCCCGAACGGCCGCTACCTGGCCACCGCCGACACTGATCACACCGTCCGGCTCTGGGACGTCAGCGGCACGGGAACGCCGCAGCAGCTCGGCGCGCCCCTCATCGGCCACACCAGCTTCGTCTACCAGGTGACTTTCACCGCGGACGGCGCCATCCTGGCCAGCACGGGCCAGGACGGCATGATCCGGCTGTGGGACGTCCGCGATCCGGCCGACGCCACGCCTATCGGGCAGGCGCTGACCACGCACACGGCACCTATCGACGGCGCCGTGTTCAGCCCGGACGGCACGGTGCTCGCGACCGCCGGCGACGATCGCACCGTTCAACTGACGGCGATGGACGTGCAGGAGGCGGCGCGGCACATCTGCGCCGACACCGCGGGGGTGCTGACCCCACAACGCTGGGCTCAGCATGTGCCCGAAGCCACGTTCCCCGCTCCCTGCGGATGACTGTTCGGCAAGTGATGTCTGTCGCGGTCGGTACGACGCCGGACATCCGTGCCCTCCCCGTTCGAATCGAAATCCGAAGACGAAAGCTCCGCCGTCGTCACGCCGCCCATCACGAACGTCCTGTCATGCCGCAGACCGGCCATCAGCGCGATGCCGATAAGCGAGTGTCGCCGACCACCATCCTTCCGGAGGAAAATCGAGGTCCGCATCGAGATTCCTCACCAGTCGCGACCAGAGCAACTCGCAATGAGCACGCACTGAAGACGCCATTATCGCGTTAGCCCCGTCCAGCAAGTCGACGCGGAGCGCCTCGGAGACCACCCGCTCGCGTGCAAGTTGACGGCGATCAAGCAATACTTCAACAATAAAGAGAGCACCACCGATACCGCCGGCACTGATGAGGCTTCCACCCAGACTACTCCTGGCTTGCCCATCGAACGGGGCAGTGATCACCAGTATCACCCCGAACGCAAACAGGCCAAGGAGCGCTGCGGCCAAGACGGGCAAGACGGCCCTGCTGTCACGAGTACGCACGAGATCAGAAGTAGGACGCATTGTTGCACTTCCCTGCCTACTTGAACGACCAGTATCTTACGGACAGTAATTGACGGGAACCCGACTGCAACCTCCGTCTAGCTGATCGGGTAAATCTCGAAATGGATCACTCGCTGCCGCAGTTAGGCCTGCCCTATAAGATATATGCCGCCGTGCGACGGTCTGACGTACCTCTATTGCGGAAAGTTAATCCGTTCGGCCTGTAGCGCAATGGTCGGAAGTCGGACTTCCACGATGATCTCCCTGCGACCACTTCGTGCCCCGTTGCCGGGACCGGCAAACCCGTTACGACCTGCCGCCGCCTCCGCGACGGAGGACCCACTCGTCGGGCATCTCGAAGCCGCGACGTAGTGGCGTCGAGACTGCCATGGCGGCTATTCGCCTCACCGGAAATCCGCTCATGCCGATGTGCGTACTCGAGTGGCTCGTCGCACATGCCACTGCCGGTGTTGAGGTTGGATCGGCATCATGGCCGCACTTCCGATCCGTGACCGCGCCGGCAACGCCCTGGTCGACTTTCGTTCCGTCACAGAACAGGAGCTGGCATGTCTGGTGGAGCAAGTGATTGTGCCCGCGTCACTGGTGGTTGTCGGCCACTCGGACGCCGTCCTGATGATTTTCGACAGCTGGCGGAAGCAGTGGGAACTTCCCGGAGGAACGCAAGAGCCCGGTGAAACCCCACGCGAAGTAGCGGTGCGGGAGTTGCGCGAGGAGACCGGTCTCCACCTGCCGGACCTGGCCGTCGCTGCCGTGGCCGAGTTCGATCTCACAAAGCCGGAGCGCCGGGAGCTACTTGCTGTCTATCGGGTTCAGCTCCAGGTCGTGCCGCGGCTGACAGTGAGCGACGAAGCGCTGGACTTCCGCTGGTGGAAACCATCGGAACCAGTGAGCGAGGACATGAGTCCGCTGGACGCGGAGATCGCCAAGCGTGTGGTCGGTACTTCGGCGGCCTGAGAACTGCCGTGCTCTTCTGCCGCGTTGGCAAGCCTTGCCGATGTCCGCCCATGCCGATGGGCGAGCATTCCGCTAGTCCGTTCTGGCTGGCCTGCGCGGTGCTGGCTGTGTTCGAGGCCGGGTTGTGCCGGTTGGTTAGGCGTAGGGGTCGGTGATCTCGCGGAGCCTGCCGAGGGTGTGGCGCAGCTGAGCCACGTGCCGTTTGCCGAGGTGCGCCTCCCAGGCGGCCTCGACTTCGGCCACCGCCGTCGCGGCGATCGGCAGGGCCTGTTTGCCGCGGGCGGCGATGCGGACCAGGCGGGCCCGCTTATCGGTCGGGTCGACCACCCGTTCCACCCAGCCGGCCTTCTCCAGTTGGTCGACGAGGTACCCGGCGGTCTGCTTTGTCACCTGGGCCTGATCGGCGAGTTCGGTCAGCCGCGTGCCGTGCAGGCCGATGCGCTGCACGATCCTCATCTGTGCGGTGGTGATGTCGCCGTAGCCGGCCGTGATCAACGCGTCGATCACGCGGTTTTCCAGCCACCGGTACGGAATGTAGAGCAGCAGGCCGGTGTTCGGCAGGTCGTCGTCCACCACCAGGACCCCTTGACTTGGTCAGAGAAGCTGACTTATTTTAGTCAGAGTATCTGACTAATGATAGGAAGGCTCGGATGGACTGCGAGCAGACCTGGCGGGTCATCGAGCAGGAACGGGTACACCTGGCCGACCTGCTCGACACGCTCGCCGACAACGAATGGGACAGCCCGTCGCTCTGCGTGGGCTGGCGCGTCCGCGACGTCGCAGCGCACGTGGCGCTCGCGCCACAACCACCTGGCCTCGCGCACATGCTCGTCGAGGGCATCCGCGCACACGGCAGTTTCCACCGGCTCAACCACGACATCTCGGTACGCCACGCCGACTCCCGTTCCAGCGTCGCGCTGGTCACCGAACTGCGCGACCACGCCGCCTCCCGACGGCTGCCGGCAGTCACCAACTACCGCAACATCCTCTACGACACCCTGGTGCACGCCCAGGACATCGCGATCCCACTACGTCGTCAGCACCCCATGCCGTCTGAGGCCGCCCGCGCCGCCGCCGCCCGCGTCTGGACGATGGGCTGGCCGTTCTGGGCGAGGCGACGGTTGGCCGGTTTCCGTCTGAACGCCACCGACGTGGAGTGGACCGCCGGAGCCGGCCCGCACGAGATCAGCGGCCCGATCGACGCGCTGTTGCTCCTGCTCACCGGCCGCACCGCCGCCCTGGACCGCCTCACCGGACCCGGCGTCCCCGCCGTGACCGCGCGCCCGACCGGCCGACCCCGACGCACCCGCCAGGTCGGTGGCCAGGCCATGCCCACGCACTCCGCAGACGATCAACGAGAGGACACGTGACCGGAACGCAACCCTCGTGGCGACTGACCGCCCAGGAGCGCCGCACGGTAGCTGGGGCCGTCGCCGCGGTAGCCGCAAGCTTCCTCGGCCCGATCGCGCCCTTGATCGCACTGGGGGTGGACTACCTCTACGACCGTCGCGACCTGATGTTCACCCCGGCCGGGACACCGGTCCAGGCCATCGCCGCCGACCGGTCCGTGCTACCGCTGTCCGCGCTGCACGACAGGACAGCTCCGCAGCAGGCCGCGCTGTCGATCAACACCAGACTGACCGACTCCGCACGACGGATGGGCCTGCGCAACGGCGACCCCCTTGAAGCAGCGGCCTCGCCTATGCCAGAAGCGGGCTCGTCGTCCGGACACGGATCGGCGAGCAGATCAGGATCGCGATGCCGAACGGCGACTACGCGGTGACAGCCCTCGGCAGCAGACAGAAATCCCTGTTCACAGTAGCGGCCCGTACCAGGTGGCAGCCGGCAACACCACCACCCTGCGCAACGGAAAACGCGAACTCGCGCTTCCCCTTGCGCCACGTGCACCACCTCTGGCATCACCACGCTCGCCACCGCCTACGACATTCCGCTGCGGGACCCAAGCAAACCACCACGAGGGATCAGCCGCCGGTGGTTGCACGAGCAGTACGTGCGCCGCGGCCGCAGCTCAGAGGACCTCGGCGCCGAGCTCGGCCTGCACCCCACCACGATCCTCAGCTGGTGCCGCCGCTACAACCTGCCCGTGCGTCCCGCCGGCCCCAACCTGCACCACGGCGCTCTCTACCCGACCGAGGCGATCCCACTCGAGCTGCGGCCCGCGCTTACCGGCGCCCGCCCGTGGAAACGCCTGATCGCGTTCCTTCATCTGCGTGACCACCCAACGCTGCGCGCCACCGCAGCCACGCTGTTCGCTGTGCCCGGGTACGCAAGCCGTCGTGGTGAGTGCCGGGCCGCCCGCTGTCCCCACTCATCACGACGCAGACCGTTGCAGTACTAACGTTTTCCGGCGCGGTCGTCGTACTCCTCGCGGGCGGCGAGGACTTCCTCGATGTGCCGCACCGACCACTCCGTGAGCGCCTTCAGGGGACCTCGCAGCGTCTGGCCGAGCGGCGTCAACTCGTACTCCACGCGGATCGGCGCCTCGGGGTACACCGTCCGCAGGAGCAGTCCATCGCGTTCGAGTGTGCGCAGCGTCTGGGTGAGCATCTTCTCGCTCACCCCCGCGAGCTGCCGCCGCAGCTGGGTGAACCGGCACGCCCCGTGCCTGCCGAGCTCGCCCAGCACGAGAACTGCCCACTTGCTGCCGATCTGGTCGAGCACGTCACGCGAAGGGCAGCCACGCGCGTACGGGTCCCATGAGGGTATGGGCTCGATCACTTCCTGGGCGGTCGCCACAAACCTCACCTCGATACTTTCGTCCGGGTGGCCACCTTACCCGGAAGTGGCTCCTTACCAAAGGAGAGCGGCCAGGTCATCGTGGGGTTCGCGCCGCGGGAAGTCCGCGGCAGGAAGGAGCGACCCCCGTGTCGATCGTTGTCACCGCAGCCTCCGGACAGCTGGGCAGGCTCACTGTCGAAGCGCTACTGGCTCGCGGAGTGCCAGCCTCCGAACATCGTCGCGACCAGCCGTGACGTCACCAGGATCGAGGACTTCGCCGACCGCGGCGCGTGGTGCGTCGAGCCGACTTCTCGGCGCCTGACAGCCTCCCTGGGGCCCTCGAGGGCGCGAATAAGCTCCTGCTGATATCCACCACGACCGTGGACGAGCGCGTCGCCCACCACCGCCGCGCCATCGACGCCGCGGTGGTGGCGGGCGCGTCGCTCGTCGCGTACACGAGCATGCTGCGCGCGGACACGTCCACCACAGCCCTCTCCGTCACCCACCGCACCACGGAGGAGTACCTGCAAAAGTGCGTGCCCAGCGTGGTGCTGCGCAACGGCTGGTACCTGGAGAACTACACCGCCCAACTCCCGCAGGTGCTGCGAGGCGGAGCCGTCGTCGGGGCGGCAGGCCAGGGAAGGATCAGCGCCGCGACTCGCGCCGACTACGCCGAGGCCGCCGCGGTCGTGCTGACCACCGGCGGCCACGTCGACAAGGTGCACGAACTCGGTGGAGACGAGGCGTTCACCCTGTCCGAGCTTGCCGCGGCGATCTCGGCCGCCACCGGGAAGCAGATCGAGTACACCGATCTCCCGGCCGACGGGTTCGCCCGGGTGCTGGCCGAGGCCGACGTACCCGCCGAGCTGGCGCACGTTCTCGTCGACGCCGACCTCGCCATGGGCCGCGGTGAGTTGTTCACCGACTCGGGCCACCTGAGCCGCCTGATCGGACGGCCCACCACGTCCCTGGCCGAGGCGATCGCAGACGCGCTGCGCTGACACAGGTTCCCGGCGGCCGCACCCGCGCCGTGCCCGAGAAGTTCCGGCACAAGGGTGGGCGCCAGAGGTCACTTCCCTCCGAGTCAACCGGAAAGGTCCACCACAATGTCCACCCGCACCACCGCACACGCGACATGGGGGCGCGCGCTCTTCGTCTTCGCCGCGATGTCCATCGCACTGGTCTCCCGCACACTCCCCACCTCCGCCGTGCCAGCCCATAACGGCGAAGACGGCGCGTACACGATCACGATCAACGGCAGCAATGCCTTCCCCGAAAGCGTCGCGGCCGACAACCGCAACGTCTACACCGCCAGCATCGCCGACGGCACCGTCTACCGCGGGCGGCCCGGGGCGAAGACGCTCGCCCCCTTCTTGCCGGGCGGTCAGGACGGTCGTACCCAGGCCACCGGGATCAAGATCACCGGCAACCGCCTGCTGATCGCCGGCGCCTTCACCGGCCGCTTCTTCGTCTACACCAACACCGGAAGGCTCGTTTCCGCCTACACCGTCCCCGACACGGGGGAGCCGACCCTCGTCAACGACGCGGCCGTCACCCCCAGCGGGGACGTCTACATCACCGACTCCTTCCGTGCCGTGGTCTACCGGATTCCGGCCGCCGATGTGAACGCCACCTCCGCCGACGCCCACCGGACGCTGCAGGTGGCCTACCACCTGTCGGACTACGTGCCCGGCGAGTCCAACGGCAACGGCATCGTCGCCACCCCCGACGGCAAATCCCTGATCATCGGCTACTGGTACAGCGGCGCGCTCTACCGGCTCACCCTCGCCACCGGCGAAGTCCGCAAGATCGCCGTATCACCGCTGCCCAGCGCCGACGGCATCGCGCTGCGAGGAAACACCCTGTACATCGCCCGTTCTGCGCACAACGAGATCGCCACGGTGCGGCTTTCCAGCGACCACACCCGGGCCACCGTCGTCTCCGAACGCACCTGCCCAGGGGCTGACACGACCACCGGCGTCGCCGTGAGCGGGGACCGGCTGCTGGTGACCAACTCCCAGATGGACACCTACCTGTACGGCGCTCCGCTGACCAGCCCGGTGTTCACCGTCGCAAGCCTGCCGCTGCACTGACTCCGGGATCCCCCGGGGTATCCATTGCGATATCCGGTGTCGGCAAACGAAGGTGACGATGTCGAACACCGCCAAGGCCGATGTCTGCGGCACCACCACTATCGCAGCGCGCTGGAACTCGCTCACCGGTCGAGGGCCGGCTGTACCGGCTCACCGTTCAGGAGGCCCGTCTCGTGAGCGCGCCTCCTGAACGCCGTCGCCGACTTGTCCTGTGGAGAGCGTCCCACAGCCCTGGGGACTCTGGCCTGGTTGAGTTCGATGAGGCCCCGGTCGCCCAGCCGAATTCGGCGGAGAGCAGAGCGGGCACGGCCGCGCCGAGGTGGGTCGGCCTACGCGGCGACCAAAGGGGCGATGGAGGTGCTGACCAGGTACCGAGGAGCAGTTCAACGAGTTGGTGGCGGTGCATCGGAAAGCGCCGTACTTCCTCACCCAGCATCTGCTGCCGCTGCTCAACGAAGACGACCGGTCGTCGCGGCGAACTGAGCACGGTTTCGATCTCAGTCGAACGTCCTGTCATGCCGCGATGCGGACGTCGGCTGAGGCGATGCGGATAGCCTGGGTGGATGAGCGAACGGATCTCGCCGCAGCAGTTTCACGAGGCCGAAGGCGTCGAAGACTGGCGGGTGCTGTTCTCCGGGGCGTGCGCACACTTCCGTACCGAATCGTTCACGGCAGGCGTCGCTCTGGCGGACGCGATCGGCAGGCTGGCCGGCGCCGCGGGCCGTCACCCGGACGTCGACCTGCGGCCGTCGGGCGTGACGGTGTGCCTGCCGCCGGTGGAGTTCGGGGGCCAGAGCGAGGGTGACGTCGACTTTGCCCGGCAGATCTCGGCCGCGGCGCGCGAGTTGGACCTGCCCGCCGATCCGACCGGCGTGCAGACCGTTCAGATCTCCATCGACGCTCTCGTCACCGAGAAGGTGATGCCGTTCTGGCGGGCCGTGCTCGGGTACGAGCAGGTCGGTGCCGAGGACCTGCTCGATCCTCATCGCCGGGCGCCGGCACTGTGGTTCCAGCGGATGGATGCTCCACGCCCGCAACGCAACCGGATCCACGTCGACATCTCCGTGCCACACGACCAAGCCGAGGCGCGGGTCGCCGCGGCGATCGCCGCCGGCGGGCGTCTTGTGAGTGATCGGAACGCGCCCGAATGGTGGGCACTGGCCGACGCCGAGGGCAACGAGGTCGACGTGGCCACCTGGATGAACCGCGAGTAACCGGAGCCGGTGAGTCGCAGGCCCCACCGTTTCGAGCTATGAGCGAGCCGTTGGGCAGCACTACGCCGCAGCAGGCCGAACTCATCAGCAGGTTGAAGGATGTGCGGGCCGCAGCCGTGGAGCACACCCGCATCGCGCGGGAACTGGCTCGAGAACGACGGAAGCTGATCGAGGCGCTGCTGGCCGAGGGGTTGTCCCAGGCTGACATCGCGCGGGAACTGGGCGTAACGCGGCAAGCGATCCAGAAAATGGTCGAGGTCGGCGCGGAGCAGTCACGGCGGTGAAACGCAGGGGCGTGCTCTACGACGTCGGTCGGGACATCGACCGGCTGACCGTAGCCGCCGAGGCCGCCCTGGAACTGGACCTGAAAGTCTGGTTCTCGCCGGAACTGTGGTGCAAAGGCCCCGATGACACGCTGGCGCACATCGTCGCGGCAGCTCAAGCGGCAGAGCAGCCGCGCCGCCGCCACCCCGAGCGCCTGGCATCATCGCGGGACGCACGTTCCGGCGACGGCTGGCGTGTCTTCGCCGGCCCGATCACCTACGCCGCGTTGCCGTTCGAGCCCGTGGACTGGGATCCGTCACAGGTTCGTCGTGCCGACGACGCAGACGCATCGACGGTTGAACCCACCCGCCACGGTGGCCGTGCAGTAACGACGTGCGATCGAATCATGCGAGTCCGGGGCGTGCGAGCACGTCGCGCACGTGACTCCGGCCGTGCCGCCGGTTCCCGTCCCGGCGCTGCCCGCTGTCACGTCGGTCGCCGTCATGCCGGCTTCTTCCATGACTGGCGCAGGGACCGAACGCGCTACGCCCGAGCGGAAGGGAAATCGTGAACTCGCGCGAATTCTCGACCTCGAGTTCGCGCTCACCGTGGCTGTCATGACGGCGGAAACCCACGCCCAGCCTGCGGGTACAAGGCCTCGTGTCACCGGTGGGCGCGGCGTCCGGACGGGTCGTGTGCCCCCGTGCTCGCCGCGCCGGGGCGCCGTTGCGGGCCGGGTTCTGTCCCGCCGTCGGTCGACGGTGCCGGGGTGTACACCGGCTGGAGGAACAGGCTCCCGTACCGGTAGTCCTGGGACGCGATGAGCCCTCCGGGCCGAGGTTGCTCGGCGATGGGGTGGCTGAACAGCGACCTGTCGAGTGTGGAAGTACTGATCGGGGGATCCTCTCGTGGGTGCCGCCGGTGGGCGACGTGGTTCAGGAGTGCAGTGGTGTGCCGCTGGCGGTCCGCACGCGCTCGGCGGCGGTGCCGGGGCGGCAGCGAGCAGCTGTGCGCTGTCGTCGGTGTTGCCCGGGAGCGGCCGGCGCCGCGAGCAGTTCGTCGGCCAGGTCGCGGGTCCGGCGCCACGACACACCGTCGACCTGGCCTGGCGCGGGTGCCACCGGTTCAGCCGCAGATGTGGTTCGGTGACCGGTTGGGCGGAGGGGGTGGTGCGGGCCCGACGGCACGTCGGTGCTCCCGTCTCCAGCCGTTGAAAGGGGCCGGATTGGGGCCGAGGACGGCGCGGGTTCGATCACTCACGCACGAAATGCTCTCGGACACCACCGACAGTACACGACGACTGCGCTGAGTGCGCGAAGGGCGAGTTCAGGCGAGGGTCACTGGGTCGGGAGCGCAGCCGAGTTTCCGGCGTAAGTGTGCCGACGTGACCCCGAGACGGCTAACCGCCGGGCGGCCGGCCGCCCGGTGGCCCTCCAGCGTGGCGAGCATGGAGCACCCCGAACCCTCGAACGCGGTCTGGGCGAGTACGTGCGCGCGGTGACGACTGAAGCTCCCTTACTCGCAGTGATCAGGGCACGCCGAAGTGGTCGTCGTCGACAGCGGGGCACCCCCTTCGGGTGGCGCAGTAAATCTATGGCGACTGGAGTAGACATTCGGCGCCGGGTGTGTGTAGAGTTCTCCTCGTACCGAGAGAGACAACGTCAAGCAGGCGCGGGAGAGGACGTAACTACCCGC
>NZ_JBFBBZ010000054.1:0-64023 GCF_040682935.1 Amycolatopsis sp. NPDC051061
CAAAACCCCAAAACAGGGGGCCCCCCAAACACACACACCCCACCCCACACCCCCCCCCGCCCCCGGGCCCCCCCCCGGGGGGGGGCCCACCCGGCGGGGGGGCGCCCCCCCCCCGGGGGCCCCCCCCCGACGGCAAAAATGTTAGCGATAACACTTGCCCGGGAGAAGATCGTGATGAACAGAAGAAGTATCCGGCCCCGGATCGCCGCACTCGCCGCCGCGGCGACGGTCGCGGCGGCGTCGGCGGTGACGCTGGGCGCGAACTCGGCCCTGGCCGACGTCACCGGCGCCCTGCACGGCGCCGGTTCGGGTCGCTGCCTGGATGTCCCGAACGCCACCCAAACCGACGGCACCCTCCTGCAGATCTACGACTGCTCGGGCGGCGCGGGCCAGCAATGGACGTCGACCGCCGCCGGCGAGCTGAGAGTGTTCGGCAGCAAGTGCCTGGACGTGCCCGGCGGCGCGACCACCGGCACCCGGGTCCAGATCTGGACCTGCCACGGCGGAGCCAACCAGCAGTGGCGGCTGAACTCCGACGGCACGGTGGCCGGGGTCCAGTCCGGGCTCTGTCTCGACGTCACCGGCGCCGGCACGGCCAACGGCACCGCGGTGGAACTCTGGACGTGCCACGGCGGCGGCAACCAGAAGTGGACGGGCCTGTCGACGACCCCGACGACCCCGACCACGACCACGACCGGTGGGGGCAGCAGTTGCGCACTCCCGTCGTCCTACCGCTGGTCCTCGACCGGGGTGCTGGCGACGCCCAAGAACGGGTGGGTCTCGCTCAAGGACTTCACCAATGTCGTCTACAACGGCAAGCACCTCGTCTACGCGTCCAACGTCTCGGGCTCGTCCTACGGCTCGATGGCCTTCAGCCCGTTCACGAACTGGTCGGACATGGCCTCGGCGGGCCAGACGGGGATGAATCAGGCCGCGGTGGCGCCCACGCTGTTCTACTTCGCGCCGAAGAACATTTGGGTGCTGGCCTACCAATGGGGTGCCTGGCCGTTCATCTACCGCACATCGAGCGACCCGACCAATCCCAACGGGTGGTCGGCGCCGCAGCCGCTGTTCACGGGCAGCATTTCCGGTTCCGGGACCGGGCCGATCGATCAGACGTTGATCGCGGACGGTTCGAGCATGTATCTGTTCTTCGCCGGGGACAACGGCAAGATCTACCGGGCGAGCATGCCGATCGGGAACTTCCCGGGCAGCTTCGGCTCGTCGTACACGACGATCATGAGCGACACGCAGGCGAACTTGTTCGAGGCGGTCCAGGTGTACAAAGTCCAGGGCCAGAGCCAGTACCTGATGATCGTCGAGGCGATGGGCGCGAACGGGCGCTACTTCCGCTCGTTCACCGCGAGCAGCCTGAGCGGTTCGTGGACCCCGCAGGCCGCCGGCGAAAGCAACCCGTTCGCGGGCAAGGCCAACAGCGGCGCGAGCTGGACCAACGACATCAGTCACGGTGACCTGGTCCGCGCCAACCCGGACCAGACCATGACCGTCGACCCGTGCAACCTGCAGTTGCTCTATCAGGGCAAGTCGCCCAACGCCGGCGGTCCGTACGACCAGCTGCCGTGGCGGCCGGGTGTCCTGACGCTGCAGCGCTGACCGGCACCGCTCCGGGGAGGAATCCCAGCCGTCCGCCGGCTGGGGTTCCGCTCCGGCGGCCTCACTTCAGGGCCATTCCCGGGACCCGGGCGCGGATCGCGTCCATGGTCGCCTCGTCCGAGACGCCCTGCCAGTCGTACCGCGGCGTGTAGGGAGCGGTGAGGGCGCGGACGTCCTCGTCGGTGAGCTCGACGTCCAGCGACGCGACCGCGTCGTCGATCTGCTCGACCGACCCGGCGCCGACCAGCGGGGCGGTCACCACGGACTGACGGTGCAGCCAGGCCAGGGCGACGGACGCGCGGCTCACGCCGTGCTCGGCGGCGACTTTCCCGACCGCGTCGATGATGGCGTGGTTCGACGCCTCCTGCTCGGGCGAGTAGAGCGCGTCGGCGTAGGCGCCGTCGGTGCCGGAGCGTGCGGTCGACTTCGCGTCGTCCCACGCGCGCGCCAGGCGGCCGCGGGCCAGGGGGCTCCAGATGATCGTGCCGACCCCCTCGTCCAGGCAAAGCGGGATCATCTCGCGCTCTTCCTCGCGGGCGAGCAGGTTGTAGTGGTCCTGCATGGACACGAACCGGGCCCAGCCGTGCTGCTTCTGCAGGTGCAGCGCCTTGGCGAACTCCCAAGCGAACATCGACGACGCACCCAGGTAACGCACCTTGCCCGCCTTGACCAGGTCGTGCAGCGCCTCGAGGGTCTCCTCCAGCGGCGTCGCGTGGTCGTTGCGGTGGACCTGGTAGAGGTCGATGTAGTCGGTGCCGAGCCGCCGCAGGGAATGGTCGACCTCGGTCATGATCGCCTTGCGGGACAGTCCCTTCCCGTTGGGGCCGGGCCGCATCGGGTGCCGCAGCTTGGTGGCGATCACCACGTCGTCGCGGTCGGCGAAGTCCTTCAGCGCGCGCCCGAGGATCTCCTCGCTGGAGCCGTTCGAGTACATGTTCGCGGTATCGAAGAAGTTGATGCCCGCGTCCAGGGCGTGCTTGATCAGCGGACGGGACCGGTCTTCGCCCAGGGACCAGACGGGGTGGCCGCGATCGGGTTCACCGTAGGTCATCGCGCCGATGGCGATGGGCGAGACGTCGAGGCCGGTGGTGCCGAGCTTCACATAGCGCATGAGGGTCTCCTGGGGACACGAACACGCGGAGAGTTCTCCGCAAGTGCCACCAAACTAGCGGAGAGTTCTCCGCATGTCAAAGCGTGCGGCATCATCGAGGCATGACCGACCAGACGCCGGGCACCTACGGCACGCAGCGCATGGCCGCCGCGCGCAACCGTGTCGCGATCATCGAAGCCGCCCACGACCTGTTCGCGGACGATCCGCTCGTGCCGCTGAACGACGTCGCCAAGCGCGCCGGTGTCGGCGCCGGAACGCTGTACCGCCACTTCCCCACCCGGCAGGACCTGATCCTCGCGACCTACCAGCACGACATCGAGCGCCTGACCACCACCGCCGAGGAGGTGCTGACCCGGCATTCCTCGGCCAAGGCCGCGTTCGTCGAATGGTTCGAGACCCTCTCGGCCTACATCCGCGTCAAGCACGGCCTCGGCGACGCGCTGCACGGCGCCGCGGCCCAGGACGTGGTCAGCGCCTCCTGGGCTCCGGCCACCGCGGCGGTCGCGAAGCTGGTCGACGCGTGCGTCGCGGAGGGCACCATCGCCCCCGGGCACGATCCGGCGGACATCATCCTGCTGATGAGCTTCTTGTGGCGCGTCGCGAACGACGCCGAGGGCGCCGCCCAGGGACGGCGGTTGATCGCCGCTGTGTTCTCCGGCCTGCAAGCGGCACCCCGGCCGCTCTGAACGTGCCGGTCGCCGGCAGCGGGAACGCCTGGTCCACGATCTGCGGGGCGCAGCTTCCCCCGGTCCTCTGCCGGGATCTCACGCCGCCGTCATGAGGACGGCCGGGCGTGGTGGGCGGCGAGGTAGCCGAAGACCAGGCCCGCTCCGATCTGGCACCCGGCGCCCGGGTACTCGGAGGCGGTCATCGACGCGGCGTCGTTACCGCACGCGTAGAGCCGCGAGATCGGCTCACCACGGCCGTCGAGGACTTCGGCGTCGACGCTGGTGCGCAAGCCCAAGGCCGTCGCCAGCGGGGTCGGGACCACCGCGATCGCGTAATACGGCGGTCTCTCGACGGTACCGAGGTTCGCGTGGGGACGATGAGCCGGATCACCGTATTGGCGGCCGTACGGGCTCTGTCCCTTTCCGAACTCGTCGACGCCGTCGCGTGCCGCCCGATTCGCCGCGGCGACCGTCTCCGCCAGTCCGGCGGGGTCGACGCCGATCGCTCGCGCCAGCTCCGCCGGTGTCTGTCCACTGTGGAGATATCCGTCGCCGAGGTGCCGGCGGAGCACCGCCGGGCGGGCGTGCGGGCGGATCAACCCCAGTCCGTAGCGCTTCAGCGTGTCCGCGTCGAGCACCAGCCACGCCGGGATCGCGTCCTGCCCGGCGTACATCGCCCGGGTGAAGCGGTGGTAGGACACCGACTCGTCCACGAACCGGCGGCCCGCGGCGTTCACCGCCACGATGCCGGGCTTCGCGCGGTCCCAGATGTGCGGGAAGACCGCCGTGGACCCGTCCTTCCGGCGGCCGATCGAACTCGGGAACCACAACGCGTTGTCGTCGCGGGGTTCGGCCAGCGCGGCGCCGACGGACCGGGCCAAGGCGAACGTGTCGCCGGTGGCGCCTTCGGCCGCCGGGGTGAACTGCGGTACCGGCGAGGGCAGGTACTCGGCACGCAGTTCCGGGCTCGCCGAGAATCCGCCGCCCGCCAGGACGACCCCGCGGCGGGCGGCGATGCGCACCGTCCGTCCGCGGTGGGACACGACAGCGCCCGTCACGCCGCCGGCGTCGTCGGTCCGCAGTTCCGTGGTGCGAGCGGTGAACCAGACCTCGCCGCCTCGGCGGACGAGCTGGTCGCAGAGGGCGGCGACGAGCGCGTTGCCCATCGTCAGGCGGGTCCCGCGCCGGTGGCTCAGGCGGTCACGCGCCCAGCGCGCGCCGAGGCGGAGCGCCACGGCCATACCGCGCACCGACCCGTCGAACACCTTCAGCAGCTGGTCGGCCTCGCGCCGGCGGAGCATGAGAGTCCCGCCGAACAGCGCGAACTCCCGCACCGGCCAGCGGACGCGGTCGAAGCGCCACCGGCCCAGCCGGCGTCCGTCGAACACGCGTGGCTCGAGCGCCCGGCCGATTCCGGCGCCGGGCAGTTCCGGGTGGTAATCGACCACGCTCGCCGAGTGCCAGAAGCCGATGCCGAGCCGTTCGAGGTGGTCGATCACCTCCGGCCCGTGCCGCAGATAAGCCTCCCGCAGGTCCCGCGGCGCACGGTCGCCGACGAGCGCGTCGAGGTACCGGCGGGCCGCTTCGGTGTCGGCGACCGGGTCGGCCTGGTGCCGGTGCCCGGGGATCCAGCAGGTGCCCGCCGAGTAGGCGCTGGTTCCGCCGAGCCACTCCGTCTTTTCCAGCACCAGCACGGAAAAGCCCTCGGCGGCCGCGACGACGGCCGCCGCCAGGCCGGCCGCGCCGGACCCGAGGACGAGCAGGTCGGTCTCGTGTTCCGCGGTGGTCACGACCCGGCCGGGAGCGCCGTCGGCAGGATCGACGTCGGCATCGGCCCCTTGTTGCGCCGGCCCTGCGTCGTCTCTTCCCAGGCGTGGGCGAGGATCCCGACGCTGCGGCTCAGCACGAACAGCCCGCGCGCCAAGGGCGCCGGAAAGCCCAGCTCGGCGTAGATCACCGCGGTGGCGCCGTCGATGTTCATCGGCACGGGCTTGGCCCGCCCTCGGTTCAGCGACGCTTCGACGGCGAGCGCGGCACGCAGGAACTTCCCCTCGACGACTCCGTCGGCGACGGCCTCGTCCACCAGCGCCAGCAGGGGGTCGCGGCGCGGATCGCGCGGGTGGAAACGGTGACCGAAACCGGGCACATAACGGCTGTGCTCACGGAACTCCGCCACGACGGCCTCGGTGGCGGCCTCCAGCGGATCCCCGGCGGCCTCGCGCTCGACGATCGCCGACAGCAGCTCCACGCACTGCTGCCCGGCACCGCCGTGGGAGTCACCCAGCGCGTTCACCCCGGACGCCATCGCGTTGTTGAGGCCGACCCCGCAGGTCGCGGTCATCCGGGCGATCGCGATGGACGGGGCCTGCGGACCGTGGTCGACCGACGCGACCATCGCGGCTTCGAGCAGCGCGGCCTCCCGGGGATGCGGACTCGATCCCCGCACCATCAACCAGATCGTGGCGACGAAGCCGTGGGAGCCGATCAGCTCCTGCACGGGCTTGCCGCGCAGTTCGACGACGCCGGGTGCCATCCGGCAGATCGCGGTGGCCCACCAGTCCGCGACGTCGCCCACGGTTGCTTCGTCAGCCATCTCAGTCCTTGTCCGCGGGGGCGAGCGACGGTTCCGGTGCCGGCCGGGGAATGGCGGTGCCGGTGTTCCACCGGCGAGCGAGCTCGACCGCTTCGTCGTTGTGTTCCCCGAGCAGCGGCGGTCGCGCACTCGGCCGCAGCGGCTCGCCGTCGAGCAGGACGCCGTTGCCGCTGGCACGCAAGGTCCGTTCGGCCTGGCCGGGGAACGGCAGCTCCGTGAAGAACCCGCGGTGCGTGAGCTGTTCGGACTCGATCGCTTGCGGCACCGTGAGGATCCTGGCCGCCGGAACGCCCGCGTCGGAAAGCAGGCGCTCCCATTCCAGAGCGGGCCGGGCGCCCAAGGCCTGGTTCAGCTCCGCGTCGAGATCCGCGCGGTGGGCCTTGCGGTCTTCCCGGTCGGCGAACCGGGCATCCGTGATCAGGTCGGGCCGTCCCACCAGCGTGCACAAGGTGGTGAACTGCTCCTGCCGGTTCGCCGCGATGTTCAGCGGCCCGTCCGCGGCGAAGAACGTGCCCGAGGGTGCGGCGGTGGCGTTGTCCCGGCCCATCGGCACCGGCGCGACACCGCTGATGACGTAGTTCGACACCGCCCAGCCCATGGCCGAAATGGACGCTTCGAGCATCGACAGGTCCAGGAAACACCCTTCGCCCGAGCGGTCCCGGCCGACCAGGGCCGCCGAGATCGCGAGGGCGGCCATCAGGCCGCCGACGGTGTCCGAGACCGGGAACCCCACGCGCAGCGGCGCGGTTTCGGGCGTTCCGGTCACGCTCATCATGCCCGAGAGGCCTTGGATGATCTGGTCGTACGCCGGCGCCTGGCTCATCGGGCCGCTCTGGCCGAACCCCGAGATGGCGCAGTACACCAACCCGGAATTGAGGGCCCGCAAGCGTTTCCAGCCGAACCCGAGGCGGTCGAGCACGCCCGCCCGGTAGTTTTCGAGGACGACGTCCGCGCCGCGGACCAGGTCCTCGAACAGCGCTCGTTGCCCACCGTCCTTGAGGTTCAGCTCGATCGACTTCTTGCCGGCGTTCTGCGCCAGGAACGACGTGCCGATCCCGGCCCGGTTCAGGACCGCGTCCGGCCCCAGGTTCCGGGCGAGGTCGCCCGACCCCGGCAGCTCGACCTTGACCACCTCGGCACCGAACAGCATCAGCTGGTAACTGCAGTACGGTCCGGCGAGGACGTTGGTCAGGTCGAGCACCCGGATACCGCGAAGCGGTCTTTTCGTCATTCCCTCTCCTTGCACCAGACGACGAGCCCCGGCCGGAGTCAGCCGGCGAACGGATGGTCGAAGCCCCGCTCGCTCATCCGCGAAGCGGACTCGAGGAGGTCGGCGACGAACTCGGCGATCCGGTCTTCGGAGAATCGGACGGTGGGGCCGCTCAGCGACAACGCGGCGGCGACGGAACCGCTCTTGCCGAGCACGGGAACCGCCACGGCCGACAGGCCCGCCTCGCGTTCGCCGTGACTCACCGCGTACCCCTGGTCGGCCGCTTCGGACAGTCCTTTGTGGATACTGTCGGTCTGGTCGACGCCACCGGGGGAACTGCGCGCGATCCGCTTCAGCAAAGCAGGAGAAGCGTCGCGGAGCAAGACTTTCGACGAAGCACCGCCCCACAGCGGAAGTTCGTCACCGACCCGCACGACGTGCCGAAGCGGCTGCGGGCTTTCCTGCTGGGCCACGCAAACCCGGTACATGTCCCGCCGGACGTAGAGGTTCACCGTCTCCCGCTGACGATCGCCGAGCTCGCGCATCAGCTGCATCATCTCCGCCGGCAGTTCCCAGCTCTGCCGGGCGAGGTGCGCCCACCGCCACAGCCCGGGTCCGGCCATGTAGCCCTTGCTGGTCGACCACAGCAGGCCGTTCAGCTCCAGCGTCTGGGCCAGCCGGATCGCCGTCGTCTTCGCGAGACCGGTCGCTTTCACGATGTCGGAGATCGTCACGGCGGGCCGCTCGTCGGTCAGCAACCCGAGGATGTCCAACGCGCGCTGGACGCTTCGCACGCCCCCTTCGCCGGGTGAGCCCTCTCGTTCGTCGGCACCGTCGTCCTTCATCTCTGCCTACCCCTTCGTTCCGTTGCGGGTCCCCGGCCGGCGGACCAGTTCACAACGAGTTCGGATCCCTCTCTTGCCACCGGTGGGCGGCTGACCGTACGTTACACGGAGTCCGCAGAGCGGTCCAGATGTGCCGTTTGATGGTTCACAAGGGAGTGTGGCGGTGCTGGAGCAGATCCTCGAAGCCGCGAAATCCGATACCCCGGCCGAGGCCGCCGCGTTCGTCGCCGGGCAGTGGTCCCGCGCCGGATCGCCGGCCGAGCGCATCGGCCCCTACCAGCGAAAAGTGGTCACCACGTCGTTCACCGCGGACGATGACCAAGTTGCCCACGCGGTCCGCTACGCCGCCGAGTCCGCGCCCGCCGTCGCGCGGCTGGCGCCGGCCACCCGCGCGGCGATCCTGGAGCGCGCCGCGCGGCTGGCCGAAGACCACCGGGACGACATCGCCCGGCTCATCGCCCTCGAACTCGGGAAGCCGCTCAAGGACGGGCGAGGCGAGCTCGACCGGGTCGCCGACACCTTCGCCGTCTGCGCCGCGGAAACCCGCCGCATCGGCGGCGAGAACCTGCCGGTCGCCGGCTGGGCGCGCGGGACCGGGAACACGGCGCTGACCTACCGCGCCCCGGCCGGGGTGGCCTTGGCGATCACCCCGTTCAACGCCCCCGCGAACCTGCTCGCCCACAAGCTGGGCGCCTCCTTCGCCGCGGGCAACACCACGCTCGTCAAGGCCCCACCGCAGGCGCCGGCCACGACCGCCGCCGTCGTCGCGCTCCTGCTCGAAGCGGGCATGCCACCGGAAGCGGTCCAGCTGCTGCACGGCGGCGGAGACGTCGGCGCCGCACTCTGCGCGGCCCGCGAAGTCGCCGTCATCAGCTTCACCGGCAGCGCCGAAACCGGCAACGCGGTCGCCCGGGCCGCCGGAGCGAAGCGGCTGGTCCTCGAACTGGGCGGCAACGCCGCGACACTCGTGTGCGCGGACGCCGACCTCGCGCTCGCCGCGCGGACCTGCGCGCGCACCGGCTACAGCAACTCCGGCCAGAGCTGCATCTCCGTCCAGCGGGTCTACGTGCACCGCAGCCGGTTCGACGACTTCCTCGCCGCCTTCCGCACCGAGGTCGAAGGCCTGAAGGTCGGCGACCCGCTCGACCCGGCCACCGATATCGGCTCGATGGTCGACGACGAGGCCGCGGCCCGCGTCGAGAAGTGGACCGCCGAGGCGGCGGCCGGGGGCGCGCGGGTGCTGCTGGGCGGGACTCGTGACGGGGCGACGCTGCGGCCCACGATCGTCGCCGACCCCGCGCCGGACGCGACAGTTGTCGTCGAGGAGGTCTTCGGCGCGCTGGTCGCCGTGCTGCCCTTCGACGACCTCGGCACCGTCATCGCCTCGTGCAACGCCAGCCGGTTCGGGCTCCAGGCCGGGATCTTCACCCAGGACGTCGCCGCGATCTTCACCGCCTGGCGGGACCTGCAGGTCGGCGGCCTGATCGTCAACGGGTCGTCCAACTTCCGGCTCGACCACGTGCCCTTCGGCGGGGTCAAGGACTCCGGCTTCGGCCGCGAATCCCCCGGCCCCATGATCGACGACTACACCGTCGTCAAGACCCTCGTGCTGCGCGGCCTGTCGATCTGGGGCGAGCAGTGACCGGAACCGCCGAGCGACCGAGGAGTTCGACCTCGATGACCCACCCCGCCGCGACCATCACCGCCGCCGAAGCGCTCGTCCGCCAGCTGGAGTCCTACGGCGTCGAGTACGTCTTCGGCCTGTGCGGGCACACGAACATCGCGTTCCTGGACGCCTTGGGCCGCAGCCGCATCGACTTCGTGATGGCCCGCCACGAGCAGGCCGCCGCCCACGCCGCCGACGGCTATGCCCGCGCCACCGGCAAGCCCGGCGTCCTGCTGGTGCACGTCGGCCCCGGCATGATGAACGCGGTCACCGGCGTGGCCACCGCGGCGTTCGACTCGGTGCCGCTGATCACCATCTCCGGCGACATCCCGTCCTACTTCCACGGCCGGCACCCGCACCAGGAAGTCAACCTGCACGCCGACGCCGACCAGACCGCCATCTACCGCCCGTTCGTCAAGCGGGCCTGGCAGGTGCACCGCGCCGAGGACCTCGCCCGGTTCACCGAGCGCGCGTTCTGGACGGCGACCTCGGGCCGTCCGGGCGCCGTGCTGCTCAGCGTCCCGATGGACCACTTCTCCCGCGAAGTCCCGCTCGTCGAATACCCGCTCGTCGCACACACGGCGAAGCCCGCGCTGTCGGACGCCGACGCCCACCGGATCGCGCAGGTCCTGGCCGGTGCCGAACGCCCGCTCGTCTACCTCGGCGGCGGCCTCCGCTCACCGGAAGGACGGGCCGCGCTGCTCGAACTGGTCGAGCACCTGGACATCCCGGTGGCGCACTCCCTGATGGCCAAGGGCACCCTGCCCGACCGCCACCCCCTCGTGATGGGCATGACCGGGTTCTGGGGGCTCGAGCTGACCAACGAGTACACCCGCAAGGCCGACGTCGTCCTGGCGCTGGCGACGCGGTTCGCCGAGACCGACGCCAGTTCGTGGAACTCGGAGTACACCTGGGCGTTCCCGCCGGGCCGGCTGATCCAGGTCGACCTCGACGCGGCCGAGATCGGCCGCAACTACCCCGTCGAGATCGGCGCGGTCGCCGACGTGAACCACGCGGTGCCGGCGATCACCGCCGCCGTCAAGGGCTTGGTGGCCGAGCCCGTCGAGCGGTCCGACGTCCGCGAGCAGATCGGCACGGTCCGCGCCGAGCTGTTCGCCGCGAGCCAGGAACGCGGCCGCAGCACCGATTTCCCGCTGCGGCCCGAGCGGATCCTGGAAGACCTGCGCACCACGCTGCCCGCGGACGCCGTGCTGGTCACCGACGTCGGGTGGAACAAGAACGGCGTGGCCCAGTGCTACGAGCTGCCCGAAGAGGGGCGGTTCATCACCCCCGGTGGCGCGTCCACGATGGGCTTCGGCCCGGCGGCCGCGGTCGGCGTGCAGCTGGCCCAGCCCGACCGCGTCGTCGTCGCGCTGGTCGGCGACGGCGGGATGAGCGCCCAGCTGCCCGCCGTGCCGCTGGCCGTCGAGCGGGGACTGCCCGTGCTGTTCGTGGTGATGAACAACAAAGCGCACGGCACCATCGCGGACCTGCAGGCCCACAACTTCGGCCGGAGCTTCGGCTGCGAGTTCCGCGACCGCGACGGCAACCCCTTCTCCCCCGACTTCGCCGCCTTCGGCCGGTCCTGCGGCGCCGACGGCTACACCGTCGAAAGCCCGGACGGCTTCAGAACCGCACTGCGCGAGGCGATCGCGAACCGGCGCCCGGCCGTGCTCGACGTCCCCATGGTCAACGAGCCGGTGCCGACGCCAGGGCACTGGAACATCAACGACATCTACCAAGGCGTCTTCGAATGATCCCCGCCACCGCACACAACGGAGTGTCCCCCATGAACCGACCCGGAATCAGACTGCTCCTCGCGTCGATGACCGTGCTCGCCGCGGCCGCCTGCAGCGCACCCGGCGGCTCGTCGCCGTCCACATCGGACAGCAGCGGCCCGATCAAGATCGCGGTGGTGAACGCGCAGAGCGGCCAGCTCAGCTCGCTCGGCGCGTGGGAGTACAAGGGCGCGAAGCTGGCCGTGGACCAGTGGAACGCCAAGGGCGGCGTGAACGGCCGCAAGATCCAGCTCGACGTCTTCGACGACGCCGGCGACCCGACCGTGGGCACCAACCTGGCGCGCAAGATCGCCAGCGAGGGCTACCTCGCGATGATCGGCACCGCCGAGAGCGCGGTCACCGTGGCGATGGCGCCCGTCCTGCAGCAGTCGAAGATCCCGAGCATCACCTCCGGGCAGTCGCCGGCCATCATCGCGGTGAAGAGCCCGTTCCAGTTCCTCAACGGGCCGACGAGCACGACCTACGACGAGACGCTCGGCAAGTACCTGGTGGACCAGAAGGGCCAGAAGAACATCGCGTTCATCACGAACAACGGCTCCTACGGCAAGGGTGAGCACGACGCGTTCGGCAAGGTGCTCGCCGGTCGCGGGGTCACGCCGGTCGACGACCAGGTCGTCACCACCGACCAGAAGGACTTCAGCGCCGCGCTGACCTCCATCCGCCAGAAGAACCCGCAGGTGCTGTTCGTCGGGACCGAGGAGGTCGAGGCGGGGCTCATCGTCAAGCAGGCCCGCGAGCTGGGCATCACCGCGACCATCGCCGGCGCCGCTCCGATGGGCACGACGGTGTACCTCACCACGGCCGGCGCGAGCAACGCCGAAGGCACGGTCGTGAGCAGCCCGTACCTCAGCAACGAAACCAGCGACGCGGCCCGCCAGTTCGCCCAGGCGTACAAGGCGGCGTACAACGAAGACGCGGAACTGCACGGGGCCAAGGCCTACGACGGCACCAGCATCTTCCTCACCGCGCTGAAGACGTCGAACGGCGCCACCGGCCAGCAGCTGGCCGACGCCATCCGCGGCACGAAGTACCCCGGACTGCTCGGGAACTTCACGTTCGACCAAACCGGTGTCGGCATCCACGCCACGTCGATCGGTGTCATCACCGGCGGCAAGCTCGTCGCGGCTCCCGCCAGCTGATCCGCCTCCAGGGGGCCGCGCCGCCGGAGTGCGGCCCCCTGCCGGTGAAAGGACCCCTCATGCAAGTTCTGCTCCAGACGCTCGTCGGCGGGCTCAGCTTCGGAGCCGTCTACGCCCTCGTCGCGATGGGCTTCTCGATCGTCTACCGCACCATGGGCCTGGTGAACTTCGCCCACGGCCAGGTGGTCATGGTCGGCGCTTACGCGGCATCGACCTTCTACATGTCCTCACGGCTCCCGTTCATCCTCGCCATCGTCGTCGCCATGGTGGTCACCGGGCTCATCGCGCTGGTCATGGAGCGCGTGCTGCGCCCGCTGGAGAACAAGGACTTCGACCTGATGCTGATCGGCACGATCGGCTTCGGGGTGGTGCTGGAGGCGCTCGCCACGATCATCTGGGGTGCCACCGGGCACGCGGTCCCGACGCCGGTCGACTCAGGGCCGCTGGATCTCTTCGGCGTGCGCGTCCGCACCTACAACCTCGTGGTGCTCGGCATCGCCGCCGTCGCCACGGTGCTGCTCCTGCTGTTCCTGCAGCGCACCAAGCGCGGGGCCGCCATGCAGGCGGTGGCCATGGACCACGAAGCCGCGACGGCCGTCGGCATCCACGTCGGACGCAGCAACGCCATCGCGTTCGCGATCGGCGCGGGCCTGGCCGCCCTCGCCGGCGGGCTGGTCGGCCCGCTGCTCTACGTCAGCCCCACCCTCGGCGGCACGCTGGGCATCAAGGGCTTCGCCGCGGCCATCCTCGGCGGCTTCGGCAACATCGGCGGCGCCATCGCGGGCGGGCTCGCCATCGGCTTGCTCGACTCGTACGCCTCCGGCCAGTTCCAGGGCTATTCGGACCTGGTGGTGTTCCTCGCCTTCACGGTCATCATCATGATCCGGCCGACCGGGTTCTTCGGCGAACGGACGGTGAACCGGGCATGAGCCTCCTGCGCACCAGACCGGCCGCGATCAAGGTGCTCGCGGCCGCCGCGATCGCCGTCGCCGCCTGGTTCCTGCCCTACGGCCTGGACACCTACGGCATCCACGTCATCAACATCGCCGTGGTCTTCGCGCTGCTGGCCGTCGGCCTCGGCCTGGCCATGGGCGTGGCCGGGCAGATCAACCTCGCCCAGGTCGCGTTCTTCGGCATCGGCTCCTACGCCTTGGCGATCTTCACGACGAACTCGGGCCTCGGCTTCTGGGTCTCGGCCGTGCTCGCGATGCTCGCCACCGCGCTGGCCGGGCTCTTCGTCGGGATCCCGGCGTTGCGGGTCCAGTCGCACTACCTCGGCATCGTCACCCTCGGACTCGCCCTGGCCTTCACCAACTGGGTCACCAACGCCCAGGTCGCCGGCGGCGCGTCGGGCATCAACGGGATCCCGGCCCCGCCGGCGTTCGGGATCGACCTGACCAACGAGTACCTGTACTACTACTTCGAGCTGATCGTCTTCGCGCTCGCCATCGGGTTCGCGCTCTTCCTCGTCCGCACCGCGCTCGGCCGGCGGTTGCGGGCGATGCGCGACGACTCGCTGGCCGCGGGCGCGGTCGGCGCTCCCGTGCCCCTGCTGCGCATGACGGCGTTCCTCGCCGCGAGCGTCTACGGTGGCGCGGCCGGGATCCTCTACGCCGGGCTGATCCACTACATCGCGCCCGAGTCCTTCAGCGTGGCCAACATGTTCCTGCTGCTCGCGATGGTCATCATCGGCGGCCGGCAGAGCATCATCGGCTGCGTGATCGGCGCGATCGCGCTCGCGCTGGTGCGGGAGGCGCTGGTCGACTTCTCCATCTACGCGCAGCTGGGCTACGGCTCCGTCGTGGTGCTGATGGTCGTGTTCGCGCCCACCGGCCTGGCCGGGCTCCCCCAGCGGATCCGGACGGCGATCCGGCGACGGCGGCACCGGGCACCGGGGGCGCTCGCCGCGTTCCGGCCGTACGAGCCGGCCACGGAGGAGTCCGCGTCCGGCTCGCTGGAGATCTCGGGGATCAGCAAGCAGTTTCGCGGGCTGCGTGCCCTCGACGGCGTGACGCTGTCGGTCGAGCCCGGCGAGATCCGCGGCATCGTCGGGCCCAACGGCTCCGGCAAGACCACGCTGTTCAACGTGATCAGCGGGATCTACACCGCGAGCGGCGGCACGGCGACGTTCGACGGACGGCAGCTCGTCGGCCGGCGGCCGTACCAGCTCTCGCACCAGGGGATGTCGCGGACCTTCCAGAACCTGCGCCTGTTCGGGGAGATGACGGTCGAGGAGAACCTCCTGGTGGCCCTCGACCGCACCCCGATGCGGGCGGCGTGGCGGTACGTGGTGTGGCCGATCGGCATCTGGCAGCACGAACGCCGGCTCCGGCGGGCCTCGGCGGACCTGCTCGACCGCTTCGGCCTGACCGATTTCGCCGAGGCCGCGCCGCGTTCTCTCCCCTACGGCATCCAGCGGCGCGTCGAACTCGCCCGGGCCATGGCCGCCGAGCCCAGCCTGCTGCTCCTCGACGAGCCCGCGGCGGGCCTCAACGGGCAGGAGGTCGGGCAGCTGCAGGAGATCGTGCGGTCCATCCGCGACAGCGGCGTGACGGTGGTGCTGATCGAACACAACATGAGCCTGGTGATGTCCCTGTGCGACCGGGTCACGGTGCTGGCGAGCGGCCGGGTGATCGCCGAAGGCACCCCGGCGGAGGTCGCCGTGCGCCCCGAGGTGATCGAGGCCTACCTCGGCGACTCGTTCAGCACGGCCGAAGTCGTGGAAGCCGTGGAAACGGAGGCGTTGCCGTGAACCCCGAGACCCGAGGCGACCTGGTCGTGGAGGACCTCGCCGTGCACTACGGCGGGGTCCGGGCGGTCAACTCCGTGTCGTTCACCGTCGGGGCCGGCCGCTGCCTCGGCATCATCGGGGCGAACGGCGCCGGGAAGACGTCGACGTTGAAGGCGCTGATGGGGCTGGTGCCCCGCAAGGTCGGCACGTTCCGCCTCGGCGACCGGGACCTGACCAAGGTGAAGCCGAAGGACATGGTGCGCCACGGCATCGGTTACGTGCCGGAGGGCCGGCACGTGTTCACCGGCTTGACGGTGGAGAAGAACCTGCTGCTCGGCGCCTACCTGCGGTCGTGGAAGGGCAAAACGCGGGAGACGCTCCAAGAGGTCTACGAGATGTTCCCGGTGCTGGGCGAGATGCAGCACCGGCTGGCCGGGGCGCTGTCGGGCGGTCAGCAGCAGATGCTGGCCATCGGGCGCGCGCTGATGTCCGAGCCGAGGCTGGTGCTGCTGGACGAGCCGTCGATGGGCCTGTCCCCGAAGCTGGTCGAGGAGATCCTCGGCACGCTGCAGCGGCTGTCGGCTTCGGGGCTCGGGCTGCTGTTGGTGGAGCAGAACGCGAAGCTGACCTTCGAGGCGACGGAAACCTGCGTGGTCATGGAGAACGGGCGGATCGCGATGACCGGCAGCTCGGCCGAGCTGGCCCACGATCCGCTGGTCCGGCAGATCTACCTCGGACTCTGACGACCGCGTGCGAAACCCCCGGCCGGAATTCCGGCCGGGGGTTTCGCCTTCCCAGGGTCAGCGGCAGAACGGAGCCGCGCCGGCGGCGGACTTGATGCCGTTCGCGATCAGCGTCTGGAAGTACGCCGCGCCGTCCGCGGTCGTCGTGTTGGTGAACGCCCAGCTCTCGTGGCCCAGCGTGGTCACCCACGACCGGCCGCCGTCGTAGTACTGGCACCAGGCGACCGGGTGGTTGTCCCCGTGTCCGGGGTGCCCCATCGAGCCCTTGACGCCCTTCGCCAGGGTCGACTCGTCGACCTTGGCCAGGAACCGCACGTCGCTCGGGAACGGGACGAGGTTGTACCACTCGTCGGTGAAGGCCCACCGGTTCGGCAGGCCCTTCGTCGACACGTCGTCGCGGTCCACCGTCTGCACCACGCCGGCCTGCGCGGGGCCGTGGTCGTAGTAGTTCGCCCCACCGAGCAGGCCTTCGTACCAAGGGAAGTTGTACTCGGTGCCGAAAGCGTTGTGGATGCCGACGAACCCGCCGCCGCCCCGGATGTACTGCCGCAACGACGTCTGCGCCGCGTCGTCCAGCGCGTCGCGCGTGGTGCTCATGAAGATGACGGCGTTGTACTTGAACAGGGTGTTCGGGCTGGCGAGCTGGGTGACGTCTTCGGTCCAGTCGACGGCGAACCCGTTCTTCTTGCCGAGTTCGATCAGCCCGTTCTGCGCGACGTTCGCCGCGGTCAGCGGCGGGTTCAGGCCCGGCCCGAGCGCCGGCCCCAGGTTCGCGTGGCGCGGACCGGCGGTGCGCGAATAGACGAGGACCTTGACGCCCTTGCTCAGGTCGAAGTTGCCCCAGTTGTGGTAGCAACGCGCGTCGAGACCGCGGCACACGCCGTAGTCGGGGTCGCCGAGCGCCTGGGCGCCCTGCTGGTTCTTCCCGTCGTGGGCCGAGGCGGGCATCCCGATCAGGGCGGCCGTGGTCAGCGCCGCGGTCACCGCGCTCCCGACCATCGTCACCAACGTCGTTGATCTCTTCTTCATGGTGTTCCGACCTTTCTCCGGGCACGGCGGTGCCACGGGGTCCATGGGGAGGGGAGCCGGTTACAGCTCGAGCGATTGGCCGTCGAAGGCCACGGCCGCACCCGCGGCGACGACTTCGGCCGTCTCCGGCGCGTCCGGCCGGAGAAGCGGGTTGGTGTTGTTGAGGTGGGTGAACAGGAAGCGCGTGCGCGGGCGGGCGTGGATCAGCGGGAGCTGCTCGCGCACGGCGAGGTGTCCCATGCCCGACGCCGGGCGCGCGGGACCCATCTCGTCTTCGGTGAAGAACGTGCCGTCCACCGCGGCGAGGTCGGCGTCGGAAATCGCTTTCTCGAACGCGGGGGTCCAGGCGGCGAGGCCGGGTGCGTAGACGAAGGAGCGGCCGCCGGCGTCGAACCGGTACGCGCACACCGCTTCACCGGGCGCCTGCTCATTCGCGTAGCGGGGACGCTTGGCACTCAGCACGGTGGCCGTGACGCGGAGGCCGCCGGCCAGCGTGACCGGTTCCCCGTCGCGGACGTCGTGCCGGCGCACCCGGGTGTATCCGGAAAGGACGGTGTGCAGGGGGAACGCCGTCGTCAGAGCCTCGTGCACCCACGCGGTGGCGTAGACGTCGAGTTCGGCGGCTTCGCGGAGGCCGAGCAGACCGAGGGTGTGGTCGAGTTCGGCGCTGGTGAACAGGATCCCGCGCACCGGGGTGTCCCGCGTTCCGGCGGGCGGGCGCAGTTCGGCGGTGGCCAGCAGCTGCGCGCGCAGGTCCGGGGAGGCGTTGACGAGGTACCACGCGCGGCCGTCCCCGCTGACCGCCACGCCGTCCTGGGTTCGCGACCTCCCGGTCGCCCGGGCCTCCTCGCACTCCGGGCAGCCGCAGTTCCACTGGGGAGAGCCGCCGCCGGCCGCGGTGCCGAGGATGCGGATCTTCATTGCATCCGCCGGGGTACGGCGGGTTCCGGGGCGAGCTCCGCGATCCCGGCCAGTACGAGGTCGTGGTGCTCGGACAGGTCGCAGACGGGGTCGGTCACGGTCGCGTCGCCGGTCAGCTGGTAAGCCTGGCAACGGCAACCGCCGAAGTCGATCTCCTTGAGCGCGCAGCCACCGCAGGGTTCGGGCAGCCACTCGGTACCGCGGAACTTCCGGAACGCCGGCGACTCGTACCAGATCGCCGCGAGCGGATCCGTGCGCACCGAAGGGACTTCCAGCCCCGGCAACGTCTCCGCGGCCAGGCAGGGCAGCACGTGACCGTTGGGCGTGACGGTCAGCTGCCGCGCGCCCCAGCCGTAGTTGCACGGCTTGGGGCGGGGGTCGTAGTAGTCGGCGGCGACGTGCACGACCTCGAAGCCGTACCGCTCCCGGACCTCGGCGACGTCCCGGGCCGCCCGGTCCACCTGCTCGCGGGTGGGCATGAGCGCGGCGCGGTTGCGCAGCGCCCAGCCGTAGAACTGCGTGTGGGCCAGCTCCAGGCGGTCCGCGCCCAAGCGGTCGGCCAGCGCGGCGATCGCCGGGACGTGACCGGCGTTTCCGCGGTGCAGCACCACGTTGAGGGTCAACGGGAGACCGGCGGCGCGAACCGCCTCGGCGACGACGAGCTTGCGGTCGTGCGCCGCCCGCCCGGCGACGCGGTCCGCGGGGGCCGCTTCGGCGTCCTGAAGGGACAGTTGGAAGTGGTCGAGACCGGCCTCGGCGAGGCCCGAGATCCTGTTCGCATTCAAGGAAATGCCGCTGGTGACCAGGTTCGTGTACAAGCCGAGCCCGTTCGCGGCCGCGACCAGGTCGGCCAGGTCGCGGCGCAGCCCGGGTTCCCCGCCGGACAGGTGCAGCTGCAGCACCCCGAGGTCCCGCGCCTGGCTGAAGACGTCCAGCCAGGTGGCCGTGTCCAGCTCGTCCCGGTAGTCGCCGAGGTTGAGCGGGTTCGCGCAGTACGTGCACTGCAGGGGACACCGGTAGGTCAGCTCGGCGAGCAGGCCGAGCGGCACCGGTGACCGCGGCGGTGTCGTTTTTCCCGGACGCGGTGACGGCACCCGGGCCGGCCGGGCGTCCGGCGTCTCCCCCACCAGCCCGCGGTCTTCGAGGTCGGCCAGCGTCCGGAGCACCGAGCCGGCCTCGACGCCGGCGTACTCGGCGGCGAGGTCGTCGACGACGTCCGCCACCGAGCGCCGGGTGTCGCATCGGGACACCACGGCCGCCGCGGTTTCGTTGAGCAGCAGCACCCCTTCGGGGAACAGCAGCACCGGACGGCCGCGGACGGCGTCGAACTCCAGCCGCACCCCACGGCGCAGCCCGGGCCTGCTGCCGGCGGTCACGCTCATGACGCCCCCGCGTAGTCCACCGCGTCGAGCACCGCCCACAGCACGTCGCACTTGAACGACAGCGCGCGGACGGCGGCGTCCTGCTGCTCCGCGGTGACGCAGTGGTCGAGCACGAGGCGCAGCGTGAGCGCGCTGTCCTCGCGCGCCGCGGGGATCCGGCGTTCGAAGTAGGCGAACCCTTCCGGTGCGATCCAGTCGTAGTGCTCCCGCCACGCGGTGACGCGGTCGGTCATGTGCCCCGGCGAGAACACCTCGGTCAGTGCCGCCGCGACGCTCTCGATCCACGGCTTGGTGCGGCAGAAGTGCAGGTACCCGTCGACGGCGAACCGCACGCCGGGCAGGACGTGCCGCTCGTCCAGGACTTCCGCCCTGCTCAGCCCGACCGCTTCCGCCAGGCTCAGCCACTGTTCCATGCCTCCCTCGCCGGCGTTCGCGCCGTCGTGGAAGACGATCCGGTCCACCCACGCGCGGCGCACTTCCGGCAGCGGGCACGCCGCGATGATCGCGGCGTTCTTCCGCGCCAGGCACTTCTGGTAGTACCAGCGGTTGGCCACCCACCGGCGCAGATCCGCCGGCGAGCACTGGCCTTCGTGCAGCCGGAGGTGGAACGGGTGGTGAGCCCAGTAGCGCTTCTCGAGGCGGAGCAGGGCGTCGGTCAGCTCCGCCCGGCTCAGCGAGCCCGCCACGGCTCGCTCTCGCCGGCGTACGCGGTGACCTCCGGGCGGGTCTCGTAGCACTCGACCACCGGATCCGACCACTGGGGAAGAACCCCGCCTTCACCCTGTGCCACAACGGTTTCCAGAACTGCGGACATACCGGGACTCCCTTCGGTACGGCGGGACGACGATGTCCCTCAGGTCCACCCAGCGGTCCCTTCGGTCCGCCTGGCGTTCCGCGACAGTACCCCGGCCGCGGCGCGCCGAACAAGAGGCGAATCCTCTTGTTCCGCGCACGCGGCAGTTCTAGACTCGACCGTCGAGCGGTCCGATAGTACCACTAGATGGACCAGTTGCTCGCCCGATCATCTCGTCGCAGCGCGCTTTTCCTCAACGAAGAGAGGGCCCACCCGATGGATCGACGCAAATTCCTGACCGGCGCGACGGGGGCCGCCGTGGCGGGGACCGTGCTCGCCGCCCAGCCCGCCGGCGCCGCGCCGGCCACGGTGGACACCCCGCGCCAGCCCGACGCCTTCGGCCGGCCGGGGCGGGACTTCACCAAGGTCGGCGGCGACCTCGGCAACCAGAACCACACGCCGCTGCACCAGATCACCCGGCAGAACGTCACCCGCCTCGGCGGCGCCTGGCACGTCAACCTCGAAGGCGGGGACACCTCCCGGGCGCAGCAGAGCACGATCGTCGCCCAGAACGGCGTCCTCTACGTCCAGACCACCCAGCAGAACGTCTTCGCCGTCGACGGCCGGACCGGCGCCGTGCGCTGGAAGACGAACCTCGGCACCGAGACCACCAACATGCGCGGGGTGGCGCTCGGCCAGGGCAAGGTGTTCTCGACCTCGGGCGCCAACATCCTGTACGCGCTCGACCAGCGGACCGGCGCGGTCGTCTGGAAGACCGAGTTGCTGACCGAGGATGCGTCGCAGGGCACGCCCGAGCCGTGCGACCCGGCGAACGGCCAGTGCGGCGGCAGCATCGGCAGCCTCGCCGGCGCGGTCGTCTACTCGGACGGGCTCATCTACGTGGGCATGCAGGGCAGCACGGCCGGCGCCCGCGGCCGGGCGTACGCCCTCGACGCCGCCACCGGCAAGGTCGCCTGGACCTTCTGGGCCGTTCCCGGCCCGGGCGAGTTCGGCCACGACACCTGGGAAGGCGAGTCCTGGAAGACCGGCGGCGCCGTGCCGTGGATCCACCCCGCGGTCGACCCGGAACTGGGGCTCGTCTACTGGACCTTCGGGAATCCCTACCCCCGCACCAACGGCTCGACGCGCGGCGGTGACAACCTCTTCGCCAACACGATCGTCGCGATCGACGCGAAGACCGGCAAGCGCCGCTGGCACTTCCAGTCCGTGCACCACGACATCTGGGACTACGACAACGTCATGGCGCCGGTCCTGATCGACCTGCGCGTCGACGGCAGGCTGCGCAAGGTCGTGGTCTACGGCAGCAAGGTCGGCATGTACTACATCCTCGACCGCACCAACGGCAAACCGGTCCAGGGCGTGACCGAGCGCCCGGTCCCCCAGGACCCGCGCCACAAGACGGCACCGACCCAGCCCTTCCCCGAGGGCGATCCGTTCGTCCCGCAGGAGCCGCGCCTGGACAACGCGACCCGGCCGGTGCCCTTCTACCCCAACGGCGGCCTGTTCGCGACGCACTGGGATCGCGCGACGATCATCTTCCCCGGCGCGGGCGGCGGTGCCGACTGGTCGCACGTCTCGTTCAACCCGAACACCGGCTGGGTCTACGTGGGCTACGGCCTCATCAACTCGGCCTACTCCAACACCACCGGCGGCCGGGTCAACACCGCCCGCCCGTACGGCGAGTACTTCGCCGGCGGCCTCGCCGCGGTCGACCCGCGCACCAACAAGCTGGTGTGGAGCAAGGACAGCGAGTGGTCGCTGGCCCACGGCAACGGCATCCTCACCACCGATGGCGGCGTGCTGTTCCAGGGCGGCCCGGACGGCAACCTCCTGGCGATGAACGACGTCGACGGGCGTGAGCTGTGGCGCTTCCAGTGCGGCGCCGGCGTCCACACCAGCCCGATCAGCTACGAGATCGACGGCGACCAGTACCTGGCGGTGTTCGCCGGCGGCAACGGCCTGCCCTACCCGGACATCCCCAAGGGTGACCACCTCTGGGCGTTCAAACTCGGCGGGAAGGTCGCCCCGGCGGCGGCTCCGACCCCGCCGTCGAAGCGCAACCAGATCCGCACCGCGGCCGTGACCGCCGCGGCCGCGCACTACACGGTCACGCTCGGCCGCGTCTGGGACGCCGCCGCCGGAGCGCCGGGCGCCCAGGAGAACACGGTCGCGCAGACCGCCATGGCGCCGCAGAACCTGAGCGTTCCGGTGGGCACGGAGATCACGTTCGTCAACCCGGCGGGCAACGCCTCGGCCCACGGCGCGGTGTCGTTCTTCGAGTACGAATTCGACAGCGGCGCCCTGATGCCGGGGCAGTCCTTCAAACACACGTTCACGAAGAAGGGCGAGTTCTTCTACAACGACCCGATCTACCCGCAGAGCACGGGGAAGATCGTCGTCACCTGAGCGCACCCCGCCCTACGGTGGAGGCCGGTCGACGCGGCCCGCCTCCACCGTTTCGTTCAGACGTCGCGGCGACGCAGCAGGACCGCCGCGGCGAGCAGGGGAACCACCACCCACGCGGCGAACACCGCGGCACCACCGCCGGCGCCCAACAGGTTCGCGGCCGGGCTGATGCTGGTGAACGCGTCACTCGCGTTCGACGGCAGGAACTTCAGCACGTCGTCCCGCCACGAGGCCGGGAGCACCAGGCTGCCGAGACCGGGCACCAGGAAGACCAGCGCCACCAGGGTCGAGATCGCGGCCGCGGTGTTGCGCATCAAAGTGCCCGAGGCGAGTCCCATGATCGCGACGCCGGTCATCGTGACCGCCGACCCGAGCAGGGCGCCGAGGACACCCGGGTCGGCGAGGGTCGCGGACGGGTGACCGTTGCCGCTCATGAGCGCCTGCCCGGCGAAGAAGACCACGAACGCACTGGCCAGCATGACCGGGAACACCGTCATGGCCACGACCACGACCTTGCCGGCCAGCACCGGCACCCGCGACGGCACCGCGGTCAGCGTCGACCGGATCATGCCGGTCGAGTACTCGCTCGACACGGACAGGACGCCGAGCACGCCGACGATCAGCTGCGCGAACATCCCGCCGGTCAGGGTGACGCCGGTCGGTTCCGTGACGCCGTTGGCGCCGTCGCTGTCGCTGCCGAAGGTCGCGGCGAAGATCAGGCCGACGGCGATCAGGATGACCGCGGCGCCGGCCAAGCTCAGCGCGCTGGACCGGAGGGAGCGCAGCTTCACCCATTCGCTGCGCACAACCCCCGCGAACGTCAGTCGCGCCTTCGCCGGCGTCGCCACGGCGGGGGTCCTCGTCATCGTCGTGCTCATCGGGCTGCCTTTCCGGCGGAGTGGGTGGTCGTACCCTGGTACTCGACGGCGTCACGGGTCAGTTCCGTGTACGCCTCTTCCAAGGAAGCGTTCTGCGGGGTGAGCTCGGCCAACGGGACCCCGGCCCGCAACGCGTGCCGCCCGATGGCCTCGGCGGACAGTCCCGCGACGTGCAGCAGGTCGCGCTCGACCGTGGTGATTTCCGCTCCGTGGGGCCGGAGCACGCTCACCAGCTCGGCGGACCGCGGTGTGCGCACGCGCACGCCCAGATCGGCCGAGCGGATCAGCTCGTCGACCGAGATGTCCGCGATCAGCCGGCCCCGGCCCACGATGATCAGGTTTTCCGCCGTCAGCGCCATTTCGCTCATCAGGTGCGACGAGACGAACACGGTGCGCCCCTCGGCCGCGAGGTCCTTGAGCAGGTTCCGGATCCACTTGATGCCGTCCGGGTCGAGGCCGTTGACGGGTTCGTCGAGCATCACCGTCCGCGGGTCTCCGAGCAGGGCCACCGCGATTCCCAGCCGCTGCCCCATGCCGAGCGAGAAGTTGCCCGCGCGCTTGCGTGCCACCCCGGTCAGGCCGACGAGCTCGAGGACCTCGTCGACCCGCTTGGCCTTGATACCGTGCGTGCTCCCGAGCGCCAGCAGGTGATCCCGGGCCGACCGTCCCGGGTGGACGGCGCGCGCCTCGAGCAGGGCGCCGATCTCCCCCAGCGGCGCGCGATGCCGGCGGTAGGGCTTCCCGTTGACGCGCGCGGTTCCGGAGGTGGGCGCGTCCAGTCCGACCAGGACCCGCATGGTCGTCGACTTGCCCGCCCCGTTCGGGCCCAGGAACCCGGTCACCACACCTGGTTTGACGCTGAAGCTCAGCCCGTCGACAGCCGCTTTGCCGCCGTAGACCTTCTTGAGGTTTTCCACTTCGATCATGAGTGCTCCCCGGTTCTCGGTGTGCACCGAGGATTACAGCTTTCGCGCCGCGCATCGTCGTTCCGGCGCAGACATCCGGCGTACCGCGATCGCAGTACCGCCGGTCATTGCACCCGGGTAAATCGACACATGCAAGGCAGTCATTTGAAACCCGCTCTCCCTCTCCTTAACGTGGGTGACACACGAATGCGCGAGGGGAAAGAGAAAAGGGCGAAGCATGACGGCAGCCGAACCGGCCCGGGTGTCGGCGATGGGCCGGATCCGCGCGGTGACGCGACGGTACCCCACCATCGTCGACGCCCTCGGTGTCGTGGTGCTGTACGTGATCAGCGCGGCCGACCCGGCCGGCGACGAGCCGCGGACCCGGACGGCGGCCGTGCTCCTGCTGCTGGCGGCGGACCTCGCGGTCCTCGCGGCCCGCCGGAAGTGGCCGAAGTGGACACTGGCGCTCACGGCCCTGGGAACCGTCCCGGCGCTGCTGCTGGGCGCCGACCTCGAGCCGTTCCTCATCCCGGTGGCGATCGCGACCTACACCGTCACCGTCCGGACCGATCGGTGGACTCCCCGGGCGCTGGCTGCGCCGGTCGCCTCGCTCGCCGTGCTCGTCGGGGTGATCCTGGCGGCCGGTCCGGGCCTCACGCAGGAGGGTCTCGGCCGGCTCGCGGTCACGGGCCTCGCCATCGCCGTGGCCGTCGCGGTGCGCAACCGCCGGGCGTACCTCGCCGCGTTCGAGGAACGCGCGGTCCGCGCCGAGCAAACCCGCGAAGAGGAAGCACGGCGCCGGGTCGTGGAAGAGCGGCTGCACATCGCCCGTGAACTGCACGACGTCGTCGCGCACCACATCGCCGTGATCAACGTCCAAGCCAGTGCGGCCGCTCAGCTGGTCGGCTCCCGGCCCGAGGCGGCCGCCGAGGCGCTCGAGCACGTCCGCCGGTCCAGCCGGGCCGTGCTCGACGAGCTGCGCGGACTTCTGGGCGTCCTCCGCCGCCCGGAAGACGCGGAAGAGCCGTCCACCCAGCCGATGCCGGGGGTGGCGCAGTTGCCGTCGCTCATCGAGGCGTTCCGCTCTTCCGGACTCGAGCTGCGGTGCACGTTCGCCGGCGCGACGCAGCCCCTGCCGTCGACGGTCGACCTGGTCGTCTACCGGGTGGTCCAGGAAGCGTTGACGAACGCTCATCGGTACGGCAGCGGTACGGCACGCCTTTCCCTGAGCTACACCGCGACGTCGCTGGTCCTGGAAGTCGTCAACCCGCCGGCCGCCGAGCCGCGCATGCGCGGCAGCGGCCTCGGCCTGGTCGGCATGAAGGAGCGGACCGCGGTGGTCGGGGGAACCCTCGGCACCGGCCTCGGTCCGGACGGCCGGTTCCACGTCCGAGCCGTCCTGCCGATCCAGTGGGGAGAAAACTCGTGACCATCCGCGTTCTGCTGGCCGACGACCAGGCACTCATCCGGGCCGGTTTCCGCGTTTTGATCGACGCGGCCCCGGACCTGGAGGTCGTCGGCGAGGCCGGCAACGGAGCCGAGGCGCTCGAACTGCTCCGCCGAGCGCGCGCGGACGTCGTGCTGATGGACATCCGGATGCCCGAGCTCGACGGCATCGAGGCCACCCGGCTGATCAGCGCCGACGACGACCTCGCGGGCGTGAAGGTGATCATGCTGACCACGTTCGAGATCGACGAGCACGTCGTCCGCGCCCTCCACGCCGGCGCCAGTGGTTTTCTGGGCAAGGGCGTGGAGCCCGCGGAGCTGCTCTCCGCCATCCGGAAAGTCGCGGACGGCGACGCACCGCTGTCGGCGCCGGCGACCCGAGCGTTGATCCGGCACCTGCGCGACGGGCCCGCCACCTCGGCGTCCGATGCCGAACGGCTCAAGGTGCTGACCCAGCGCGAGCGCGAGGTCGTCGTGCTGGTCGCCGCCGGGCTGTCGAACGACCAGATCGCGGCCGAGTTGTTCGTCTCGCCCCTCACGGCCAAGACCCACGTGAACCGGGCGATGATGAAGCTGCACGCGCGTGACCGTGCTCAGCTCGTGGTACTCGCGTACAAGTCGAGGCTCGTCCGTCCTTGAAAGCGCTTCACCGCGCTCGGCGCGGAACTCCTCGAAGACGGCGAACACGCGGTCGTGGTGAGTGACGTCGAGGGCGCGGGTGACGACCTCGATCCCGGGGTGCGCCGCGCGCATAACGCGAGGTTGCGCCCCATGGCGGCGAACCGGCGGGCCATGCCCTCACCCAAGCCGCTGCTCGCGCCGGTGATCAGGATGTTCTTCCGGAACCTCATGCGGCAACGACAAGGGTCGGTTCCGATGATTCATGATCGACGCCGGCCCGTGCGCCGCCCGGGAACGAGGAGGTCGACCGCGATGGCCAGGCGGCCGAGATACGCCTCCCGCGTCTCGACCTGGTGCTTCAGCCCGACCGAGGCGCTGATCAGGGTCTGCGCGACACCGGCTGCCCCCTCCCCGCCCACCGCGGCGACTACGAGTTCTTCGAACCGCTTCGGTGCCGTGTGGACGATCGGCCCGAGGAGGTCCGGGTTCTGCTCGATCACCATCGGGACGTCTCGGCCCATCGGTCCGATGTAGCGGCCCGCCCACCGGTCGAACGCGCCGATCAGCCGTTCCCGCACCGGTTTCGCGGTGTCTTCGAGGATCTCCCCGGCGGCGGCGAGGTCCTGCTCGAGCGCCCGGGTGACGGCCGCGCGGAACAGGTCCTGTTTGGACGCGAACAGGAAGTACAGCCCCGGCCGGGAGATCCGGGCCGAGCGCGCGACCTCGTCCATGGAGGTCTTCCGGTACCCGTGCCGGGCGAACGTCAGCAGCGCCGACTCGAGCACCGCGTCCCGGCGACCGGTGTCCGGGGCTTCGGAAACGTCCATGGGACGACTATACGGGGTTCGAGCTCACTATACAGTTCCTGTCGAGTATGTATAGTTGCGGCGTGACCACACCCAAGCTCATCACCACGCCGTTCACAGCCGCCAGCACCGCGGACGACGTCCTCGCGGGCGTCGACCTCACCGGCGTCCGCGCCATCGTCACCGGCGCCTCCTCGGGGATCGGCGCGGAAACCGCTCGCGCGCTGGCGGCCGCGGGAGCCGAGGTGACCCTCGCGGTCCGGAACCCCGCCGCGGCTCCCCGTTCGCGGGTCGTCCGGCTCGACCTCGCCGACCAGGCGTCGGTCCGCCGATTCGTGCGGCAGTGGGACGGGCCCCTGCACCTCCTCGTGAACAACGCGGGCATCGTCACCGGCGGACCGGCGCACACCGCGGAGGGCTGGGAACTGCAGTTCGCGACGAACCACCTCGGCCACTTCGCCCTGGCCACCGGCCTGCACGCGGCCCTGGTCCGCGGGGCTGCGGATCGCGGCGAGGCGAGGATCGTTTCGGTCAGCTCGACGGCACACATGCGCGCCGGCGTCGACTTCGGCGACCTGCACTTCGAACACCGCCCGTACGATCCCCAGATCGCTTACGCGCAGTCCAAAACGGCGAACTCGCTGTTCGCGGTGGAAGCGACCCGCCGCTGGGCGGCCGACGGGATCTTCGCGAACACCGTCAACCCCGGCGGAGTCGCGACCGGACTGCAGCGGAACTTCACCCCGGCGCAGCGGGAATCCCTCGCCGCGGCCGAAGCCGCGGGTGTCTTCACCTACAAGACCGTCGGGCAAGGAGCCGCGACCACCATCGTCGCCGCGGTCTCGCCCGAATTCGCCGGCACGGGCGGCCACTACCTCGACGACGCCCGGGAGGCGTACCGCGTGCCCGACGACGCCGACCTCGCCGACCACCCGCACGGCGTCAAGGAATGGGCCCTCGACCCCGTCGCGGCGGAGCGCCTGTGGACCGTTTCGGCCGCTTTGACCCGCGGCTGACCGCAATCCGGTCAGCCGCGGGCGCTGCCCAAGCGATCAGCGCTGCGCCCCTTGCCAGGCTTGCTGCCCGCCCGGTGCCCCTTGCGGGTACGCGAACACATCCGGCGGCGGCGGAGCCGGTACATCCGCGGCAGCTTTCTCAGCCGCGTCTTCTCGTTCCTTCACCCGCTCGACCCAGTAGCCGACGATCACCGTGACGATCAGCGACAGGGAAATCAGTCCCTCCGCGATGAAGAACGAGCCGAAGTCGATGACCGACCCGATGGGCGGCTGGCCCGGTGCAGCGTTGCGCAGCGGAACGAGCGCGAACAGCAACGCACCCATGAAGCTCATCGGCGGCCAGAGCAGACCCCGCCGGTTGCCCACCACGAACCAGGCGGCCACCACCGCCGCCAAGCTCAGCAGACCCATGAACAACATCAGGAACAGGGCGAAGGCGAACGTCCCGGTCGATCGGGTCGCGTCCACCGTGAAGATCAGCCCGCCATCGGCGGCTTTCACGTCCTGCGGCTCGATCTTGAAGAAGGAATCCGCGTTGACCAAGGTCACGCTCGACGGCACGACCGCCGTGGCGCTCGCCACCGAGACCCCGACGTCGATCTTGTAGCTGTCGAACGGGTAGTCCGTGACGACGCCGTCGCTGGACGCGAGCTTGACGTCGGTCGTGCTGGGGCTCTTCCCGGCTTTGAACGGCAGGGTGTCGCCCTTGGTGCCATTGGTGAAGATCGTCAGGTCCTGACTGGGCGAGCCGGTCTCGTCGGCCAGCGCGCCCTGCGGAACGATCTCGACCTGCGCCGAAAGTTCCTGCGCGATCGGATCGAACTTCTGCACGAAGAGGTGGATGTCGACCCGGTCCGGCGTCGTGGTGTCGCCCATGACGACTTGGACCTGCCCGTCCGCGCGCTCGACGAGGTACACCACCAGGCTGCCCGCCGTGACGAGGAGCACCGCCACCACGGCAATGATCGTTTTCAGCGAGCCGAAGAAGCCCCGCTTGCCGCTCTTGGAGTTCATGAGGACCACTGTCTACCCCACCGGATCTACTGTGGACAGGCGTTGGTGCGGACCGGACGAGAAATCTGCCCGATCGCGCACCACGCCAGAACCGGCCCGACCCCAGGGAACGGAAATCCTGCCCTTTGGGTCACCCGTGCCGAGTCGTGGTTGCGGCACCGGTACTTCCGTGCAGAATTCGCGCCATGAGCAACCCATCAATCCAGGCTGGGTCGAACGCGCCCGGACGCGCCACGCGGCCGACGACCATCACCGTCGCCTTCTGGGCCTTTCTCGCCTCCACGCTGCTCGGGCTGGCCAATGGAGTCGTGACGCTCCTCAGCGGGAACTCCGTGGGCAACGCCACCAGCACGGTCATCGTCGACAACGGCACCGAACTGACCGAGACGCAGGTCGACCAGGTTGCCACCGCGACCAACGCCGGTGCGCTCGTGTTCTCCGTGATCATGTCGCTGCTGTACGTTCTTTTCGCCGCCAAGGTGCGGGCCGGGCGCAACTGGGCCCGGATTCTGCTGACCGTGGTCACCGGCCTCCAGCTGCTCGCCATCACGTTCGGGCAAAGCACGACCCTCGGATACTTGAGCGCATTGAGCGCGCTGGTCGGCGCCGTGTTGTGCTTCGCCAAGCCTTCGAACGACTATTTCGCGGCAGTCAAAACTTCGCGCTGATCTGCTCTCGTCCCGCTGGCGCGGAGAACGCTGCTCGCGCCGGCGTCACGGCCGGTTTCACAATGAATGATGACCTGCGTGCGACCGGAGACGGGCCCGGTCATCGTCGGGGGAGGGAATGACCGGGCCCGTGCGGAAATTCTAGCGAAGATGGCGACCGTTTTCCAGCTGTTCCGGGGTCACCCTACGAAAGTTTTTCCACGAGCGTGAGGTCCGCCTCCCGGCGTTTGAACGTCTGCGCATTTCCGTCGTCACCGTCGCGATAGGACTTCGCCGCCGTCTTGACGTTGTCCGCGAGCCCGCCCACGCCCTCGGCCGCGGCTGCCAGCGCCTCCTTGGCCTGCTCGCCCGTCGGCTTGATGATCGGCGGGAGAAACGCGCACAGCAAACCGTATGCGTCGTCCGACATTGCCGTGTCCGCCGCCGAGGCCGCCGTGTTCAGCCGGTCCACCAGGCTTTCGACGTGGCTCGCGTGCGCCGCCAGGCTGTCCGACTCGACTTCGAATCCGTCGCCCGCCATGTCCTCGCTCCCGTCCTGGTTCCGGAACACTTTCCCCGAACTTATCGGAAGGGGGGCGGTTACCCGCAACCACGACAAGTTCCCGAAAGGAAGTACTGCGCCGCGGCCGGATTGCGCCGAGTACCAGGACTCGTGCACCGTAGGAAACTGTGCGCGGACGACCTCGTAAACGCCGCGCGAGCCTGTCTATAGTCGGCGTCGTCCTGATCCGAGTTGTAGTCGAGCGCGCCTGTTTTCACGCGTATCAGGACAGATGTGTTTTGCACCAAAAGATGTGCTTGAACGCCTTCGCCGCATCACCCGTCCAGTTGGTGCTCGTCCCTTCTTCGTATCCGAGGTGGCGAGCCGGTGACATGCTGGCATGTCGGCGAAGTGGGGTGCTGAGGTGATTTCCCCGCCCTACCGCCGCTTCTAACGTGATCACCGTCAAGTTGGAACGACCCAGGGGATGACGATGACGAAGAAGGCATTCGGCGGGCGGCGGATCGCGGCGGTGGCCGTGCTGACGGCGTTGGCCGCGGGGGCGATCGCCTACAGCTCCACCGCGCAGTCCGCCACGGCCGCGCAGCAGCCGGCGGCCGGGCTGACCGAGGCACTGCACGACGCCCTCCAGAGCTACCTGGACGAACACCGCGCGAAGGACCACATGTCCACAGTGGCGCTGCGGGTGACCTATCCGGACCAGCGGCCCGCGACGGCGGTGAGCGTCAGCACCGGACAGCCGGTCCCGGACGACGCGCTGTGGCAGATCGGCAGCAACACCAAGGCCTTCACGTCCGTGCTCCTGCTCCAGCTGGAAGCCGAGGGACGGCTGTCCGTGCACGACAAGCTCGGGAAGTGGCTCCCCCAGTATCCGGCGTGGCGCGACGTCACCATCACCCAGCTGCTGTCGATGACCAGCCGCATCCCCGACTACGCCCAGCAGGACGCGTTCGGCGAGGTGATCGTCGGCGACCCGGCCACCGTGTTCACGCCGAAGCGGCTGGTGTCCTTCGTCTCCGGCCTGCCGCTGGGCCCGGCCGGCTACAACTACTCCAACACCAACTACATCCTCGCGCAGATGATCATCGAACGAGTGACGCACGACAGCTACGACTCCCAGCTGCACCGCCGCATCCTCGGCCCGCTCGGGATGCACGACACCTGCCTGCCGCCGGCTTGCCCGCCGGACACGTCCCGGCGGATGCCGGCGGGGTACTCCGGGGTCTCCGCGCTCCCCACGTGGCTCGGCAAGCCCGTGCCCGCCCTCGCGCTGTCCTGGGCCCAGGGGGCCGGTGGGCTGGTCGGCTCGCTGCCGGACCTGACCACCTGGACCCGGGCGCTCTACGACGGACGGTTGCTGCCGCCGGCACAGGAGCGCGAACTCCGGTCGCTGGTCTCCGTGACCACCGGCAAGCCCATCCCGACCGTCACCCCGCAGGACCCGGTCGGTTTCGGGCTCGGCGTCGCCCAGCGCATCGACTCCGGCACCGGCCGCCCCGTCTGGGCGTACCGGGGCGAGACGTTCGGGTTCCAGGTGCTGCACACCTACGTCCCGGAGTCCGGGATCATCATCACCCTCGCCGTGAACAGCACGGCGGACCAGGACACGCTGACCGGTTTCGCCGACACCGTCCACAAGACGCTGGACACGTCGCGGCCGTACTGACCGGCTCGGGCCAGAAAGGCGAACCGGTGAACCACCAGGGTCTGGGCTTCATCTTCCGCAACGCGCTGACCGGGCTGCGAGCCGGCGGCCAGCTCGTGCGGTGGCCGGTCTGGCTGGTGCTCGGGCGGGATCCCCGGCCGGCCGCGGACGCCCTCGTCGAGCACCAGGACCGGGTGGAGGGCAGTGCCCCCGCCGGCCGCCGCGAAGGCACCCGCCGGCGGGTGCGCTGGCTGGCCGTCCAGGCGGTGCTCGGGCCGGGAGTGCTGGCGCTGACCGTCGCCATGTGGGCGACGGCGGCGGTCGTGGTCAGACTGACCGCCTCCCGGGCCGACGCGCTGCAGGTGCAAACCGCCGAACTGCGCCGGATCGAACGCGACCTGCACGACGGCGCCCAGGCCCGGCTGGTGTCGGCCGGAATGCTGCTCGGCCTGCTCGACGTCAAGCTCGACGACCTGCCGGCCGGCCGCCGGCAGCTGCTCACCGAAGCCCGCTCGGAGGTCGGCGAGGCGTTGCAGGAGCTACGGGACCTGGTGCACGGCGTGTACCCGCCGATCCTGGCCGACCGCGGCCTGACCGGCGGCATCGAGTCGCTCGTCGAGCGCAGCGCGCCGGTGATCGGATCGGTCACGGCCCTGGACCGTGGTGTCCGCCGTGGACGATCCGGACGCGCTGCTCGACGCGCTCGAGCAGCACCAGCCCGACGTGGCCATCGTCGACATCAGGCTGCCACCGACCTACCGCGACGAGGGCCGGCTACCTGCTCAAGGACCGCGTCAGCGACGTCCGGCAGTTCATGACCGACCTCCGCGCGGTCGCCGCGGGCGGGACGGTACTGGATCCCCAGGTCGTCCGGGCGGTCTTCGACCGGCTCGCCAAGACCGCTCCCCAGGCCCAGCTGACACCGCGGGAACGCGAGGTCCTGGGCCTGATGGCCCGCGGCCTGTCGAACTCCGCCATCGGCGTCGAGCTCGACATCACCGAACGCGCGGTCAGCAAGTACATCAACCGGATCTTCGCCAAGCGGGACCTCCCGCCGGGCGACAACGTCCACCGCCGGGTCCTCGCGGTTCTGCACTACCTCGACGACATCGAGACCTGACGGCAGCTCCGCCGCCCCGGAGGCAGCCGGGACTGTCCGGGATCCTGCTCGATCCTGTCCGCGGCATGGCGTTCGGGCTGTCCGAGCGGCCCGTTCGCGATCATTTCCAGTCCGCGTCGGTCCAGTCGCCGATCACCGGAGGCGCCACCACCTGGTCACCCGCGAAGTAGTCCGGGTCACCGCTTTCGAGGAAGCTGGCCACCTTGTGCTCCTTGTCGTCTTCCTTCTTCGCACCGGCTCCCATGGCGCCCATCCCCGGAGTGCCCGACGCGCCGGGCGCGCCGCGTCCGGACTGCGCGCCACGCGCTGCCGCGGCTTCGGCGTCGACGGCCGGACCGGACACCGCACCGCCGCTCAGGTTCCCCGCGCCACGGACGTTCGCGCCGCCGGCCGCGCCGGTGCCGGCTCCGCCGATGATCCCGCCGGTACCGGCGGTACCGGCGGGCAAACCCGTGATCGGGTCGATGCCGGGCGTGGCGAATCCGCTACCGGTGGGCGGGCCGCCGCCGCGGACGCCGCCGCCACCGGACGTGTCGGGGATGCTCAACGGCATCGGCGCGTAGCCGATCCCGCCGCCACCTCCGCTCCCCTGGGTGCTCTCGATGCCCTCGATCCCGGAGGGCGTGAAGCCGGACGACGTCGTCGAGTTGTCGAGGCCCGGGACCGAAGATCCAGGGATTCTGGCGCCGCTGAAACCGCTGCCGCGGGAAAGGTCCGGCGGGCTGAAGCTCGACGGAGCGCCGGCGCCGGAGAAACCGGTCGGCGCCACACCGCTACTGCCCACTTGGGAGCCGCCGACGGGAATGCGGCCACCCGCGAACCCGGCACGGTCCACATCGGAACCACCAGGAACGCCGCCGCTTCCGGCTCCAGCACCCGGCGTTCCGGGAACGCCCGCGCCGCCCAGGCCGTCGAACGCCGCTGCGCTCTCGCCCGCGGACGTCGCTCCGGTGGACCAGGCCGTCAACGGCCGCGTGCCATCGGCCACGCCACCACCCACACCGTCAAACCCCGCCGAACTGTCACCCGACGACCACGCCGTCAACGGCGGCGCACCACCGGCCACGCCACCACCCACACCCTCAAACCCCGCCGAACTATCACCCGACGACCACGCCGTCAACGGCCGCGCACCACCGGCCACGCCACCACCCACACCCTCAAACCCCGCCGAACTATCACCCGACGACCACGCCGTCAACGGCCGCGCACCACCGGCCACGCCACCACCCACACCCTCAAACCCCGCCGAGCTATCACCCGACGACCACGCCGTCAACGGCCGCGCACCACCGGCCACGCCACCACCCACACCCTCGAACCCCGCCGAGCTATCACCCGACGACCACGCCGTCAACGGCCGCGCACCACCGGCCACGCCACCCTGCGTCGCCGCGGCGACCGTCGAAGGAAGCTTGGGCGGGGGCGGGAACATCGGCGTCGCGACCGCACCGGCGATCGTCCGGTCGTACTGCGTCATGATCTGCGCCGCGTGCTCGCGCGCGGCTTGCTGCGCGCGATAAGCCTGCACGGCCTCGCCCGCCACGGCCGCGTATTCCACGGGGTCGGTCATCGACATCAACCGCTGATTGGTGCTCTGCAGGTCGAACTGCACCGGCGGGTTCGCCGCCATCTGCCGCTGGGTCTCGTCGAGCGCCTGCGAGTGGATCTCCTGCTGCCGGCCGGTGAGCGTCGCGCCCTGCGCGGTCGCGCCCAGCCACCGGCCGACGCCGGCGAGGTGCTCGCGAACCGCGTTGCCGCCCTCGCCCTGCCAGTTCCCGACACTCTCGTCGATCGCGTCGGTCAGGGTCTTCCGGTGCGTGCCCAGGTCGTCGCCGACCCGCACCCACTCGTCCGACATCTCCGCGACAGTCGCCGGGTCGGCGTCCTGCGTGATGGCCTCGGTCATCTGCTCGTGACTCACGTTGCCCCACAGCGTGCGAGGCAGGTCGCCGACCTCGCGCAGGGAAAGGTCTTCGTCGCGCAACGCCGGATCGAGCCGGCCGGTGGTGGTCGCCACGGTCTCCCTCAGCTCTGGTCGGCGGCCGGGAGCGAGGTCAGCACCGCGCGGGTGTCCTCGTCCCGGGACTGGTAGTTCCGCTTGGCCAGCTCGATGGCCTCGATGTAGGTCGGGAACTCCTGCCGCGCCGCCTGCAGCTGGGTGAGCAAGCCGTGCTCGTCGGCCGCGGTGCCGACCATCCGCGCGGCCACCCATTGCCCGGTCGGGGTCCGGCTCATCGCCGGGGCGTCGTGCAACCGCTGCAGCGTGGCCCAACGGGATTCCACCGTCTCGAGCACGCCTTCGAGCGCCTCGATCAGCCGGTCGCCCGTGGTCTCGTCCACCGCGAAGCCGCCGCTTTCGGCGAGCTGCTTCATCTCGGTCCCCGCGAGACCGGTCAGAGCCACGAGAGCCGGGCTGAGCGCCTGGCTTTCCGGCGTCAATTCATCCAGTAGTTTCGGCGTGGCCGTCACATCATCCCGCGAGGCGGGGACGAGATCGGCCGCTTCCCGGCCGCTGGGGGCCATTGCCAGGTCGTCGGTCATCACCACGGTTCCTTTCCCGGTCGGTTCGGACGTTAGCGGCGCCGGACGGCCGGAAGCCGTTTATCCGGACCGCAGGCCCGAAAGATCGCGAAGCTTGTCCTATCGGGTAGCGCTAGATCAGCCCGGCTCGCAAGGAAAACGCGATGGCGTGCGCCCGGTTCCGGACACCGAGTTCCTGCTTCACCTTCGACACCACGTTCTTGACGGTCCGCTCGGAGCAGGCCAGCTTCTCGGCCACCATCCGGGTACCGAACCCGTCCGCCAGCAGCTGGAGGACTTCGATTTCGCGGTGCCCGAGCCGGTACCGGTGCGAGCCCGACCTCGGCTGCACTTCCGACTGGTACCGGCCGACGTCCTTCAGCAGGTCACCGAGCAGGGCCGCGGACAGGAAACCACCACCCGCGACCACCACCTCCACCGCCCGGAGCAGTCCTTCCGCGTCGACGGACCGCGGCACGACGGCGAACGCGCGATACCGCGCCGCCCTGAGCAGCTGCGACCCGCTGACGTCATCGGCGACGAGCAGGACGGGCGCGCCCGTCCGGGCGGATATCCGCTGCAGCACATCGAAAGTGGCTTCGGTGAACCGCTCGACACCCACCACCACCAGGTCCACGCTCGCGTAGTCGCCTCGGGAGACGACCACACGCGACGACGACTCGAGGTACGACACAAGTCCGGCGTGCGTCAGCGGATCGTTCGCGGTGACGGCGACACGAGTCGATTTCGCGAACTCCCGGCCGATCCCGGCGCCGTGAAGCGGATGAACCACCGACGCAAACTAGCACCGGCCGGGCACTTACTTTCAAGGGTCGTTGATCCCCACCGGGAACCGGGGTGTCCACACTGGCCACTCTCTCCCGGAGAGTCGTGACCCTTGCGGGTAACTACACCCTCGAACGTATCTTGGCGGGGGAGGAAACCTGATGACCAGTGTTTGCGAGACCGGACGACACCGGACCCACGACGTCTACGAAGCCCAGTGCCCGTGCCGGGCCATGCTCGACCTCTTGGCGAACAAGTGGTCCGCGCTCGCCATCGGCGCGCTCGAAGACGGCCCTCTGCGCTTCGGCGAGCTTCGACGGCGGCTGCAGGGCGTGAGTCCCAAGGTGCTCACGCAAACCCTGCGACGGCTGGAAGAACACGGGATCCTGAAACGCGTGGTCTACCCGTCCGTCCCGTTGCACGTCGAGTATTCCCTGAGCGAGCTGGGGATGAGCGCCGCCGTCCCGCTCGCGGCGGTTCGCGACTGGGTCGAGCGGAACATCGACAAGACCTCGGCGCCGTCCCGGTCGGAGGCGACCGGAGAAGCCGGGTTCGGCTAGCGGCCGGAGGGTGCCCGTCATCGATCCGCATCGGGATCCGGCGAGGGGCGCACCATCTCGTCGATGTTCTCGTCGACCCAGTTCCGCAGGTCTCGCGACAGACCGGCGGCACCGCGTCCGACTTCGGTCAGCGAGTATTCGACGCGGAGGGGGATGTCCGGGTAGACGACCCGGTTCACGAGCCCGAATTCCTCGAGTCTCCGCAGCGTCCGGGTGAGCACCTTGGGACTCACCCCCCGCAGCCGGCGCTGCAGCTCGCCGAACCGGAGGGCGCCGTCTTCCAGCGCCCCGATCGCCGACGCCGACCACTTGTTCGTGAACAAGCTGACCAGGGTGCGAAGACGAGCCTCCTCCGGCGCCCCGCCGACGGCGGCTCCGGTGGCCTCACAAGTGCTACTCATCGAATCTCCCGAACTTCGTGGACAACGTTGACAGCGAACACATCGGCAAATCCGGTCGTATTGCCAAAGCGGGGGCACGGCCACTAAAGTGACGCTGAACGTAGTGACGTCACACGGTGGACCGTGGCGACCGAGTGGCCGCGATGATGTGAATCTCCCTCTTCGGCGACAATAAGAAAATTCTCGCGGCCGGGCGTCCTACGAAATGGGGATCCGGCCGTACCCCTCTGGGGGTAGGCATCCTCGCCGCCGGGAGGTCGGCCGCCGTTCGGCTACCGTGACGGTGTGCGCGCCAAGCTCCCCGCCCCCGTGCTCGACGGCCTGATCGCCGCGGCCCTCGTGGCCCTCACCATCGCCAACGTCGCCGCCCGCCCGGGCGGGGGCTGGGTCGTCTACCTCCTCGGGATCCTGACGGTCGCCCCGCTCGTCCTGCGTCAGGTCGCCCCGATCGCCGTCATGGTGACGATCGCCGGTGCGGTGACCGCGTATTCCACCCTGGAATCCGCGGAACTCCCGAACGCGGGCATCGGCCTGCTGCTCGCGGTGTTCACCGTGGGGACCATGCGCGCCACCTCGGTCGCCGGCGCGATGTGGCTCCTGTCCGCTTTTTGCTTCGTCCCCTCGTTCCTGGCGCCCTCCGGTGACCTGACGCTGCCCAAGCTGATCGAGACCACGCTGGTGCTGCTCGGCGCGTGGGTGCTCGGCGAAAGCACCAAGCGGTGGGCGCAGCGGGTGCGGCAGGAGGCCGAAAACGCGCGCCGCGCCGCGGCCGACGAACGCGTCCGGCTCGCGCGGGAGCTGCACGACGTCGTCGCGCACCACATGTCGGTGATCTCCCTGCAAGCCGGCTTGGCGGGCTACGTGTTCGACAGCGACCGGCCGAAGGCCCGGGCGGCCGTCACCACCGTCGAGGAGACCAGCCGGGAAGCGCTGCTGGAGATGCGGCGGCTGCTGGACGTGCTCCGGCTCGACGACGACGACGACAAGATCGACCTCTCCCCGCAACCGGGCCTCGAGGAAGTGCAGGGGCTGGTCGAGCGCGTGCGGGCGGCGGGCCTCCCCGTGGACCTCGTGGTGACGGGCCGGTCGAGACCCGTTCCGCCCGGCGTCGCGATCTCCGCCTACCGGATCGTCCAGGAATCGCTGACCAACGTCCTCAAGCACGCGGGCCCGGCGTCGGCGCGCGTGGAAATCGCCTACCACGGCCGGTACCTCGAGGTCTCGATCACTGACGACGGCGCCGGCTCCCGAGTCGAAAGTGGACCGTCGTCGTACGGCATCCACGGGATGCGCGAGCGCGCGGACCTCTACGGCGGTACGTTCGACGCCGGACCACGGCCCGGTGGTGGCTTCGCCGTCGTGGCGTGCTTGCCGATCGAGGAGAGCGCATGACGATCCGGGTACTGGTCGCCGACGACCAGCCGCTGGTCCGGGCGGGACTGATGGCGCTGCTCGACGCCGCTCCGGGCATCGACGTGGTCGCCGACGCCGCGAACGGACTCGACGCGGTGGCCCTGGCCGCCACCAGCCGGCCGGACGTCGTGCTCATGGACGTACGGATGCCCGGCCTCGACGGGATTTCCGCGACCCGGCAGATCCTGAGCCGCGACAACGAACGGCCACCGCGGATCATCATCCTCACCACCTTCGACGTCTCGGAGTACGTCTACACCTCGCTGCGCGAGGGGGCCGCCGGCTTCCTGCTCAAGGACACGCCCGCCGACCGGATCATCGCCGCCGTCTACTCCGTCGCGGCCGGCGACGTCCTGCTGTCGCCCCGGATCACGCGGCGCCTGATCGAAACCTTCGCCCAGTACCACCGGCCGTCGAAGTACCGACGCGACCACCTGGCCGCCTTGACCAGCCGGGAGACGGAAGTGCTGCACCTGGTGGGCCACGGGCTCAGCAACACCGAAATCGCGGACCGGCTCACGCTCAGCGCGGAAACGGTGAAGACCCACGTCAAGCGGATCATGGGCAAGCTGGAGCTGAGCAGCCGGGCGCAGGCCGTGGTGGCGGCGTACGAATCCGGTCTGGTCGTGCCCTCGGCGGGGTGACCGGCTCAGGCTGCCGGCCGGCATGGGAACCCACCCAGGTCCACAGCGCGTCGAGCGGCTCCGCGGCACTGCGCCCCAGCCGCGTCAGCGCATACTCGACGCGCATCGGCACGACGGGATAGATCGTGCGATCGACCAGACCGTACCGCTCGAGCCGCCGCAGCGTCTGCGCCAGCACCTTGGGGCTGACGTGGGCCAGCCGGCGCCGCAGCTCACCGAACCGCAGCGGCTCGTCCTCGAGCACGCCGATGACGAGCACCGTCCACTTGGTACCGAACAGGTCGGACAACGCACGGCACGGGCGGCCGGGCGCGCACGCACCATGCGCACTCGGCCGCCGGGTGTCACTGACGCTGGCCAAGAAGCCTCCCGACGACGGTCACGCGCGGACTCGATCGCCATCGTCGCCGGGTCTCGTGGGCGCGGAAAGACGTCCGACCGTCAAAAACCGCAAGGAACCTGCCACCCTGGCTTCAGTACGGGCAGCCCGGGGCCCCAGAGCCGTCAGCACGCCGACGCCGATCGAGACCACCGCGAGTACCCCGAACCCCCACCACGGCAGCAGGCTCTTCCCGTCGGGGTGGGTGCTCACCACCAGCCACGTCGAGGCGGCGGCCGCGACCGCGACGCGCGACGTCGGCCACGCGGTCGCCGCCCCGAGCACCAACGGCCACGTGAAGTACCAGGGAAGCGACACCGGCGCGAGCACCACCGTCGCGAACAGCGCGGCCGCGGCTCCGCGGACCGCAGCCGCTCCCCCCGCGCGGGAACGCCACCACAGCCACGTCACCACGCCGGCGAGGACGACCCAGCCGGCTCGCCGGCACGTCGCGACCGCGGAACCGGGCAGGACCAGCCCGCAGATCTTCCCGAGCGCGGTCGGGAGCGACAGCCACGGTTCCAGCACCGAGTTGGCGCTCAACGCCCGGATCCAGCCGAGATCGACGCCGGCGGCGACGCAGCACAACCCGAAGGTAGCGACCACAATGGACACCGAGGCCGCGAACACGACGAAGTGGCTTCGCGGCGAAGGCCGCCCGCCCGACCGTCGCGCCGCCCACACCCACACCAGGAACGGCAACGCCACCGCCGCCGGAGCCTTCACCGCGGCAGCCAGCGCGACCGACGCGAATCCCAGCTCCGGCGCGCCGGTGAGCACCAGCGCCGTCCCGGCCGCGAGCAGTCCGACCATGAGCAGGTCGTTGTGCCCACCGGACACCACGACCAGCACCGTCAACGGATTCGCCACCGTCATCCACAAGGCACGGTCCGGCCGGGCGCCGAGGTGACGGCACAGGACCGGTAAGGCGAAACAGAGCAACGCCAGCCCGGCGACCATCGTCAGCCGGGTCAGGAACGCGCCGAGGACGACGTTCTCACCGGTCACCGCGAGCACGGACTTCACGATCAGGATCTGCAGCGGCCCGTACGGTGACGGGATGGACATCCACCCGCCGGCGGCGCTCTCGGTGATCGCGCCGGGAACTTCCGCGGGAACGTGGGTGTACGGGTCGAGTCCGGCGTGCGCCACCGCACCCTGCGCGAGGTAGGTGTACAGATCGGTGCTGAACAACGGCGGCGCGCAGAGCAGCGGGACGCACCACAGCCACGCCGCCCGCACGACCTCGCGCGCGTTCGTCCGGCCCGCCCGCACCGAGTGTCCCATTCGGACCCAGTCCCCCAGCAGCAAGGCAAGGCCGACGTACAGCACCGCGGTGGCGAGCACCCGGCCGTTCCCGGCCGGCCAAGCGCTGAACAGCACGGGATCGCGGGGCGTCGCACCCGCGCCGAACGCCCCGAGCGAGACCAGCACGGAACCGCCGATTCCCAACGCGCTCTTTCCGGCGAAGATCATGGGGCAGGTCTAGTCAGGGGCCGCTCACGGGCCGGTAAAATCGGCGTTTATCCGGCCTTTATCCGTCCGGCGTTCTACTGAGGCTCGTGGGGAGGGAAACCATGCGCGTACTGGTGGCCGAAGACGAGCGGATGCTGGCCGACTCCATCACCGAGGGGCTGCGGCACCTGGGCATGGCGGTGGACGTCTGCTACGACGGCGACGCCGCGCTCGAACGCGTCGCGGTCCACCGGTACGACGTCGTGCTGCTCGACCGCGATCTGCCGCTGGTGCACGGCGACGAGGTCTGCCGGAAGATCACCGGCGGCGACGGCGAGACCCGCGTGCTGATGCTCACGGCCGCCGCGGGCATCCGCGACCGGGTCGACGGGCTGGGCCTCGGCGCGGACGACTACCTCACCAAGCCGTTCGCCTTCGCCGAGCTCGTCGCCCGGGTGCACGCGCTGGCCCGGCGCGCCCGGCCGGCGCTGCCGCCGGTGCTCGAACGCGACGGCGTCGAACTGGACCCGGCGAAGCGGTTCGCGTCCCGGGAGGGCCGGCCGTTGCCGTTGTCCCCCAAGGAGTTCGCCGTCCTCGAGGTGCTGCTGCGGGCCGAGGGACGGGTCGTCAGCCCGGAAGAGCTGTTGGAGAAGGCATGGGACGAGCACGCCGACCCGTTCACGAACACGGTGCGGGTCACGGTGATGACCTTGCGGAAGAAGCTCGGCGCGCCGCCGGTGATCCACACCGTGCCCGGAGCGGGCTACCGGCTGGGTACCTGAGGCGCGCCCGGGCGTCGGTGCGCGGCCGCGTCGAGCTGGTCGTCCTCGGTGTCCTGCTCGCCACCCTGGCCCTGGCGTACCCGGTCATCAGGGCACTGGGAGTCGTGCTGGGCACGTTCGTGAGCAACGACTTGTGCCCACGCGGTACCGGTTGCCACAGCGTGGCGGGCGGGATCCTGTGGCTCCTGCCGCTCGTCGCCTTGGTCGTCCTGGCGATGGTCGTACGCCGTCCGCTGGCGTCCTGGGTGCTGCGGCCGCTGCCGGACCTCGCGGCCACGATCGAGCAGCTGGGGCCGCGGAACCTCGGTCAGCGCATGCGGCTGGAGCAGACCGACGGCGAGGTGCGCGCGCTCGCCGCCGCGGTCAACGGGATGCTCGACCGCATGGCCATCGGCTTCGAGGGCCAACGGCGGTTCGCCGCGAACGCGTCGCACGAGCTCCGGACCCCGCTCGCGGTGCAGCGGACACTCGCCGAAGTCGCGGTGGTCACCGGGGGCGGCGAAGACGTGCGGCGGCTGGCGACGCAGCTGCTGGCGGTCAACGAACGCAACGACCGGCTCATCGAGGGGCTGCTCGTGCTGGCCGAGGCGGACCGGGGGCTGCCCGCCGCGGTGCCGGTGCGGCTGGACGAGCTGGTGGACGCGGTCCTCGCCCGGTACGCCGAGCGGCTGGCCGAAAGCGAGCTGACCCTGCGGTGCGACTCGGCGGAGCGCAGCGTGCCCGGTGATCCGGTGTTGCTGGATCGGCTGATCGCCAACCTGGTGGACAACGCGATCAAGTACAACCGGGCCGGCGGCTGGGTCGAGGTGGTCGTCGGCGGCGACCCGGCGCTGAGTGTGCGCAATTCCGGCGAGCGCGTGCCGGCGGAATCGGCCGACTCGCTGTTCCAGCCGTTTCGCCGCCTGGCCGCCGACCGCACGAGCCACCGCGACGGCGCCGGGCTCGGACTGTCCATAGTGCACTCGATCGCGAGCGCGCACCACGGGCGGGTGTCGGCGGTCCCCGGCGAGGACGGCGGCCTGCGGGTCGACGTGGTCCTCCCCCGACCCGAGTCAGCCGGCTGACGGCTGGTCCTGCGCCTCCAGCCGTTCGCGCACCTTGTCGCCGATGGCGGCGAGCGCTTCGAGTTCGGCCGGAGTGAGGTGGTCGACGACCACCTCACGGATGTCGGCGACGTGCCGGGGCGCCGCCGCCTCGATCAGCTCGGTGCCCTCGGCGGTGATGGCGATGACCGCGCCGCGCTGATCAGTGTGACACCGCTCGCGGCGCACCAGGCCGCGTTTCTCCATCCGGGTCAGGTGCTGGGACAGGCGGCTCTTCTCCCAGTGCAGCAGCCGGCCGAGCTCGAACGACCGCAACGGGTCGGCCGCCTCCGACAGGTGGGCCAGCACCTGGTAGTCCGCGTGGGACAGACCGCAGCGGTGGCGGAGTTGCCGGTCGATGAACTCCGCCAGGCCCTCCTGCATCGCCATCAGGCTGCGCCAGGCCCGCTGTTCCCGTTCGTCCAGCCACCGCACCTCGGTCATACCGCCACTCTACCCATCTGGTTGACACGTTAACAAGTTGCGGCGTAGCTTCGAGTTAACACGTTAACCAAATAGGCAGGGAGGCAGCATGAAGGTCGCGAACGTCTCGGGACGACTTCATCTCGTCCGTGACGGGCGGGTGCTCGACGTCGGCAAGGCGAGCGACGGCCGGTTCTCGCCGGAGCCGGGTGAGGCCTACGCCCGGTGGCCGGAGCTGACCGCGTGGGCCGCGGAGCAGCGCGACGACGCGTTCACCGATGCGCTCGATGTCGCCGAGCTGGGCGCCCCCGTTCCGGCGCCGCGGCAGGTGTTCGCGCTCGGCACCAACTACCGCACGCACGCGGCGGAGGTCGGCTGGCCGATCCCGGAGACCCCCATGGTGTTCACCAAGTTCCCGAGCTCCGTCACCGGGCCCGTCGCGCAGGTGGAGATCACCGGGTCGCAGGTGGACTGGGAGGTCGAGCTCGTCGTGGTGATCGGCACCGGTGGCCACCGGATCGCCGAAGCCGACGCGTGGCAGGCGATCGCGGGATTCACGGTGGGACAGGACATCTCCGACCGCGACGTACAGATGCGGCCGAAGGCGAGCCCGCAGCTCGGGCTGGGCAAGTCCTTTCCGGGCTTCTCGCCCATCGGACCGGTCGTGGCCGACCTCGACGAGGTGGGCGATCCGCACGACCTCGGCCTGCGGTGCCGGGTGAACGGCGAACTGGTGCAGGACGGCCGCAGCGACGATCTCGTGTTCACCATCCCGCAGCTGGTGGCGTACCTGTCCGACGTCGTCACGCTCCTGCCCGGTGACCTCGTCTTCACCGGCACCCCGTCCGGGGTCGGGATCGCCCGCCGCCCACCCCGGTTCCTCGCTCCGGGCGACGTACTGCGCAGCGAAATCGACCGGATCGGCGAACTGACGACGACCTTCGTCGAGCGACGGGTGCGTGCCTGATGCCGAACCCTCGCAAGCGCCGCCCCATCATCGCGCCGAAGCTGCACCACGCCACCTTCCTCACGCTCAAGCTTGACGAGATGGCTTCCTGGTACGAGCTGGTCTGCGGCCTGACCCCGGTCCACTACAGCGACGGCGCCGCCTGGCTGACCAACGACGAGGCCAACCACCGGATCGCACTGCTCACGCACCCGAAGACCAAGAAGCCGGTCGACAAGCCGACCAGTGCCGGCCTGCACCACACCGCGTTCGAATACGCCGCGTTCGACGAGTGGCTCGACAACTACGTGCGGCTCAAGGACGAGGGAATCCTCCCGTTCATGTGCCTCGACCACGGCATGACCATGTCGATGTACTACGCCGATCCCGAGGGAAACGGCGTGGAGATCCAGGTCGACCTGTTCGGCGACTGGCACGTCTCCACCGAGTGGATGTGGGCCTCGCGCGAGTTCGCCGAAAACTCCACCGGCGTGTGGTTCGACTCGGACAAGCTGGTCGAGGCGCGCGCACAGGGCGTGCCCCACGACGAGATCCACGCCAACGCCCGCTCGGGCAAGTACACCCCGGAAAACCCGCCCGCCGACATCCTCCTGCCGGAGGTGTACTGACATGAAGTTCGGGATGATCGGAGCCGGGACGCTATCCCAGGCCATCGCCACCCACCCGCTGAAAGCGGGCCACGAAGTGGTCTTCAGCAACAGCCGGGGACCGGACACCCTGACTGAGCTGGTCGAACGGCTCGGGCGGGGCGCCTCCGCCGGCACCATCGCCGAGGCGGGCGAAGCCGATTTCGTCATTCTCGCCGTGACTTGGCGCCGCGTGCGCGAGGCGTTGGCGGCGCTGCCGTCGCGGCCGGGACGAATCCTGATCGACGCGACCAACCAGTGGGCGGACCCGCCACCGGCCGCCGTCCTCGACGTCCTGGACGTCGGTGGCAGCGAGTTCGTCGCTTCCCTGCTACCGGACGCTCACGTGATCAAGGCGTTCGACAACCTCTACGGGCCGGTCATCGCCGCCGACCCGGTCACCCCGGCGGGCCGCCGGATCCTCTTCTACGCCGGCGACGACGCCGGCGCGAAGTCCGGCTTCCGCGCGGTCGTCGACGACTTCGGCTTCGCGCCGGTGGACCTCGGACCGCTGACGATGGGGCGGCTCATGCAGGTCGACGGCCCGCTGACGGGCCTGCACGCGGTCCGTGAGGAAGTGCCCCATCCGGTCGGCCTGAACGGCCGGTCGTAAGCAATCTTTGCCAGGAAAGGAAACCAAGATGAACGCCGTCCTCAAGCGATTGGATCCGGAAGCCAAGGAGGTGTTGTTCACCGGCGCCCGGACCGCGAACAGCTTCGCGGACACGCCGGTGAGCGACGCGGAGCTGACGGAGATCTGGGAGCTGGCCAAGTGGGCACCCACGTCTGCCAACACCCAGCCCCTGCGTGTCCTGTTCGTTCGTCCGGGAGAAGGTCGGGACCGGCTCGTCAAGCACCTGACCGAGGGAAACCAGGCGAAGACCCAGTCCGCGCCCGCGGTCGCGGTACTGGCCATGGACACGCGGTTCCACGAGTACATCCCGGCGCTCCTGCCCTTCAAGCCGGAGCTGAAGGAGGTGTTCGCGGCCAACGAAACGATGCGCGACGGGACCGGGACGTTCAACGCGACCCTGCAGGCCGGTTACTTCATCCTCGCGATCCGCGCGGTCGGGCTCGCGGCCGGGCCCATGGCGGGTTTCGACGCGGCCGGCGTCAATGCCGAATTCTTCCCGGACGGGCGCTTCCGCTCCATCCTGGTCGTCAACATCGGGCACCCGGGAGAAAACCCGTGGTTCGAGCGGTTGCCACGCCTGGAGCACGACGACGCGCTGCAGTGGGTTTAGCGCCGGACTCGGTCACCCGCGCCGCGTCGACGGATCTTCACCCGTCGCATACCTGACCACGGACGGCGGTCCGGGACTTCGCCGTCGCGACCTTGCGCCGGCACGAGGAGCCGACGACCGCCGTCCTCGGTCGGTGGGCCGCGGCCGGGCACCCCGAGGAGGACCATGACCACGAAAGACCGCAACCACGCCTTGCTGAGCACCCGCCGATCGGCGGACCAGGTCGAGGTGTCCGTCCGCGAAGTCGAGCTGCCCCGACCGATCGACTCCGACGACATCGTCGTCCGGATGCTGGCGGCGCCGATCAACCCCTCCGACATCGGATCGATGCTCGGCCCGGCGGACCCCGCCACAGCACAGCCCGGGGGGGACGCGAGCGTGCTGCTGCGGGTGCCGGACGCGGCCGAGGTCGATCCGGCCACGCTGGGGGTGGCCCGCCCGCTCGGGCTGGAGGGGGCCGGCCGGGTCGTCGCCGCCGGCCCCGCCGCCCGCGACCTGCTCGGCCGGGTCGTCAGCCTGATGGGTACCGGCACCTTCGCCCGGTACGTGCGGGCCCGGGCGCGCGACAGCGTGCCCCTGCCCGAGCACGTCCCGGCCGCGCAGGGCGCTGCCGCTCTCATCAATCCCCTGACGGTGCTCGGCATGGTCGAAACGATGCGGGAAGAGGGCTTCACCGCCCTCGTCCACACCGCCGCCGCGTCCAACCTCGGGCAGATGCTGCAGCGGCTCTGCCTCGCCGAGGGCATCGGCCTGGTCAACATCGTGCGACGGCCCGACCAGGTCGAGCTGCTGCGCTCGCTCGGAGCGGACCACGTGCTGAACACGTCCTCCCCCGCCTTCTTCGACGAGCTGGTGGAGGCACTGCACGCGACCGGTGCGACGCTGGCCTTCGACGCCGTCAGCGGCGGGACACTGGCCGCGGACATCCTCTCGGCCATGGAGCAGGCCGCGATCCGCGGCGGCGCCGGTTTCCCTCACGGCCCCCGCTACGGGACGACCGTGCCCAAGAAGGTCTACTCGTACGGCGGTCTCGACCCCAGCCCGATCACGGTCGAGCGCCGCTTCGGGTTCACCTGGTCGATCGGCGGCTGGCTGGTGTTCTCGTTCCTCGAGCGGATCGGACCCGAGCGAGCCGCCCGGCTCAGGCGCCGCGCCGTCGACGAGATCGGCACGACGTTCGCCAGCCGCTACACCCGCACCGTGCCGCTGTCCGCCGTCACCGATCCCGAAACGCTGCGCGCCATCAGCCGGCGCGCGACCGGCGAAAAGTACCTCCTCGACCTCGACGAAGGGACCGACGATGACCGACGCGTCCGATGACCTGACCTTCGATCCGCACGGCGACGGCCGGACGCTCGAGGAACTGCTCCCGGACCTGCGGCAGGTCCAGCTGTACATGATCCGGATGGACATGATCGAGCCGGTCGAATCGCCGATCGGACCACCTGCTGCCGCACCTGCGCGAGCACGCCCTGTGGCTGCGCCACCAGGAGCGGACCGGTGCGCTGTCCATGTCCGGTCCCAACCGGTGCGACGAAGAATGGAACGGCAGCGGCACGGCGATCGTCCGAGCCGGTTCCTGGACCACGCCCGCCGGATCGCCGAGACCGAGCCGTTCCACAGCAAGGGTCTGCGCGTGAATTCGGTACACGGGTGGCAGCTCAGCGAAGGGGCGCTGCGGCTGAGCGTCGACCTGTTCGACAACCGGTTCGAGATCCGCTGACGTGGCCGCGTACGCGCCCGTCTGGTGCCCTGACCCGGACCTGGTGGCCGGCTCGGCCCTCGCCCGCTTCACCGCGCACCTCGGCCGGTCGTCCGAGACCTATTCGCAGCTGTGGCGGTGGTCGGTCGATCACCTCGAAGAGTTCTGGGCCGCGGTGTGGGACTTCTTCGACGTCGAGGCCGAAGGTCGGCCGGCAGCCGTGCTCGCCGGCAGCTCGATGCCCGGTGCCCGCTGGTTTCCCGGCACCCGGCTGAACTACGCCCGGCACGCCTTGCGCCACGGCGACCAGCCGTCCACAAGGGATACCGTCGCCGTGACCGCGATCGACGAGAACGGCGACACGACCACCACCACCTGGGCACAGCTACGCGCTCAGGTCGCCTCCGTCGCCCACTGGCTGCGCGGCATCGGCGTCGGCGAGGGCGACCGGGTGGTCGGCTACCTGCCCACCACGACGCCCGGCTTGGTCGCCTTCCTGGCCACGGCGAGCGTCGGCGCCGTGTGGTCGGCCTGCGGACCCGACTACGCCGCCACCGGGGCGATCGCGCGTTTCGCGCAGCTCGAACCGGTCGTGCTGTTCGCCACCGACGGATACCAGTGGAACGGGCGCGGTCACGACCGCCGCACGGAGGTCGCCGCCCTGCGGGACGGGCTGCCGACGCTGCGTGCCACCGTCCACGTCCCGCATCTCGGAACGGAGACCGGGCCCCGAGCCGACGTCACCTGGGACCAGGTGAGCACCCAGGCGGCCGAGCTCGAATTCACCGCGGTCGAGTTCGAGGCGCCGCTGTGGGTTCTCTTCTCCTCCGGGACGACCGGGGTGCCCAAAGGCATCGTGCACGGCCACGGGGGCGTGCTGCTCGAACATCTCAAGCTGCTCGCCCTGCACCTCGACGCCGGGCCCGGCCGACCGCTGTTCTGGTACACCACCCCGAACTGGATGATGTGGAACCTCCTCGTGTCGGCATTGCTCGTGGGCGCGCCGATCGTCCTCTACGACGGCAGTCCCACCCACCCGGATCCCCTGCGCCTGTGGCGCATCGCCGCCGAGCGGGGCGTCACCGTGCTCGGCGTCAGTCCCGGTTACCTGCAGGCGAACGCCAAGGCGGGCACGCACCCGGCCCGGGACCTCGACCTGTCCCGGCTGCGCACCCTGGGGGTCACCGGGGCGCCGCTGCCCGCGCCGTCCTACCGCTGGGTCCGCGACGAGATCGGGCCGCACGTCCAGGTCGCCTCGACCAGCGGCGGCACCGACGTCGTCAGCGGGTTCGCGGGCAGCGCGCCGACAACTCCGGTCTGGGCCGGCGAAATCTCCGCACCGCTGCTCGGGGTCGCGCTCGAGGCGTGGGACGAGTCCGGGCAGCCGGTGGACGACGGCGTCGGCGAACTCGTCGTCACCAAGCCGATGCCGTCGATGCCGCTGTACTTCTGGAATGACCCCGGCGGCCGCCGCTACCGTGAGGCCTACTTCTCCCCCTATCCGGGCGTTTGGCGCCACGGCGACTGGATGCGCACCACCGGACACGGCTCGGTGATCATCTCGGGTCGCTCCGACTCCACCCTCAACCGCAACGGCGTACGCCTGGGCAGCGCCGAAATCTACACCGTGGTCGACAAACTGCCCGCGATCACCGAATCCCTGGTCATCGGCGCCGAGCTGGCCGACGGCGGCTACTGGCTGGTGCTGTTCGCGGTGCCGGCCGAGGGCGCGGGCTTCTCCGCGGAGCTGACGGCGAGCATCAAGGCGGCGATCGCGGCGGAGGCGTCACCGCGGCACGTGCCCGACGACGTCATCGCCGTGCGCGCCCTGCCCCACACCCGGACCGGAAAGCGGCTGGAGGTACCGGTCAAGCGCCTCATCCAGGGGCACTCCCTGGACGAGGTCGTCAGCCGGGACGCCGTCGACGACTTCGCCGCTCTGGCCCAGTTCACGGCCTACGCACGACGACGATGACGCCGCGGCTCAGTCGGCCTTCGCGTAGCTCCACTCGGGCTTGCCGCCGGCCGCGTTCGACGTGACGTCCGGTCCGATGATAAGAAACCGCACCTCATCCTCCGCCACCGGACAGTGCTCGACCCCGCGCGGGATGACGAACAGCTCGCCGGACCCGAGCTCGACATCACGGTCCCTGAGCTGGATCGTGATACGGCCCGACAGGACCAGGAACGTCTCATCCTGGTCCTCGTGTGAATGCCAGTTCGTCGAACCGACGCCCTTCGCGACCTTGAACAGGTTGCCGTTCGCCTCGGCGAGCACCCGCTGGGACCAGAACTCCGTGAGGTCCGCGGCCGCCGCGGCCAGATTCACCTTGCCCATCTGCTCGATATTCGTCATGAGTTCAGCATCTCCCGATCACCGGCCTCACGGCCACCACAGAACTGTCAGAATTCGCAGGGATCCTGCGCCCTCAGTCCACAACGGCCTGAAACGCGCCGCGGTCCCGGTGCTGCCGCCACAGGACGTCGGCCACCTTCGCCGGCTCGTGCTTGAGCCCCGCGCCGAGCGCGCCGACGACGGCCGTGTGCGCCACGTGCACGCCGTCGGCCGCGACGGTTTCGTGCAGCATCCTGGCGTAGGCGACCTCGGCCGCATACGTGATGCCGGAACTCGCCAGCGCGGCCTGGGGCGCGATGGCGCCGCCTCCTGTGGTGAACAGCACCGTGCCGTGCCCGCGCCGGCGCATGCCCGGCAGCACGGCGTTCACCGCTGCGACGGCCCCGACGACGCTGAGCTCCAGGGAGGCACGCAGGTCCTCGGGGCTCGTCTCGGTGACCGGCTTGATCCAGCCGAGGGACGGCAGCGGGCTGAACAGCAGCGCGTCGACCGGCCCGAGCCGGTCGGCGATGCGGTCGAGCGCGGCGGCGGTGCCCTCCGGGTCGCGGGCGTCCGCGGCGACGCCGGTCGCCGTGACGCCCTCGCCGGCCAGCTCCCGGACCAGGCCGTCCAGCTTGTCCTGACGGCGGGCGACGAGCCCGACGCCGAAGCCGGCTTCGCCGAACTTCCGTGCCGTCGCCAGGCCGAGACCGGCTCCGGCGCCGAGGATCGCGAGCGTCGTCATTCCGTCACCTCCGTGCTCTTGCTGAGGTCTTCCCACCGGGCGAAGTCGCGCTGCAGGGAGTCGAGCTTCCCCCGGGCGACCTTCAGGGCGGCCGTGCCGAGCAGCAGCCGCAACGACGGCTCTTCGGCTTCGAGCACGGTCACGATGGCCTCGGCCGCACGGACCGGGTCGCCGGGCTGGCTGCCGTAAGTGGCCAGCGTCGCTTCCCGGCGCTTGCCGGCGGTCTCGGCGTAGTCGTCGATGCGGATCGGGGACTGCTTCATCGACGGCCCGGACCAGTTGGTGCGGAACGCGCCGGGCTCCACGATGGTCACCCCGATGCCCAGCGGCGCGACCTCGGCGGCCAGGGACTCCGACAAGCCTTCCACAGCGAACTTCGTCGCGTGGTAGTAGCCGGTCGCGCCGAACCCGGCCAACCCGCCGAGCGAGGAGATGTTGACGACGTGACCGGAGTGCCGGGCGCGCATGCCGGGCAGCACGGCCTTGGTGACCTCGACCAGACCGAACACGTTCGCGTCGAACAGCGCGCGGACCTCGGCGTCGTCGCCTTCTTCGATGGCGGCCAGGTAGCCGTAACCGGCGTTGTTGACCAGGACGTCGATCCGGCCGAAGACCGCTTCCGCCTGCTCGACCGCGTCGGCGACCTGCCCGGGATTCGTCACGTCGAGGGACAGGGCCACGGCCCGGTCGCCGTGGCGGTCGACGAGGTCGGCGACCGTCCGCGGGTCGCGGGCCGTGACCGCCGCCCGCCAGCCGCGCTCCAGCACGTACGTGGCCAGCGCCCGGCCGAGGCCGGTCGAACAGCCGGTGATGAACCAGACCGGGGATTCGGTGAGTGTCATGAGAACTCCTTTTCTCTTCCTGGCCCCAGGTTCGGTCCGGCGGCCGGCGGCTGCCAGTCGTCCCGTCTTCCTGGGACTGGCGGTACCAGGCAGATCCGGCGCGGGCGGCGCACACTGGCGGACATGGCGAATCCCCAGTTCGGGCAGGCGGTGCGACGCTGGCGCGACCGCGCCTCCCCGGACGCCGTCGGCCTGCCCGCCGGCGGGCACCGGCGCGCGGCGGGCCTCCGGCGCGAGGAGCTGGCCATGCTGGCCGGGATCTCGGCCGACTACCTCACCCGTCTCGAACAGGGGCGGGCGTCCCACCCTTCGGCCCAGGTCGTCGAGACCCTCGCCCGGGCCTTGCGGCTGTCCCGGGTCGAGCGGGCACACCTGTTCCACCTGGCCGAGCTGGCCCCGCCCGGCCCGGACGCGGTGCCCGCCTACCTGACGCCGAGCGTCCAGCGCCTGCTCGACCGGCTCACCGGAACGCCGGTCGCGGTGTTCGACGCGTGCTGGACGCTGCTGGTCGCCAACCCGCCGTACGCGGCGTTGCTGGGCGACCCGTCCGGGTGGCGCGGGCACGAACGCAACGCGGTGTGGCGCAACCTGCTCGGCCCGGGCACCCGGGTCCGGCACACGCCGGAGTCGAGGCGGGCCATGGAACGCAGCCTCGTCGCCGACCTGCGCGCCGCCGCGGGCCGCTACCCCGCCGACCGGCAGCTGCGGCGGCTGGTCGCCGAGCTGCGCGCGAACAGCGACCGGTTCGGCGAGCTCTGGGACTCCGGCGCGGTCGATCACTACGAGTCCGCGCACAAGATCGTCGATCACCCGCGGGTGGGACCGCTGACCCTGGACTGCGACATGCTCACCGTCGCGGGCAGTGACCAGCGCATCATGGTCTATACCGCCGAGCCGGGCTCCGCCGACGCCGAGCGGCTGGCACTGGTCACCGTGCTGGGCACCCAGGAACTCACCGGCTGACGCGGAGGGATGCTGCATTCGGCGGCTGACTTGTCTTGTGGACAACGTTGACAGTGGTTGCGCCGGGCTCGGAGCGTGGGCGAGGAGTGCACATGTCGCTGAAGACGATTCCCCTGATGACGGCGATCCTGATCACGGTCGCGGGAACCGCGGCCGCGCAGGACGCGCCGGCCCCGCTCGCCGACCAAGCGGTCATCCAGGACGGCCACGCCCGGTTCGAGGTGCTGACGCCGACGCTGATCCGGCTCGAGTACGCCGGCGACGACCGCTTCCAGGACCAGACCACCTTCACCGCCGTGAACCGGTCCTTCGCCGCGCCGAGCTACACGACCACGGTGAGCGGCGGCTTCCGCGAGATCCGGACCGCGAACCTCACGCTGCGGTACCGCCAGGGCAGCGGTCCGTTCACCCGGGACAACACCTCCGTCCAGCTGACGACGACGAACGTCACCGCGACTCCGCTGTTCCCGTCCTACTGCGTCTTCGGCACGGCGTGCGAAGCCGAAAACGGCCTCCCGGGCGGCTCGGCGGCCACCGCCTACGACCACGCCGGACGCACCGGCTCGGGCTTCCTCGCCGGGTACACCTCCGTCGGCGCGTCGCTCGCGCAGGACGTCTCCGCCGTGCCGTCGGCCGGGCAGTACAAGCTGACGGTCCGGTACGCGAACGCCCAAGGCGGCGACGGCCAGACCACCGCGCGCACGCTGTCCACCACCGTCAACGGCGCCCCCGGCCCGAGGTTCACCCTGCCGGCGACGTCGTCCTGGGACACCTGGGCGACCGCGTCGGTGACGATCCCGCTCAACGCCGGGACGAACAGCGTGCGCGTCGAGCGGAAGTCCGGCGACTCGGGCAACGTCAACCTCGACAGCCTCGCCGTCACCACGGCCGCGGCGAGCTACCCCGCCGCCGACACCTCGCTGCTCACCACCGCTTACGGCGCGGGGCCGAAGTCCGTGCTGGGTGGCTGGGACCGGTCGCTGGACAACCCGGAAGCCGTCCCGACCCCCGAGCACCCCGGCCTGCTCGACCGCGACGGCTGGTACCTGCTCGACGACACCCGCTCGGCCGTGCTCAACGCCGACCGGACGGTCACGGACCGGCCGTCGCACGGCGCGCAGCCGTATCAGGACGGCTATTTCTTCGGCTACGGCAAGGATTTCAAGCGCGGCTTGGCCGACCTCAACGCGCTCACCGGCGGCACGGCGCTGCTGCCGCGTTCCGCTTACGGCGTCTGGTTCTCCCGCTACTTCGCCTACTCCGACAACGACTACCGCACGACGCTGTTGCCGAAGTTCCGTTCGACGTTCACCCCGATCGACTGGCTGGTCGTCGACACGGACTGGAAATCGCCCTCGCAGTGGAACGGCTGGAACTGGAACTCCGCGCTGTTCCCCGATCCCCAGGGCTTCCTGAACTGGACCAAGCAACAAGGTCTGGCCGTCTCGCTCAACGTCCACACGTCCATCGCGGGCAACGACCCGCGGTTCGCGGCGGCCAACGCGACCGCGGGCGGACTGATCCCCGACGGCGGGAGCTACGTCTGGGACTGGTCGAACCCGGCGCACCTGCGCTCCTACTTCGACCTGCACAAGCCCTTCGACGCCCAGGGCGTCCGGACGTGGTGGCTGGACTACTGCACCGGCTGCGGCCGCTCGACCGCCTCCGACCCGGGCGTCGCGCCGGACAACTTCATCAACCAGGCCTACGCCGACCACGCGGCCGCCCAAGGCCTGCGCGGGTTCTCCTTCGGGCGCATCGGCGGGGCCGAGCAGGGCGGCATCCACAGCAGCTACCCACTCGGCCCGTGGTCGGAGCGCCGCAACACGCTCCAGTTCACCGGTGACACCCCGATGAGCTGGGACATGCTCGCCTACGAAGCCCACTTCACGCCGGACGAGGCGGCCGCCGGGCTCAGCAACGTCAGCCACGACATCGGCAGCTTCCACGGCGGTCACCTGCCCGACGAGCTCTACGCGCGGTGGCTGCAGCTGGGGACGTTCCAGCCGGTCGACCGGCTGCACTCCGACCACGGCGACCGGCTGCCGTGGGACTATCCCGGCGCGGCGGGCGACAGCGCGGAGAAGTTCCTGCGCCTGCGTGAATCCCTCGTTCCCTACACCTACACGCTGGCGCGCCAGGCGAACCAGACCGGCGTGCCGATCGCTCAGCCGCTCTACCTCGACTACCCGGACCAGGACGCGGCCTACACCCACCCGCAGGAGTACCTGTACGGCGACAACGTCCTCGTCGCCCCGATCACCGCGGCCGGCGGGTCGGTGTCGGCGTGGATCCCGCCGGGCACCTGGACCGACTACTTCACCGGCACCGTCTACACCGGACCGTCGACGGCGACGATCACCAAGCCGCTGTCGGAGATGCCGGTGCTCGTCAAGGCGGGCGGCATCGTCCCGCTGCGCACCAATTACGTCGACAACGCGGCCGCCCCGCTCGACCAGCTGACGCTGAACGTGACGGCGGGCGCCGACGGGGCCTTCTCGCTCTACGAAGACTCGGGCGAAGGTGCCGGAGCGTCGTCGACGACCCGGTTCGGCTGGCAGGACACGGCCAAGACGCTCACCATCGACCCGGCGTCGGGTGCCGCCCCTGCCCGGGCGTACACCCTCCGGCTGGCGAACTCCGCCGCGCCGACCGCGGTTTCGGTCGACGGTCAGCGGCTGCCCGAGACGGCGTGGTCGTACAACGCCCACTCCCGCACGGTCACGGTGACCACGGCGAGCCTGCCGTCGAACGCCCGGCACACGGTCACGGTGACCGGCAGTGCCGCCGACAACCCGGCCGCGGGCCAGGTGAACGGCCGCGGCGGGCTGTGCCTCGCCGTCCACAACGGACAGACGGCCGACGGCACGGCGCTGGAGCTGGCCGCGTGCGACCACTCGGCGGGGCAGCAGTTCACCCCGCCCACCGGCCGCACGGTGCGGGTCCTCGGCAAGTGCCTCGACGTGGCCGGCGGCTCGACGACCGCGGGCACGCCGGTCCAGCTCTACACCTGCAACGGAACGGCCGCGCAGGCGTGGACCCTGACGACAGCGGGACAGCTGACGAATTCGGGCCGCTGTCTGGCCGCGACGGCGGCCGGGGACGGGATGCGCCTCGCCGACTGCGCCACCGGCCCGGATCAGGCGTGGCGCTTCCCACCGGCGCCGCTCACCGGTCCGGCCGGGCTCTGCGCCGACGTCGTCGACGCCTCCCCCGCGTCGGGTACGGCGGTGCAGTTGTACGGCTGCAACGGCACCGACGCGCAACGGTGGAGCACACCGGCCGACAATTCCCTGCGAACGCTGGGAAAGTGCCTCGACGTCGTCAACGGCGGTACGGCGAACGCCACGCCCGTGCAGCTGTGGGACTGCAACGGATCCGCCGCGCAGCAATGGACGTCGGGCGCGGACGGGACGCTGCGCAACGTCGGCTCGGGGCGTTGCCTCGACGATCCGGACAACGCTGGCAAGCCCGGCGACCGGCTCCGGGTCCACGACTGCAACACGACCACCGCGCAACGGTTCACGCTGGGGTCGTGACTCCGGCCAGGTCCGCCAGGTCCAGCACGAAGCGGTAGCGGACATCGTTGCGCCGCAACCGGTCGAACGCCTCGTTCACCCGGGCCGACGGCAGCACCTCGACGTCCGCGGTGACGCCGTGCTCGGCGCAGAAGGCCAGCATGGCGGCGGTGGCCGGCACGCCACCGCTACCGGCCGAGGTGAGCTTCTTGCGCCCGATGAGCAAATCCATGGTCTGCACGGTGACCGGCCCGAGGTGGCCGACCTGGCTGAGCGTGCCGTCCATGGCGACGAGCCGCAGGTACGGACCGAGGTCGTGCGGCGCCGAGATGGTGTCCACGACGACGTCGAACCGGTCCCGGGCGGCAGCGAGCCGGTCCGGCTCGGTGGAGACGACGACGCCGTGGGCGCCGAGCTTGCGGGCGTCCTCGGCCTTGTCCGCCGAGCGGCTGATGACCGTGGTCTCGGCCCCGAGGGCCACGGCGAACTTGACCGCGAGGTGCCCGAGCCCGCCCAGCCCGGCGACGGCGACCCGCGTGCCCGGCCCCACGCCGAGGCTGTGCAGCGGTTCCCAGACGGTGATCCCGGCGCAGAGCAGCGGAGCCGCGCCGGCCGGTTCGAGACCGGCGGGGAGAAGGTAGGCGAAGCGGTCGCGGACGACGTATTCGCGGGAAAAGGCACCCGCCGTCGTCGAGCCGTCGCGGCGGTCGGTGCCGCCGTAGGTCAGCGTGGGAAATTCGCGGCAGAAGTTCTCTTGCCCGGCTTCGCACCTGACGCACGCACCGCACGAGTCGACGATGTTGCCGACGGCGACCGGGTCTCCGACGGCGAATCGCGTGACCTCGGTGCCGATCTCGGTCACCACGCCGGTGAATTCGTGGCCCGGCACAAGAAGGCCGCCGGAATGTGCGTCGAGGGAGTGGACGTCGGTGTGGCAGACACCGCAGTAGTCGATCCGGACCGCGATGTCGTCCGGGCGCAGGTCGCGCCGTTCGAGACGCACCTGCCGCAGCGTCGCGGCGTCGCCGTCCACTCCCCATCCCACGGTTGCCCGCATGTCGGCTCCTCTTCAAACAGACTGTTCGGTCTATTTCACCGTAAGCACGTCCGCCCGAAAAAGCAAACCGACTGTTCTGTTGGTAGTCTCGCCGCATGGTCGATCAGCCTCTGACAGCCCGCGGCACCGCGACCCGCGACCGCATCCTCGAGGCGGCGACCCGGGAGTTCGCGGAGCACGGGATCGCCGGCGCCCGCATCGAGCGGATCGTGAGCTCGGCACGCACCAACAAGGCGCAGCTCTACGCGTACTTCGGCAACAAAGACGGGCTGTTCGACGCGATCTTCTTCGCTTCGCTGGAGCGGATCGTGAACGTCGTCCCGATCGACGCCACCGACCTCGCGGACTGGGCCGTGCGCCTCTACGACGAGTACCTGCGCCGCCCCGACCTGATCCGCCTGGCCACGTGGGCCCGCCTGGAGCGGCGCCCGGCCGGCCACCTCGTCGCCGACGCCGACCGGCTCGACGACCGGAAGCTCCGGGCGATCGCCGACGCGCAGGCCGCCGGGCTCGTGCGGCCGGGCGACCCGTTCGACGTCATGGCCGTGGTCATCGCGATGTCGATGGCGTGGTCACCGGTCAGCAACGTCTACGCGGCGACCGCGGACGAGCCGCCGGAACAGCACGACGGACGGCGCACCCTGCTGCGGGAGACCGTCCGCCGGGCGGTGATGACGGGCTGAACGCCCGGCTTCAGCCCTCCGTCGCGAGCTTCCACATCCGTTCGAACTCCGCGCCGTCGAGCGCGGCCGGGGTCAGCACGCGCTGGGCGGCGAGCTCCTCGAACGACGGGAGCGGCACCTCGCTGAGCCCGGTGCGGCCGGTCGAGCGCCAGTCGTCGGCGTAGTGGCGGGTGCCGTCGGCGTAGACCTCGACCTTGCGGACTTCCCAGCGGTCGTCGTCGAGCTCGCTGTAGATGTCCACCGGGGCGTCGGCCGCGTCGTGCTGCCAGTGCACGTGCAGGTAGTCCATGTTCGTTCTCCGGTTCAGCGCTGCCGCGGGGGCCGCGGGCGGGCCGCGTCACCCCAGTCTTCCTGCCCCATGCTGCTGCCGAGGTGCGGGCCCTGGGGGTTCGGGCCGTGGCTGACGTGGGAGTCGCCGATCTCGACCGGCCGCGGGTTCGGGTGGTTCGTCGGCTGGTCGTCGTGGTGCACCACGTAGACGTCCGGCCGGTCATCGGACTGCGAAATCGTGTAGCCGTGGCTCTCCAGCGCGGACGGGCTGACCTCGATGTGGTGGGTGAAGCTGGCACCGGAACCCGGGTTGAGCACCAAGCCCTGGGACAGCCCCTCCTGCGACAGCTGACCCGGCGCGATGTTCGTGAAGTAGCCACCCGAGCCGTAGCGGGCGTGCGAGCCGACCAGCGGGTTGTCGGGCGTGCCGTGCGTCCACGCCGAGGGCCGCACGTGACCGCTGCCCATGATGCCGTTCATGCCGGCTTCGTTGGTGTAGTGGTAAAGGCTCCCGTTGGGGTTGTCCGGGGTGTGCGGCACCGTCGCGTGCGGGGTCGTCGGCAACGGGTTGTCGTAGTACGGCGGAGGCGGCCGGTTGCTGGTGCGGGGCGGCCGGCCCGTCCCGCCGCCGTTGCCGCCGCGGCCGTTGCCGCGGTTGTTCCCGCCACCACCCCGGTTTCCCCCGCCACCGCGGTTGCCGCCGCTGCCGGACGCGGCCGCGGCGTCGGCGCACGGGGTCAGGCCGGACGGGTCGATCCACGCCAGCGGGTTGGCGACGTAGGCCTGGGGGTTCGGCCCGCCCGCCAGGCCCAGCGGGTCGGCGCTGAGGAAGCGCGCGGTGCCCGGGTCGTAGTAGCGGTGGTAGTTGTAGTGCAGGCCGGTTTCGGCGTCGAAGTACTGCCCGGGGAACCGCAGCGGCGTCACCGCCGGCGCGGTGTCCAGCGCCCGGCCCCAGATCGTCTGCGGCTGCTGGCGGGCGACCACGCCGTCGAGCCCGACCAGCTCCGTCGGGGTGCCGACGACGTCGGTCATGATCGCGTAGAACCGCTGGTCGAGCACCTGCCGGAAGCCATCCGGCCCGAGCAGCCGCTCGCACTGCAGCAGCGGGAGTTCGCTGCCGGGTTCGACGTCCCAGCTCAGCAGCCGCCGTTGCCCGGTCGCGGTCAGCCGGTGCTCCTCGGCCAGCGCCGGGCCGTCCCAGGTGAAGTCGATCTGCTCGGCCACCTTGCCGTCGGCCGCGAGCCGCTGCTTCGCGACCCGCCTGCCCAGCGGGTCGTAGCGGTAGCGCCAGCGCTGCCCGTCCGGCGTCGTGACGCCGGTGAGCCGGTCCTCGGCGTTCCAGGTGAAGCGCCAGACCTGCGGCCGTCCGTCGACGCCGGGCGCGGTGCGCTCGACGAGCCTGCCCTGCCCGTCGTGGACGTAGCGGGCGGCGCCGGCGCCGGTGATCCGGTTTCCGGCGTACGTCCGGGGCCCGGCGAGCGCGTCGGGGACGGCGCCCGCCTGGACGCCGGTCACGTTGCCGGTGCTGTCGTAGCTGTAGCGCTCGGCGTGCGCGGCGCCGGTAACGGCGCTGACCCGGCCCACGGCGTCGAGCTCGAACGACCGCGTCCCGGCGGTGGCGTCGTGCGTCGCGACGAGCAGGCCGTCGTCGCGGTAGTCGTAGGCGCGCCGGTGCACGAGGGCACCTCCGGCGGCCGCCACGGTCTGCGCGGCGAGCCGGCCCGCCGCGTCCCAGTGCGAGCGCAGGTCCGCGATGCCCCATTCGCGCTGGACCTCACGGCCGGCCAGGTCGCGGCGCAGGCTCATCGTGTGCCCGCCCACCCGCAGCCCGACCGGCGCACCCGTGCCGTCGTAGGCCCATTCGCCGGTCAGCCCGGACGGGAGGGTGCGCCGGATCCGGCGGCCGAGCACGTCGTACTCCGACCGCACGGTGCGGCCGTTGCAGGTCTCGGACAGCACGCGGCCGAGCGCGTCGTAGGTGAAGGTGACGTCGGCGTCGGCGTTGACCGCGCGCAGCAGCCGGCCCGCCGCGTCGTAGGTCCAGCGGGTCACGTCGTCGCCCGCGCGCTGCTCGACCACCCGGCCCAGCGCGTCCCGGGTGAACTCGAGCGTCTCGCCGGCGCCGTTGGTGCGGCTGGTCAGGTTCCCCGCCGCGTCGTAGCCGTAGCGCAGCACCCGCCCGTCGAAGTCCGTCTCCTCGACGAGGTTCCCGGCCGCGTCGTGGCGGTACTCCCAGCGGCGCCCCTGCTCGTTGCGGACCGAGGCGAGCCTCAGCTCGGTGTCGTGCGTGAACTCCATCCGGCTGCCGTCCGGCGCGATCCGCGCGGCCGGCAGGTCGAACGCCCCGACCTCGTGCAGCGTCCGCGCACCGGTGGCGTCCCGGTGCTCGCGCAGGTTGCCCTCGCCGTCGTAGGACCAGTGCTCGGTGCCGCCGCCGGGGCGGGTCACGCGCAACGGGCGGCCCTCGACGGTCCAGGCGTAGCGGCTGGTCTCGCCGGCCGGGCCGGTCTCCGTGACCAGCCGGCCGAAGGCGTCGTACTCGAACGTGCGGACCGCCCCGGTGGGCCCGGTGACCGACTCGGCCAGGCCCCGCGCGTCGGAGACGACGGTGGTCCGCCCGCCGAGGGGGTCGGTGATCGTGGCGAGGTTGCCCGCCGCGTCGTAGCCGTAGGTCGTGCGGGCGCCCGCCGGGTCGACCGCCGCGACGAGCTCGCCGCCTTCGCCGTACTCCCGCGTCGTGCGCGCCCCGTCGACGTCGACGGTGAGCACCGGCCGGTGCTTCTCGTCGTAGCGCGCCGAGTCGCCGGTGCCGTCCGGGTAGCCGACGGCGACCAGGTCGCCGGCCTCGTCGTAGGTGTAGGTGGTGGCGCCGCCGAGCTCGTCCGTGCGGACCAGCAGCCGGTGGTGCCGGTCCCACTCGTAGCGGACCTCGTGGCCGAGCGGGTCGATCTCGCGCCCGACCTGCCCCCACTCGGTGAAGTGGTAGGTGATGACCGCGCCGAGCGAGTTCGTCGCCCGGGTGACGCGCGCGGCGGTGTCGTAGTCGAAGGTGTAGTCGAGGTAGCCGCCGTCGCCTTCGGTGCGGACGCAGCGGCCGGCGCTGTCGTAGTGGTAGCGGTAGGAGGCGCCGTTGCGGTCCTCCCAGCTCGTGATCCGCCCCTCGGCGTCGTAGCCGAAGCGCAGTGGACGGCCGGAGGAGTTGACCACCTCGACGAGGCGGCGGGCGTCGTCGTAGCGGTAGCGGACCAGCGGGAGGTCGGCCGGGGTGCCGTCCGGCAGCCGGGCGGCGCCGGTCAGGTGCAGGCCGGTGACCAGGCCGCCGGTGGTCTCGACGCCGAGCAGGTACCCGCCGGAGTGGCTGATCGTCGTCAGGACGCCGGTTTCGTCGCGACCGAAGTCGATGCGGGCGCCGGAGCCGCGCAGCACGGAGGTCAGCGGCAGTTCCGCGCCGGTCGACGGCGCGAAGAGCAGCGTCTGCGACTGCTCGGGCATGGTGATCGTGTAGCCGCCGTCCGCGGTGCGGGCCAGCGGCCAGCGGGGCCCGAACTCGGGCAGCACCGACCCGGTGGCGCCGGGCAGCGGGTAGGTCATCAGCGCGCCGTCCTCGGCGGCGAAGCTGACTCCCTCGGCGTCGACCTCGAGCCGCTGGTCCAGAGTGGACGCCCAGGTGGGGCCGAAGGACCGGCCGCAGCGGTAGTCCGAGAGGTGGGTGCGCGAGACGATCAGCGGGAGCGCGGCGCGCAGCTCGACGTCGGTCTGCGGCAGGAACATCCGCCCGCTCGCGACGTCGATGGGGTCACCGCAGTCGGGCAGGTCGCGGGTGGGGGTCGAGTTGTGCGGCGGGTTGCCGTTGCCGCCCCGGATGTCGCCCTTCGCGCCCGACGCCGAGGTGGAATCCGACGGTCCCTTGGCCGGTGGCGACGTGCCGTCCGGGGGGTTGTCGGGCGTTTTCGGCGGATTGTGGTCCCCCGACGGAGTCGTGGAGTCGCCACCCTTCGGCGGCGGCGAGTGATCACCCGACGGAGTCGTCGAGTCGCCACCCTTCGGCGGCGGCGAGTGCTCACCGGACGGCGTCGTCGAGTCCCCGCCGTGGGGTTTCGGCGCCTTCGGCGTGCCGTCGATAGTGCTGATCTTCGGCGGGGCGGACACCTTTCCGCCGCCCTTGAGGCCCTTCATCGCCTTCGCCGCGTCGCCGAACAGGTCCCCGGCCCGCTTCAGCAGCGGCATGAGCGCTTTCATTGCCGTGACCAGCCGCTTCACCAGATCGGCGATCTTCGACGCGGTCTTCGCGACCGCGCCGATCACCTGCGGCACCACCCACGTCAACCCGATCCCGAGGGTGAAGACGACCTGCAGCGCCCAGCTGATCAGGTGGCCGATCAGCTCCGCGATGATGTCCCGGACGAGGGCGCGCACCGCGGCCACGACCTCACCGGCGGTCTTCACCCCGCTCGAGGCGCCCTCGCAGCCCTTCTGAGCGGACTCCAGCAGCGTCACCGCGTCCTGCGTCCGCTGCCGGTACGAGTCCGCCGCCGGGCCGGTCCACGACTGCAGGTCCGACTTCACCATGTCGCCCAGGTCGGTGCCGATGGCCTGCAGCTCGCCCGCTACGTTCTTCCAGGTCTCCGACTGGGCCGCGATTTCGTCCGCGTTGCCGGTGAGGCCGTCGAGCGCCTGCTTCAACGGCCCGACGTGCTCCATCAGCCACGCCACCCCCGCCGCCAGGATCGCGCCGAACGGGTCCATCGCCATGGACAGGGCATCCAGCGCGGTCCCGACCGCCCCCATCGCGACCGAGGCCCAGTCGCCGCTCTCGATGGCCGACTTCAGGTCGTTCGCGCTCTCCAGGATCGAAATGCCCGAGTAGGCCTTGGTGGAGTCCTGCGGCTGCGCAACGAGGGGGTTGGTCACCCTATCATGCTAACCGGCCCCTCCGCGTACGGTGACCGCCCGTCACCGTCGGCCGGACGACATTGCCGGTCGTACCCCGGGAATCGATCGTTTCGGGCAAGAAAGTCAGCTATTTTCCGGAGCCGGAGTAACCAGACCGGCACAATGGCCCATCCGATTCATTGGTTTCCCAAAGGAACCCAACGGCTAGTACTTTCTCCTGATCCACCTCCCCCGAATGCGTGGGAGGCTCGGTTCTTCAGCCATTCACGAGAGGTTCTCGATGCTGAGTAGCCGAATAATCCCGATCGCCGCCGCGACCGCTCTCTTGGCCTCCGGCACCCCCGCGACTGCCGCGCCCGACCCGCTGGCTTCCTATCTCGGTCAGCAGGTCTCCTGGGGCGACTGCGCGTTCGAACCCGCGAGCGGGGCCAAACC
>NZ_JBFBBZ010000055.1:0-30172 GCF_040682935.1 Amycolatopsis sp. NPDC051061
CACTCTTTCCCACCCCCTCTTTTCTGCTTTTTTTTTACCCCCTGCGCTCCTCTACCTGGTGTTTTTTGTTAATGTGTTTACAACACTTCGCCCCACCCCACGACCGCGGGCTCAGACGTTGCGCCGGTACTGGCCCCCGACCTCGAAGAACGCTTCGGTGATCTGCCCCAGCGAGCACACCCGCGCGGCATCCATCAGCATCCCGAACAGGTTGCCGCCGCGGGTCGCCGCTTCGCGCAACGCCTTCAGCGCCTGCTGGGCCTCTTCGTGGTGGCGGTGCTGGAAGTCCGCCAGGCGGTCCAGCTGGGACTTCTTCTCGTCCTCCGTCGCGCGGGCCAGCTCGACCTCGACGTCGTCCTCGCCGGCGCGCGGGTTGCGGAACGTGTTGACGCCGACGATCGGCAGCGAGCCGTCGTGCTTCTTGCGCTCGTACAGGATCGACTCGTCCTGGATCTTGCCGCGCTGGTAGCCCGTCTCCATCGCGCCGAGCACGCCGCCGCGCTCCGAAATCCGGTCGAACTCCAGCAGGACGGCCTCTTCGACCAGCTCGGTCAGCTCGTCGATGACGAACGAGCCCTGCAGCGGGTTCTCGTTCTTCGACAGGCCCCACTCCTTGTTGATGATCATCTGGATAGCCATCGCGCGGCGCACCGACGACTCCGACGGCGTCGTGATCGCCTCGTCGAACGCGTTGGTGTGCAAGGAGTTCGCGTTGTCGTAGAGCGCGCAGAGCGCCTGCAGCGTCGTGCGGATGTCGTTGAAGCTCATCTCCTGCGCGTGCAGTGACCGCCCGGACGTCTGCACGTGGTACTTGAGCTTCTGCGACCGCTCGTTCGCGCCGTAGCGCTCGCGCATCGCCACGGCCCAGATCCGCCGCGCGACGCGGCCGAGCACCGAGTACTCCGCGTCCATGCCGTTGGAGAAGAAGAACGACAGGTTCGGCGCGAAGTCGTCGATGTCCATGCCGCGCGCCAGGTACGACTCGACGTAGGTGAAACCGTTCGACAGCGTGAAAGCCAGCTGCGAGATCGGGTTCGCCCCGGCCTCGGCGATGTGGTAGCCGGAGATGGACACCGAGTAGAAGTTGCGGACGCCGTGCTCGATGAACCACTCCTGGATGTCGGCCATCATCCGGAGGCTGAACTCGGTGGAGAAGATGCAGGTGTTCTGCCCCTGGTCCTCCTTGAGGATGTCGGCCTGGACGGTCCCTCGCACATTGCGAAGCGCCCACTCGCGCAGCTCGGCGGCCTCGGCGTCGGACGGCTCGCGGCCGTGCTCCTCGCGGAAGTCCGAGAGCTTCTGGTCGATCGCGGTGTTGAGGAAGAAGGCCAGGATCGTCGGCGCCGGGCCGTTGATCGTCATCGACACCGACGTGTTCGGCGCCGTCAGGTCGAAGCCGTCGTAGAGGACCTTCATGTCTTCGAGCGAGGCGATGGACACGCCCGATGTGCCGACCTTGCCGTAGATGTCGGGGCGGGTGTGCGGGTCGTGGCCGTACAGCGTCACCGAGTCGAACGCGGTCGAGAGCCGCTTCGCCTCCGAGTCGGCCGACAGCATCTTGAAGCGGCGGTTGGTGCGGAACGCGTCGCCCTCGCCGGCGAACATCCGCGCCGGGTCCTCGCCGTCCCGCTTGAACGGGAAAACCCCCGCGGTGTACGGGAAGTATCCGGGCAGGTGTTCGCGGCGCAGGAACGACAGCAGCTCACCGGACTCGGCGTAACGCGGCAGGGCGACGCGCGGGATCCGGTTGCCGGACAGCGTGTCGCGCCACAGCTGCGTGCGCAGCTCCTTGTCGCGGATCTTGACGACCAGCTCGTCCTGGCGGTACTCCTCGGCCAGCTCCCGGAACCGCGAGAGGAGCTCGGTCGACTCGCTGTCCACATCGGACTCCGCGGCGGCGAGCAGCCCGTCCAGCGCGTCGGTCGACGCGTCCACCTTGGACAGCTCGTCGCGCGCCAGCGCCAGCGCCTCGCGCTTGCGGACGGCGGCGACCTGCGCCTCGGTCTTCGCGTGGTAGCCACGCACGGTCTCGGAGATCTCGGCCAGGTAGCGGGCCCGGTTGCCCGGGATGACCGTCGAAGCGTCGGTGGACACCTTGCCCTCGACCTTCGGGAGTGTGCCGGCCGAGACGGTCAGCCCGCGCTCGGCGAGCAGGCCGCGCAGGTGCTGGTACAGCGCGGTGACGCCGTCGTCGTTGAACTTCGCCGCGCTCGTGCCGTAGACCGGCATGTCCTCCGGGCCCTGCGAGAAGGCCTCGCGGTTGCGCACCAGCTGGCGCGCGACGTCGCGGCGGGCGTCCTCAGCGCCGCGGCGCTCGAACTTGTTGATCGCGACGACGTCGGCGAAGTCGAGCATGTCGATCTTCTCCAGCTGCGACGCCGCGCCGAACTCCGGCGTCATCACGTATAGCGAGTCGTCCACGAAATCGACGATGCCGGCGTCCCCCTGGCCGATGCCCGGCGTCTCGACGATCACCAGGTCGTACCCGGCGGCCTTGCACGCTTGGATCGCCTCGCTCAGCCCGGCCGGGATCTCGCCGGACGTCGTGCGCGTCGCGAGCGAGCGGAAGTACACCGGGGAGCCGTCGAGGCAGTTCATCCGGATGCGGTCGCCGAGCAACGCGCCGCCGCCCTTGCGCCGCGACGGGTCGACGGCGAGCACCGCGATCCGCAGCTTGTCCTCCTGGTCGAGGCGGAAGCGGCGGATCAGCTCGTCGGTGAGCGACGACTTGCCCGAGCCGCCGGTCCCGGTGATGCCGAGCACCGGCACCTCGCGCTTGCCCGCGGCCTCGGTGATGCCGCTCAGCAGCTCGCCGGGCAGCTGCTCCGCCTGCAGCTGGGTGATGACGCGCGAGAGGGCGGCAACGTCACCGGAGAGCACCTTGTCCAGCGGCGGGGCCTCGGCCGCGAGGTCGACGTCGCAGACCTTGATCATCAGGTTGATCATGCCCGGCAGGCCCATTTCGTAGCCGTCCTCGGGCGAGAAGATGCGGGCGACGCCGCGCGAGTGCAGCAGGTCGATCTCCTCGCGCACGATCACCCCGCCCCCGCCGCCGAAGACCTTGATGTGGCCGGCGCCGCGCTCGCGCAGCAGCTCGACCAGGTAGGAGAAGTACTCGACGTGCCCGCCCTGGTAAGCAGAGATGGCGACACCCTGGACGTCCTCGGCGATGGCCGCGGTGGCCACCTCGTCGACCGACCGGTTGTGGCCGAGGTGGACGACCTCCGCGCCCTGCGACTGCAGGATCCGCCGCATGATGTTGATCGACGCGTCGTGACCGTCGAAGAGGCTCGACGCCGTGACGAACCGGACGGGGTGCGCGGGGCGGTACAGCTCACTGCTCATCGCCCCAGAATACTTTGACTTCCTACTATCGGAAACCCGAGGATCCGTGACGCGGATCTCAGGCCGTCGCGGGAGAACTTGACATCGTCCAGCTCGGCGCTATGTTTAACGAGTCCGTTAATTAACAAGGTGCTGAAATGACGACTGACCAGTTGAGCCGGACTTTCTCGGCGCTCGCCGACCCGACCCGGCGTGCCATCCTCGCCCGGCTGTCCGCCGGCGAAGCGACGGTGAACGAGCTCGCCGAGCCGTTCACCATGAGCCTGCCCGCGGTTTCGCGGCACCTGAAGGTGCTGGAACAGGCCGGGCTGATCACCCGCGGCCGCACCCGTCAGTGGCGGCCCTGCCGGCTGGAGGCGAAACCCTTGGCAGACGTCGCCGACTGGGTCGCGACCTACCGCCGGTTCTGGGACGACGGGTTCGACCGCCTCGAGGAGCACCTGAGGAGCCTGACCGGCGATGCCTGACCTGGAGATCACGCGCGTTTTCGACGCTCCGCGCGAACTCGTGTACGCCGCCTGGACACACCCGGACCACCTGGCGAGCTGGTTCGGTCCGCAGGGCTTCACCTGCTCCGCCGTCACCGTCGACCCGCGCCCCGGCGGCCGCTGGCGGGCGTGCATCCGCTCCCCCGAGGGCGAGGACCACTGGATGCACGGCGTCTACCGCGAGGTCAGCGGCCCCGAACGGCTGGTGTTCACCTTCGCCTGGGAAGCCCAGGAGCAGGAGACGCTCGTGACGATCGGCTTCGCCGACCTCGACGGCAAGACCGAAATGACCTTCACCCAGACCGGCTTCCCGACCGCCGCCGAGCGCGACGGCCACCACGAAGGCTGGACGTCGGCCTTCGACGACCTGACCGGCTTCATCCGAGGAAAGGACGACCGATGACCGCCACCACGCCCCAGATCGTCTCGCCGGAGGAATGGCAGGCGGCGCGCGACGCGCTGCTGGTCAAGGAGAAGGAGCACATGAAAGCGGCCGATCGCCTCGCCGCCGAGCGCCGCCGGCTGCCGATGGTCCGCTTCGACGCGAAGTACCCGTTCGAGGGCCCGGACGGGCGAGTCAGCCTGCTCGACCTGTTCGAGGGCCGCCGTCAGCTGATCGTCTACCACTTCATGCTGCACCCCGGCGACGAGGCGGGCTGCCCCGGCTGCTCGCTGCTCGTCGACAACATGCCGCACCTGGCGCACCTGCACGCCCGCGACGTCACGCTCAAGGTCGTCGCGCCGGCGACCCTGGCGGAGATCGAGCGGTACCAGGCGCGGATGGGCTGGGACGTGCCGTGGGTGTCCGCGCACGGCAGCGGGTTCACCGAGGACTGCGGCGTCGGCATGGGGTTCGGGGTGAGCGTGTTCCTGCGCGACGGCGACGACGTCCACCGCACGTACTTCACCTCCGGCCGCGGCGGCGAGATGTTCCTGGCCTCCCACCGCTACCTCGACGTCACGCCGCTGGGACGGCAGGAGGCGTGGGAGGAGGACAGCCACGGCGACGACGTGCCGAGCTCCTGGTGGCGCCGCCACGACGAGTACTGAGAAACTCCGGGCGGCCGTGTCCGGTCCGCCCGCACGGCTCCGACCTCCTGGTGCCGGCACTTCAGGAGGAGACGGAAATGCGCGAGATCGTCCACATGGTCCACACATCGCTCGACGGCTGCGTCGAGGGCCCGGCCGGGGAGTTCGACTGGCCGGTGCTGGGGCCCGAACTGTCGGCCCACTCGCAGGAGATGGCCGCCCGCTGCGGCGAGTTCGCCTACGGGCGGAAGGTCTGGGACATGATGTCCGCGTTCTGGCCGACCGCCGAGTCGGTCTCCGACGACCCGCACGACATCGCGTTCGCGCCGGTGTGGCGCGAGACGCCGAAGGTGGTGTTCTCGCGGACGCTGGAGAAGGCGGACTGGAACACGCGGGTGGTCGGCGGCCCGCTACCCGAGACGGTGGCCGCGTTGAAGGCCGAGCCGGGCAAGGACCTGCTGCTGATGGGCGGCGCGGAGCTGGCCGCCGAGCTGACGGCGCGCGGCTTGATCGACGAGTACCTGGTGTTCGTCCACCCGGTCGTCCTGGGCGGCACGAAGCGCCCGTTCGCCGAGGGCACGCCGCGGCTCGGGCTGGAGCTGGTCGAGTCGCGCGTGTTCGACGGACGGGTGGTGCTGCTGCGCCTGCGCCGAGCGTGAGCGGCGCCGGGCCCGGGGACTCCCCCGGGCCCTGACGGCGTCAGCGGTTCTTGGCCGCCCGCAGGGCGATCCACTGGCGCATCGCGTACTCGACCAGCGTGATCAGCGTCTGCTTCGTCGACTCGCGGTCCCGGGCGTCGCAGCGGACGATCGGGATGTTCGGGTCGATCGACAGGGCCTCGCGCACGTCGTTGATGTCGTGCTCCAGCACGCCGTCGAACGTGTTGACGCCGACGATGTACGGCAGGCCCCGGTCTTCGAAGAAGTCGATCGGCGCGAACGAGTCGGCCAGCCGGCGGGTGTCCGCCAGCACGACCGCGCCGATCGCGCCGCGGACGAGGTCGTCCCACATGAACCAGAACCGCTGCTGCCCGGGCGTGCCGAACAGGTACAGGATCAGGTCCGCGTCCAGCGACACCCGGCCGAAGTCCATCGCCACCGTGGTCGTCGACTTGCCCGGCGTGTGGTCGAGGTTGTCGACGCCGACGCTCGCGTCGGTCATCATCGCCTCGGTGGTGAGCGGCACGATTTCCGACACCGACCCGACGAAGGTCGTCTTGCCCGCGCCGAAGCCGCCCGCCACCACGATCTTGGCGGATGTCATGGTCGGGGGCGCGGTGTCCCGCGGTGCCTTAAAGCCGACGGAGTCCACTCAAAACCCTTTCCATCAACACCAGATGTGCCTCGGCGCCGTCATTGCCCGTTATCGTCTTGTGCACCGTGACCAGCCCGGCGTCGGCCGCGTCGCTGATCAGCACCCGGGCCACGCCCAAAGGCACCCGCAGGGCCGACACGATCTCGGCGACCGAACGGGGGGTCCGGCACTCTTCCATGATCGAGATGCACTCGATCTGCTCCGCGGCCACTTCGGGGAAGCCACCGGTGGCAGCGTAGTCCCTCGCGGAGACCAGTGTCTCCAGCTCCAGGGCGTAGTTCGCGCGGGTGCGGCCACCGGTGAGAGCGTAGGGCCGGACGATCGCCGTCTGGTCCTCGGGGGCGAGCGGCTGCTCGAACACCGCGGGCATGAGGAACTCGCCGCTGGGCGGACCCGGGTCGAACAGGCCGCCCGGTCTGGGGCCGTCCCCGTCCGTACTGCCGGGGGGCGAGACTAAAGAGGTCACTCGATCTCCTTGGTCGGCCGACGGCGCGGACGCCGGCGGTTCCGCGGCCGCGTGCGCACCGGCGGCCGGGGGTGGCGGGGACTCCTGGTTCTTCTTGCGCTTCCGGCGGGCACGGCCGGAATCCAGGGTGAACCCGTTGAGGACGTCGGCGAAGGTGCCGTCGTCCTCTCGCCCGGGGGGCCGCTGCCCCTCGGGTGGTTCGCCGCCGAATCCGGACCCCGTGCTCATCGCGCCATCATCCCACCGGTTCGCCGATCAGCGACCCACCCGAGCCCTGGAGCTGGGCGCGCAGCTCCGGGGTCAGGATCTGGCCGACCCGATCGACGAGCATCGTCATCTCGTAGGCGACCTGCCCGATGTCGCAGTTCGGGGCGGCGAGCACGGCCAGGCAGGACCCGTCGCTGATCGACATCAGCACCATGATCCCGAGCTCCATCTCGACGACGGTCTCGTTGACCGCACCCGCTTCGAAGCACCGGGCGGCGCCCTGGGTGAGGCTGACCAGGCCGGAGGCGACCGCGGCGAGCTGGTCGGCCCGGTCGAGCGGCAGCCGGTTCGACGCGCTCAGCAGCAGCCCGTCCGCCGAGACGACCACGGCGTGGGCCACGCCGGGCACCCGCTCCGCGAAGTCGTTGATCAGCCAGCCGAATTGGTTCTGCGGCGGCTGTGCGCTACTCGGCGAGGTCATTCACCCTCCAGTGTCTCGTGGTTGGTCTCGGCCCGCGCGGTGCGGTGGCGGCCGCGCTCGATGCCCTGCTGGAAGCTTCGCAGGCGGCCGCGCACGTCGTGTGCGTCCCGTTGTGGTCGGGGGGCCGTGGCCCCGGTGGGCGGTCCGGCGCTGCCCGGGAGCAGCTGCTCCCCGCGACGGCGCCGGGGCAATCCTGCCGAAGTGAACGTGGCAGGTGCCGACTGGGACACCGCTTGCACCGCTTTCCAGCCTTCATCGGTGCCGAAGTTCCACTCGGCGGTGGCCTCCACGGCGCTCTCTTCGCGGCGCGGGGCCGGGGTTTCCGGCGCGGTGCCCCGGCGGGACGGCAGGGCCGACGGTGCCCCGGCGGTGTCCTGGCCCGGCTCCGGGAAGGCCGGGGGCGGCTGGTCCGGCGCGCTGAAGGGGGCCGGCCGGGGCGACGGCCGCGGCTGCCGGCTCGGCAGCGGCGCGGGCTGCGGGCGAGCGGCCGGTTCGCCGGGCTCCGGCGCGGCGGGCTGCCGGAGGTCGCCTTGCTGCGGCACGGACCGGTCCGGGGCGTCGGGCCGAGCCGCGGGTTCCTGTCCCGGCCGCGACAGGCCACTCGGCCGGAAAGCCGCCGATTGCTGCGATGCGGGCTCGTCCGGCTGCGACAAGCCATTCGGCTGGAACGCGCCAGGCTGCTGCGATGCCGGCTCACCCGGCTGCGACAAGCCGTTCGGCTGAAAGGCCGCCGGGTGCTGCACCGGGGCACCCGGCTGCGGTCCCCGTTGCGGCAAACCGTTCGGCCGGCTCCCACCGGGCTGCGGCGAGGCGGGCGCGGCCCCTTGCTGCCCCCGCTGCGGCAGGCTGTTCGGCTGCGGCGAGGCCGCGGGTTCACCCGGCGGGAAGGCCGGCGCCTGCCGAGCAGTCCCGGCTGCCTGCGCCGAAGCGTCCGGCTGAGGCGCGGCGGCAGTCGGCTGCGGAGCCGCCGGAGTCCGCTGCGACTCGCCCGGCCCGGCCGGCGCCTGCGGGTTCGCCGCGGCCCGGCGGGCCTGCTGGCGGCCGCGGGTCACGCCCTGCTGGAAGCTGCTCAGCCGCCCGCGCACGTCCGCCGGGTCGCGGACCGGGAGGTCGGCGCGGGCCGGGGCCGGGGCCGCCGGTGCTGCGGGGTTCGGGGTCGCGCTGCCCGGCATGAGCTGCTCGCCGCGCCGGCGGCGGGGCAGTCCCGCCTCGGTGAACGCCGTCGGTTCCGACTTCGTGACCGCCTGGACCGTGCGGAAGTTCTCGTCGCTCGCGAAGTCCCAGCTGCGTCGTTCTTCCGGAGCGGCCGGCTTGTCCGGCACGGCTTCTTCCGCCGCGGCCGGCTCTTCCGAAGCGGCGGCCGGCTTCTCGGCGGGCTTGTCCTCGCGGAACCACGCCGACAGCATCTCGTCGAAGATCGGCGTCGTCTCCGAGCGGTCCGGCGCCGGGGCCGGAGGCGGCGTGGGCGCCGGAGCGGGCTCCGGCTTCGCGGTCGCCTGGCGCCACCAGTCGCTGAGCGTCGTTTCGTTGGCGGAGAACAGGTCCTTGCCCGCCGGCAGGATCCCGGAGCGGGGCGGGTCGGGCACCGGCAGGACCGTGGGCACCGGGGGCGGCGGCGGGACGTCGTCGTCCTTCGGCAGCGGGGCGAACAGGTCGGTCCCGGAGATCTCCAGGTCGGACGGCGGGCGCGGGGCCGTGGGGCCGTGACCGTTCGTCAGCCCGGCGAGGTCGCTCGCCGACGGCCAGCGCTCCTCCCCCATCGCCGGCTGCTGCGGAACCACCGGCCGCGGCCGGTGGTTGCCGTTGACCTGGCGGCGCGGCAACCGGTTGCCCGCCGCGGGGCTCGCGGGGTGCTGCTGCGGCGCGCCGATCGGGCCCGTCCTCGGGCCGTCGGTCACCGGCATCACCAGCTCCGCCGGGACGACGACCGTGGCGCGGACGCCGACGATGTCCTTGCCGCCGTGCAGCGACACCCCGATCCGGTGCCGGCTGGCCAGCCGGCCGACGACGAACAGGCCCATCCGGCGCGAGGTGGCCAGGTCGACCGACCCGGCTTCGGTCAGCCGGGTGTTCGCCTCGGCGACCTCGGCCTCGTTCATGCCGATGCCCTTGTCGAGGATGTCGACGTTGAGCGTGCCGTCCTCGCCCAGCCGCGACGCCACGGTCACGCTGGTCTCCGGCGCGGAGAACGCCGTCGCGTTGTCCAGCAGCTCGGCGACCAGGCGCATCAGGTCGCTCGCGGCGTAGCCGACGATCCGGGCCGGGGGCGGCGGCTGGACCTGGACCCGTTGGTACTGCTCGATCTCCGACACGGCGGCGCGCAGCATGTCGGTGGTGCCGACCGGCTTGCCGGACCGGCGGCCCGGCTCGGCGCCCGACAGCACCATCAGGTTCTCGTTGTTGCGCCGCATCCGGGTGGCGAGGTGGTCGAGCTGGAACAGCGTGGCCAGCTGGTCGGCGTCCTCCTCGTCCCGCTCCAGCTGCTCGATCAGCTGCAGCTGCCGCTGCACCAGGCTCTGGCTGCGCCGCGACAGGTTGACGAAGACGCTGCCGAAGCCGGTGCGCATCGCGGCCTGCTCGGTCGCCAGCCGCAGCGCCTGGTGGTGCACCTTGTCGAAGGCCCGCGCCACCTCGCCGACCTCGTCCTCGGTCTGCACCGGCACCGGCACGACGGCGGTGCCCTGCGCGCGGCCCTCCTGGATGTTGCGGACCGCTTCGGGTAGCGCGGTCTCGGCGACGTCGAGGGCGCTGCGCCGCAGGGCCTTCAGCGAGCGCAGCAGCTGCCGGGTGATGAGGAAGACGACCGCGACGGCGAGCACCATCGCGGCGAACAGCAGCACCGCGAGCAGGCCGGCGCCGCTGCTGGCGTCGTCGACCAGCTGCGCCGAGGTGGCCGACGCCGACGCGCCGAGCCGGTCGGCGACCTGGCCGACCTGCGCCCGCATCGCCGCGGACACGGCGTTCCAGTCGGCCGCCGACAGGGCGCGGAAGGCGTCGTCCACCGCGTCGCCCTGGGCGTTCAGCACGGACTCGACCATCCGGGCCCGGCCTTGCGCCTGCGTGCCTTCGGCGATCGCCGCGAAGTCGCGCTGCAGCGTGTCGCCCGCCGCGGAGCGGAAGTCGACGAGCCGGTCGGCCAGCCGCAGCTCGGCGGCGCGCAGCGTGGCCAGTTCGCTCGGCGTCAGCGCGGCGCGGGCGATGCCGTAGGAGACCATCGCCTGGCTGAGCGACACCTGCTCGCCCGCGACGAGCAGCTCGTGCAGCCCGGCGGGAGTGCCGCCCAGGGTGCCGTCGCCGGCGCCCGCGGTGGCCGCCGTGTCGAGGCCGATCAGCGAACCGGTGATCCCGGAGTAGGCGGTGACGGCCTGCGCCGGGTCGAGCTGGCCGCCGTCGACCTGGCGGCGGAGGAAGCCGAGGTTGTTGACCTGCGCGGTGGCCGCGCCGGCGGCACCGGCGACGCCGGGCTCGACCGCGGACGCGCGGGCCTGCGCCGCGGTGAACGGCCCGACCGCGGCGTCCGTCGCCTTGCGGGCCGCGGTCAGCCCGGGCGTGCCGCCGACGATGCCGTCGGTCAGCATCGCCGCGGTGACCGTGCGTTCCTGTTGCAGGGCACCGGTGAGCGCACGCGTCTGGCCGCCGAGCTCGACGAGCCGGTCGAGCCGCTGGTACTCGCCCGAGCGGCCGACCTGGCCGGCGATCGTCGTGATGCCGAGCACCAGTGCGAGGACGATGGGGACGACGGTGACGGCCGAAAGCTTGACGGGCAGGCTCCAGTCGCGCCAGCGCACGAGGGCGCGCCACGCGTCCTTCCCCTTGGACCGCCGGGGTGCTCGGCCGAGCAGCTCCCCCACGGGCACCTGACCTTCTCCTGCAACGGTCACGTGAGTGACTCCCTGTCCGGCGTCATGGATCCGCGTCGGCGGCGCGGTGTCCCGGCTCGCGGCGGGCCGCCGGACGGTCGTGCCGCCCGTGCCCTGCCGCGTCCCCGGTACCCTCGCTCGTCCCCGGCCGCCCGGCCGGCCGCGCGCCCGTCACCGGGCAGGCACCGTCGCGCTGGTCCCGAAGTCCCGTGCAAGGGACAGTGCACGTGCACGGCGCAACTTGCGTTCTGCACGGTCGTCGAGATCAACTTAATCGGTGCCAATCGATCGCTGCGGTCAGCTGGGCCAAAGAATCGTACCCCCGATGCCCGGACGGTCAATTTTGTTCCCCACCCGGGCGCTGACCTGCGAAAAGTGCTTTCCCGACCGGAAATCATCCCCGACATTCGACCTCGCTGCCCCCGAAGAGGGAATTCCGGTTACCGGACTCGTCTCACCCAGGCATCCGGCCGTCACCCGATTAGCCCATGCAGGGCAGCATAGTACCTCGGACGATCTACACTCTGTACCCCCATCGAGTGGGTCAAGTCTCAAGGTGTGCCCGATGTTGTGGCGTTGCCCCCCGCCGGGCCCCGACCTGGTGATTTCTTTCGAGACCGCCTGCTGACCAGTGGATCTTCGCCGCCCCGCCCGCACCCGGACGACACGCTCCGGGGCCATCTCCCGGACTTCGACTACCCCCGGTGACCAGCTCGAACCGTCCTTCGACGGGGTTACCCCGTTCGCCGCAGCAACCGCCGGATGCGACAACGTGGCGTCACAATTCTTTTCATCATTACGGGTGATCCGGCCGTGATCTTGTAGCGATGGCGCATTCGACGCTTTCGACAGGAAATCGAATACCTCGCCATCCCCGCGCGCTACTCCACCGGCCACCTTCGATGTCCGCCGGACGGCCTAGTTACGATGTTCGCCTCGCAGTCCGCAAGGGCGGCCCGGCACCCTGTCCGCAGGCGCCCGGAGCCCCGCCGCCACGGAGGCACTCTGCCGGAGGCACCCATGTACGACGTCGCGCGTCCCGCGGCGGGCAACCCCCTCGAAGAGACCGGCCAGATGCCGGCCCTGTTCACCGGGGACCGCCCGTCCGACAGCCAGCACCGCCAGCACCACCGGCCCGTTCCCCGCTCGGGCCCCGACTACGCCGCGATCCAGGCCAGCCGCGAGTTCGTCTCGCTGCGGCGGCGGTTCCGGGCCTTCGTCTTCCCGATGAGCTTCGCCTTCTTCGCCTGGTACATGACGTACGTGCTGCTGGCCGCGTACGCGCACGACTTCATGAGCACCAAGGTGTTCGGCCAGGTCAACGTCGGCATGCTGCTCGGCGTCGGCCAGTTCGCCAGCACCGCGCTGGTCACCTGGCTCTACCTGCGCTACGCGCGCCGCCACGTCGACCCCCGCGTGGCCGAGCTGCGGGCCCGCGCGGGCCTGCCGGAAGGGACCCGCCGATGACCGCGCTCGCCGCCGAAGGGACGCCGGCCAGCAACCCGGTCGTCAACACCGCCGTGTTCGCCCTCTTCGTGGCGATCACGCTCTACGTCGTCTACCGGGCCAGCAGCCGGAACTCCTCGACGGCCGACTACTACGCCGCGGGCAGCGCGTTCACCGGGCGCCAGAACGGCATCGCGCTCTCCGGCGACTTCCTGTCGGCCGCGTCGTTCCTCGGCATCGCCGGCGCCATCGCGATGCACGGCTACGACGGCTTCCTCTACTCCATCGGCTTCCTCGTCGCCTGGCTGGTCGACCTGCTGCTGATCGCCGAACTGCTGCGCAACACCGGCCGCTTCACGATGGGCGACGTCCTGAGCTTCCGGATGAAGCAGCGCCCGGTCCGCGCGGCGGCGGCGACGTCGACGCTGGTGATCTCCTTCTTCTACATGCTGGCGCAGATGGCCGGCGCCGGCGGCCTGGTGGCGCTGCTGCTGAACGTCCACTCCAAGCTCGGCCAGGCGCTGGTGATCGGCGTCGTCGGCCTGGTCATGGTGCTGTACGTGCTGGTCGGCGGGATGAAGGGCACCACGTGGGTGCAGATCATCAAGGCGACCATCCTGCTGCTGTGCGGCGCGCTGCTCACGGTGTTCCTCTTCGGCAAGTTCGGCTTCTCGTTCTCGAACCTGCTCTCCTCGGCCGCGGAAAACAGCCCGCTCGGCGACAAGCTCCTGGAGCCGGGCGGCTCGTACGGCAAGAACGGCACCACGAAGCTCGACTTCGTGTCCCTGGCGCTGGCGCTGGTGCTCGGCGCGGCGGCGCTGCCGCACGTGCTGATGCGCTTCTACACGGTGCCGAACTCCCGCGAGGCCCGGCGCTCGGTGGTGTGGGCGACGGCGTGCATGTTCCTGTTCTACCTGTGCACGCTGGTGATCGGCTTCGGCGCGGCCGCGCTGGTCGGCGCGGACGAGATCAAGGCCGCGCCCGGCGGGGAGAACTCCGCGGCACCGCTGCTGGCCCTGCACGTCGGCGGGACGCTGCTGCTGGGCATCATCGCCGCGGTGGCGTTCGCGACGATCCTCGCGGTGGTGGCCGGGCTGACGATCACCGCGTCGGCGTCCTTCGCCCACGACGTCTACGCGAACATCTTCAAGCAGGGCAAAGCGGAGCCGGCGGACGAGGTCCGGGTGGCGCGGCTGACCGCGATCGTGGTCGGGGCGCTGGCCATCGTCGGCGGGGTACTGGCGAACGGGCAGAACATCGCGTTCCTGGTCGCGCTGGCGTTCGCGGTGGCGGCGTCGGCGAACCTCTCGACGCTGCTGTTCTCGCTGTTCTGGAAGCGGTTCAACACGACGGGCACGCTGTGGGGCATCTACGGCGGCCTGGCCGCGTCCCTGCTGCTGGTGCTCTTCTCGCCGGTCGTTTCGGGCGCCCCGGACGCGATCTTCAAGGGCATCGACTTCGCCTGGTTCCCGCTCAAGAACCCGGGCCTGGTGTCGATCCCGTTCTCGTTCCTCTGCGGGTTCGTCGGCACCCTGGTGGGCAAGCCGAAGGCGGACGCGGAGAAGCACGCGGAGATGGAGGTCCGGTCCCTCACCGGGATCGGCAGCTGACCCCCCGGGCGGCCTGCGTCACGCGCGCAGGCCGTCCAGGATCACGTTCAGCACGCGTTTCCCGTCTTCCGGGCTGCAGTTGCGCACCGCCATGCCGGCGCCGTGGCCCAGGCGCAGGACGTCGGCCCCCACGACGTCCGGCCGGATCAGGCCCGCGTCCCGGGCCGTGTCGACCAGGACGCCGGTCGCGTCGCGCAGGCGTTTCTGGCAGTACTGGAAGGTTTCCGAGCCCGAGTCGATCGACTCCTTGAGGATCGTGGCCAGCTTGTGCCGCTCCACGACCCAAGTGACCTGCTCGATCAGCCACGCCTCGAGCGCCTCCCACGGCGGCAGCTCGTCGTGCAGCACGTACGCGCGGTCGGCGAGCACCGCGATCTCGTCGCGGTAGACCGCTTCGAACAGCTTCTCGCGGGTCGGGAAGTGCCGGTAGAGCGTGCCCGCTCCGACGCCCGCCTTCTTGGCGACGTCGTCGAGCGGCACATCGGCGCCGTGGGCGGTGAAGAGGTCCTTCGCCGTCGCGACGATGCGCTCGTAGTTGCGTCGCGCGTCCGCCCGCATCGGACGCTCCGTGTCCCCACCCGGCATCCCGGCCTCCTCGCCACTTAACCGGAGAGATTCTCCGAATTCACTTGCGCATCCGGAGACGCTCTCCATATTATCGGATCGCACGCAAGTGGAGAACATCTCCGCTTCTTCTCTTACTCCTCGGGGGAGTATCTCTTGTCCCAGCAAACGATCCACCGTGCGGTCGAGCCTGCCCCGGCCCGCCGCAGCGGGCTGGTCCTCGCGATCATCCTGACCTGCCAGCTCATGCTCATCCTCGACGCGACCGTGATGAACGTCGCGCTCCCGCGCATCCAGTCCGACCTGGGGTTTTCGGCCACCGGCCTGTCCTGGGTGATGACGGCCTACAGCCTGGTCTTCGGCGGTCTGCTGCTGCTCGGCGGCCGCGCGGGCGACCTGTTCGGGCGGCGCCGGATGTTCGTCGCGGGCACCGCGCTGTTCACCCTCGCGTCGCTGGCCGGCGGCCTCGCCGGCTCGGCCACGCTGCTCGTCGCCGCCCGCGTCCTGCAGGGCGTCGGCGCCGCCATGGCCGGGCCGAGCACGTTGGCCCTGGTCACGACCACCTTCACCGAAACCAAGGCCCGCGTCCGGGCGCTGGCGCTGTTCTCCGCGATGTCCAGCGGCGGGTTCGCGATCGGCCTGATCGTCGGCGGCCTGCTCACCGAGTGGATCTCGTGGCGCGCGGCGCTGTTCATCAACGTCCCGTTCGGCCTCGCGATCGTGCTGCTCGCGCCGCGGTTCGTGCCCGAACCGGAGCGCCGGCCCGCGCACCTCGACCTGCCCGGCGCGATCACCGGCACCCTGGGCGTCGGCTCGCTCGTGTTCGCCTTCACCCACGCGGCGTCCGACGGCTGGGGCAACCCCGTGACGCTCGGCTCGCTCGCCGGCGGCCTGGCGCTGCTGACCGCGTTCGTCGCGATCGAAGCCCGCACCGCGATGCCGCTGGTCCCGCTCCGGCTGTTCGCCGACCGCAACCGCAGCGCGGCCTACGTCAACTTCTTCCTCGGCCCGATGGCCATGATGTCGATGTTCTTCTTCCTCACCCAGTTCATGCAGGACATCCGGCACTTCGCGGCGCTGGCCACCGGCTTCGCGTTCCTGCCGATGGCGGCGCTGATCTTCACGATGAGCCGGCTCGTGCCGCGGCTGCTCCCGCGCTACGGCCCGAAGCCGCTGGCCGTCACGGGGTCGTTGCTGATGGTCTCCGGCGTGGCCTGGCTCGCGCTGCTCACGACGGACAGCACGTACTTCCCCGCGTTGCTGGGGCCGCTGCTGCTGATGGGACTCGGCGGCGGGCTGGCGTTCGCGCCGCTGAACGTGATCGTGATGGCCACCGTGCCCAGCGAGGACGCGGGTGCCGCGGGCGGCGTGCTGCAGACGATGCAGCAGGTCGGCAGCACGCTCGGGCTGGGTGTCCTGATCACGGTGTTCGGGTCGGCGACCCGCTCGTCGGGCGCGACGGGACCCCAGCTCGTGGTCGACGGCATGACGGCGGCGTTCGCCACGGCCGCGGTGTTCGCGGCGGGCACGTGCGTGGTGGCGTTGACGTTCCGGCGGGTTACAGCTTCTGCCCGGCCTTGACCTTGTGCGTCACCCGGCGCTCGACGAGGAACGAGACGAACGGGACGCAGCCGGCCAGCAGCACGAGCACGGTGCCCTTGATCGACCAGCGGGCCTTGATCGCCAGGTCGATGGTCAGCACCAGGTAGATCATGTACAGCACGCCGTGGATCGGCGAGTACACGGCCGACGGGGTGGGGTTGTCGAAGCCGTAGCGCAGCACCATCACGAAGCAGAGGCCGAGCAGGCCGACACCGGTGACGTAGGCGGCGGTGCGGAACCGGACCAGGGGGCCGGAGAGCGGCACCGCGGTCTGGGCGGCACCTTCGGTGCTGGTGGTCATCGGGACGTCCTCACTCTGCGGCCTCACTCTGCGGCCTGCTGATCGCGGGCGTTCAGCTCGCGCAGGTAACGGTTGTACGCGGCCAGCTCCTCGTCCTCGTCCGTCAGCGGCGCCTCCACGGCGTCGGGGCGGAGGCGGGGGGCGGGCACCTCGGCGACGGGGGCCGGGGTTTCGTCCGCCGTCCCGTCGGTTTCGGCCTTCTGGGCGAGCTTGCGGATCCGCCAGAACATGAAGGCCGGGAACAGGCCGAAGAGCGGCCACTGCAGGACGTAGCCGAGGTTCTGGAAGGTGCCGTTCGCCGAGGTGAAGCGGTCCCACTGCCACCAGGCGAGCCCACAGCAGACGAGCAGGCTCACCACACAGGTCGCAACGATCGCGATCCGGCGCCCCCAGGGGGAAGCCACCGGCGGAGGGGAAGCTGGCACGGCTTCGACGCTAGCACTGGCCCACTGAGAGAAGCCCGGCCCCCGCCCTCCCAGGCAGGGCCCGACAAAGTCACGTTTGCCGGGCGGGACGTCATGAAAGGGTCGTTCATGACGCTGGACGACAGGAAAGAGTCGTTCATGACCCCGCCAACCGTCGCGAATGACTCATTCGCGACACCCGACTCCGCCCAGCACCACCCGCGGGCACCTCAGCCTTGCTTGCGCACCGACTGCGCCCCCTTGGCGTACCCGTCCGCCAAGCCGAACACCTTCTGCGCGTACTCCGTCGAGTTGTTGTACGACAGGATCCCCGCCCACCACCCCGATGGGCTCGCCATGTCGCGCCCGCCCGCGCACAGGTATCGCGCCGCCGCCAAGGCCGCGTCGTCGATCTGCTGGGGGTCGCCGAGGCCGTCGCCGTTGCCGTCGGCGGCCCACTTGCGCCACGTGCTCGGGATGAACTGCATCGGCCCGACCGCGCGGTCGACCCCCGCGTCGCCGTCGTAGCGGCCGCCGTCCGTGTCGCCGATCGCCTGGACGCCCGCGGACCCGTCGAGCGGGACGCCGGTGATCGGCTTCGACGGGCGGCCGTCCGCGCCGAGCACGGCGCCCGCGTACTGGCCGTGGTTGGACTCGATCCGGCCGATGCCCGCGAGCGTCGCCCACGAGATCTCGCACTTCGGCTGGTCCGCGCGCATCGCCAGCTCGGCGTTGCCGTAGGCCTGCAACGCCCGCGCCGGGACGCCGGTGACCGCCGCGACCTGGCTCGCCCACTGGGTGAGCGTCGCCGGACCGGTGCGGTGGGCCTGCTGGGGAGAAGTCTGCTGCTCGGCCCCGCCCGCGACGGCGCCGCCGGCCGGTGCGACCGACCCGGGCCGGACGTCGGCCGCCTTGACCTGCAGGGCGGGGATTTCGGTCGTGGTGGGACTCGCCTCCGGCGTCGACGCGCGGGTGACGAGCCAGATCCCGCCGCCGGCCACGGCCAGCACGGCGAGGACCACGACCAATCGGGTGAGCACTGCGACGCTCTGGGAGCGCGGCGCCGGTCCGGCGGGGGCGGCTTCCTCGACGCTCGCGTCGATCGGGTCGTCCTCGTTCTTTCCGGTCCTGGTGCGCACGAAACTCCGGTCCTCCAGCGTGGTGTCGACGAAGTGTCAACGAGCCCGCGCAGGTTAGCGTTACGCGGGTCGTCGCGATCGTCTCACCACGCCGGTTCACCCGGCCGTGCGGAAAAGGGTCAGGCGGACTTCTGCTGCCGCGCGAGCCGCGCGACGCACCAGGCCGGGGCACTGCCGCGGCGGAGGTGCTGCAGAACGGTCATCGGCCCGAGCCGGCGGCTCAGGTCGGACGGCGCGAGCCCGGCCGCCCGGTAGTCGAGGGCCCGCTGGTCGAGCGGGCTGAGACCGGCGTCCCACCACTCCTCGGCCTCGGCGACGCCGCCGACCATCTGCCACCAGCCCGCGGCGGCGGTGAGGAGCTCTTCGGGCACTTCCGGCAGCCGTCGGCGCATGGCGTCGAGGTAACCGGGGTCGGCCGACTCGACCGGGACGAACCGCTGCTGCCCGGAGCGCGCACGCTGGCCGGGGATGCCCGGGGCCTGCGCCGGAGCGTCCGCCAGCCACGCGGACGCGATGCGGTCGACCTCCTGCTCTTCGGGGGTCTGCTCGCGCTCGGCGGCCCATTGCCGGATCAGCGCGTCCACTCCGGGATCTCCGGTCATCCCTGCCTCCTAGGTAGGTCCCCGACGGACAGGCCCTGACACCTGTCCCACGCGGTGGTGCCGCACGCACCAACCTGCACCTTGCTGAGTGGAAACTGCCTGCGTACCGGGGGTCTCCGGGGGGAGGGCGAACCACCCGATCACGCAATGTGAGCACCGTAGGGCCGGGGTGGTCTCCTTCGCCAGACCCCGGCAGGCACGAATTCGCCGACCTGCGCGTTTTCGGCTGCAATCCACCCGGATGGTCGAGCGCTGAGTCCGAAATCCGAGATTCGTGACACTCAGTGATTTACCGTCCGCTAACACACAGGGTGACGACCGGCGCCGCCCGCTGCGGTGCCGGTCAGGCGGGTTTCCGGTGGTCAGGAGAAGAGCGACCGGAAGAACGTCACGATCGCTTCGGCGCCGTCCTTGAGCCAGCCGAGGACGCGGTGCACGAAGTCGGCGGACTGGGTGGGCTGGGTGATCAGGAAGAAGAGCACGAGCGCGACCACGCCGACGATGAGAACTTTCTTCATGCCGCTCGACATGCGCTTCCTCCCGGGCTCGCCGTCCCCGTCCTGGGAGTGGCCACGCCAATACTCTAGGGAAGGCTTGCCCCGAAGACACCCCGATCAACCCCCGATCACCCCGAGCGGCCCCGAGGAGCGGCGATGACCCGGAACGTGCTGGTCGAGCGGGACGGCGAAGTGACGACGGTCACCATCGACCGCCCCGCCGCCCGCAACGCCGTCGACGGACCGACCGCGGCCGAGCTGGCCGACGCGTTCCGCACGTTCGACGCCGATCCCGATGCCGCCGTCGCGGTCCTCACCGGATCGGGTGGCGCGTTCTGCGCCGGCGCGGACCTCAAGGCCATCGGCACCGACCGGGTGAACCGCACCCACCCGGACGGGGACGGCCCGATGGGCCCGACCCGGCTGAGGCTCGGCAAGCCGGTGATCGCGGCCGTCCACGGGCACGCCGTCGCGGGCGGGCTGGAGCTCGCGCTGTGGTGCGATCTGCGGGTAGCGGACGCCACGGCGGTGTTCGGGGTCTTCTGCCGCCGCTGGGGCGTGCCGCTGATCGACGGCGGCACGGTCCGGCTGCCGCGGCTGATCGGCCAGTCGCGGGCGATGGACCTGATCCTGACGGGCCGGCCGGTCGAGGCGGCCGAGGCGCTGGAGATCGGCCTGGCGAACCGGCTCGTGCCGGCCGGTGAAGCCGTTTCCGCGGCGCAGGAGCTGGCGCGGCAGCTCGCGGCGTTCCCGCAGGCGTGCCTGCGGGGCGACCGGCTCTCGGCGCTCGACCAGTGGGGGAAGTCCGAAGAGGACGCGCTCGCGGCTGAGTTCCGGGCGGCGATGGGCGCGGGCGTGCTGGCGGCGGAGGCGGTCGACGGCGCGGCCCGGTTCGCGGGCGGAGAGGGCCGGCACGGCACCTTCACGTGATCAGCGGGGCATCTCGCGTGATCAGCGGGGCATCACCCGTGACTGGCGGGGCATCTCGCGACCCCTTGGTCACGGGTTCCGGTCCGTCACCGGGCGTGGCTCGACCGGGTGGATCCCCGGATCCCGGGGCGATTCCGGTCAGGCGGCCGATAAGGTCGCCCGATGGACGACGATGGTCCCAGAGTCGTGCTCCGGCCCGTGGCCGAAGACGATCTCGACCTCCTGGAACAGCTGACCAACGATCCCGTCGCCGCCGGGGAGCACCAGTGGTTCGGCTGGCACGATCCCGGCTACCTGCGCCGCCGCTGGCAGGAGACCGGGATGCTCACCGCCGAAACCGGCATGCTCGTGCCGACGCTCGGCGGCCGCGTCCTCGGTCTCGTCTCCTGGCACCGCAGCCGGTCCGGGCCGACGTGCTACTGCTGGAAAGTGGGCCTCGTCCTGGTGCCGGAAGCGCGCGGCCACGGCTACGGCACCGAAGCCCAGCGCCTGCTCGCCGAGTACCTCTTCGCCCACACCCAGCTCAACCGGGTCGAAGCGACGACCGAGGTGGACAACCGCGCCGAACAACGCGCCCTCGAGAAGGCCGGCTTCACGCGCGAAGGCATCCTTCGCGGCTACTGCTTCCGTGACGGCGAGTGGCGCGACAGCGTCCTCTACTCGGTCGTGCGCTCCGACCTCGTGAAGAACTAGGCGATCGCGCCCGCCGAACGCAACGCGCCGAGGTCCGTGACGCCGAGTTCGGCGAGCACGGCTTCGGTGTCGGATCCCTTGGCGCGCGGGGCTTCCGGCGTCTCCGGCGGGGTGCGGTCGAACCGCGGGGCGGGGGCGGGCTGGACCATCCCGCCGATCTCGACGAACGTTCCGCGCGCCGCGTTGTGCGGGTGCGAAGCGGCTTCGCCGGGCGCGAGCACCGGCGTCAGGCACGCGTCGGTGCCTTCGGCGCGCGCGACGAGGTCGTCGCGCGTGTGCTTGCCGATCGCCGCCGCGAGGATTTCGCGGAGGCGAGGCCACTGCGTCTTGTCGATGTGCAGCGGCAACGACTCCGGGTCTAGCTCGAGGACCTTCACCAGGTCGCCCCAGAACCGCATCTCGATCGCGCCGACGGCGACGTACTTGCCGTCCGCGGTCTCGTAGGTGTCGTAGAACGGGGCGCCGCCGTCGAGCATGTTGTCACCGCGGTCCCCGCCCCAGAGCCCGGCGGCGGCCATGCCGTGCAGGCTCGTGGTGAGCAGCGCGGCGCCGTCGACCATCGACGCGTCGACGACCTGGCCCTGCCCCGACGTGTTTCGTTCGTACAGCGCCGCGAGGATGCCCATCGCCAGCAGCAGCCCGCCGCCGCCGAAATCGCCGACGAGGTTGAGCGGCGGCACCGGCCGCTCGCCCGCGCGCCCGATCGGCTCGAGCGCGCCGGCGATGCCGATGTAGTTGATGTCGTGTCCGGCCGCCTTCGTCAACGGCCCGTCCTGGCCCCAGCCGGTCATCCGGCCGTAGACCAGCCGCGGATTGCGGGCGTGGACGACGTCGGGGCCGAGCCCGATCCGTTCGGCGACGCCGGGGCGGAAGGGCTCGATGAGGACGTCCGCGGTCTCGCACAGCTTCAGCACCAGCTCGACGCCTTCGGGCGTCTTGGTGTTGATGCCGACCGACCGGCGGCCGCGGGCGAGCGGGTCGGTCTGGATGCCGAGCACGTCCTCCCCCGGCTTCGCGCGGTCGACGCGGACGACGTCGGCGCCGAGGTCGGAAAGGATCATCGCGGCGAACGGCCCGGGGGCGAGCCCGGCCAGTTCCACCACCTTCAGGCCGCTGAGCGGACCTGCCTTCATAGTCGGTCCCTTCAGAGCGAGCGGGAGATGATTTCCTTCATGATCTCGCTGGTGCCACCGAAGATCCGCGAGATCCGGACGTCGGCCCAGGCACGCGCGATCGGGTACTCGCTCATGTAGCCGTAGCCGCCGAAGAGCTGCACGCAGTCGTCGATCACCTTGTTGACCCGCTCGGTGGTCCACAGCTTCGCCATCGCCGCGCCCTGGACGTCGAGCTCGCCCTTGAGGTGGCGTTCGATGCACTGGTCGAGGAACGCCCGCGCCACCGCGGCCTCGGTCGCCGCCTCGGCGAGCTTGAACTTGGTGTTCTGGAAGGAAAAGATCGGCCGGCCGAACGCCGTGCGCTCCTTCGTGTACTCCAGCGTGAGGTCGACCGCGGCCTCCAGCCCGGCCACCGCGGTGACGGCGATGATCAGCCGTTCCTGCGGCAGCTGCAGCATCAGCTGGAAGAAGCCCTGGCCTTCGGCGTCACCGAGGAGGTTGGCGGCGGGCACGCGGACGTCGTCGAAGAACAGCTCGGCGGTGTCCTGGCCCTTCAGGCCGACCTTGTCGAGCACGCGGCCGCGGCGGAAGCCCGGGGTGTCGGTCTCGACGACGATCAGCGAGACGCCCTGCGCGCCCGCGTCCGGGTCGGTCTTGCACGCGACGACCACCAGGCCGGCGTGCAAACCGTTGGTGATGAAGGTCTTCGCGCCGTTGATGACGTAGTGGTCGCCGTCGCGCACCGCGCGGGTCTTGATGCCCTGCAGGTCGGAGCCGGTGCCGGGTTCGGTCATCGCGATCGCGCCGACCAGCTCGCCGCTGGCCATCTTCGGCAGCCACTCGCGCTTCTTCTCTTCGGAGGCGTACGCGCTCAAGTAGTGCGCGACGATTCCGTTGTGGACGGTCACGCCCCACGCGCTGTCGCCCGAGCGCGCCTGCTCTTCGTAGAGCACGGCCTCGTGGGCGAAGGTGCCGCCGCCCCCGCCGTACTCCTCGGGGATGGACAGGCAGAGCAGGCCGACTTCGCCGGCCTTGGTCCACAGCTCTCGGTCGACCTTCTTCTCCGCCGCCCAGCGTTCCTGGTGCGGCACGGCCTCCTTCTGCAGGAACGACCGCGAGAGCTCGCGGAGGTCGTCGAGCTCGGTCGTGCTCCAGGAGCTCTTGGGGAGTTGAAGCGGCACGGGACCCTCCTGCTGGAAAACATGACGAACAGCATGTAAGTTCTCTGCGGAATGTACATCCGTACCGGCCTGTACGTAAAGCAGGGAGGCCGAAGTGACCTCGACGGCGCACCGGACCCAGGCGCAGCGGCGGGAACAGACCCGCACGGCGCTGCTCGACGCCACCATCGACTGCCTGGTGGACGTCGGTTACGCGCGGACCTCGGTGCAGGAGATCTGCGCCCGGGCGGGCGTGTCGAAGGGCGCGGTGCAGCACCACTTCACCGCCAAGGCCGAGCTGATGGCGGCCGCCGTCGAGCACCTCACGACGAAGCTGCGCGGCCAGCTCGCCGCGTCGCTGGACGAGCTGCCCAGCGGCGGCACCGGCGTCGCCGCGGCGATCGACCTGCTCTGGACCGGCTACTCGGGCACGCTCTCGACCGCCGTCACCGAGCTGTGGGTCGCCGCCCGCACGGACCCCGAGCTGCGGGCGGCCATCCGCCCGGTCGACCGCGCGCTCGGGCGCGCCACGCTCGAGCAGGTCACCCACGTCGCCGGCGAGCTCCCGCCCGAACGCGCCGAAATGCTGTTCTGGCTCACCGTGAACCTGACCCGCGGCCTGGCCCTGGACGCCGAGCTCGGCGGCGACCCGAACCGGCGCCGGCAGCTGCTCGAGGAGTGGAAGCGGATCGCGGTTCTGCTCTACCAGGACGCAGCCACTGCGCCAAGCTGACCAGCCGGGCCACGCAAGGGCGGGAATACCCCTTATCCCGCAGGCGGATTCGTGGTCCAATCCCCCCGGAAGAGGGGAGTTCCGATGACCGCCAGCCCGTACCAGAACCCGTACGGCCCTCCCCAGCCACAGCAGCCACCGCCGCGGCGGCCGCCCACCGACGCCGGCGCCCGCCTCCGGCTGATCGCCGGGATCGTCGGCGCCGTCGCCGCGGTGCTCGTGCTGGCCGGATCGTTCCTCCCGCAGACGAAGTTCGAGCAGATCGTCGGCGGCAAGGCCGAAAGCAGCCAGACGATCAGCGCCTGGACGCGCTCGTTCGACGTCGAACCCAGCGACGAAGCGAAGAAGTTCTACGAGAACACCCACGTCGCGCGGTACGGGATCCCGCTGTCGGCCGGCGCGCTGGTGCTGCTGGCCGGGGCCGGCCTGGCGATCGCGGGCGCGCGGCGCTCGGCGGGCGCCGGGGTGCGCTCGGGCGCCCGGACGGCCCTGGTGGCCGGGGGCGCCGGGGTCGCCGCGGCGGTGTGGATGCTCGGCATGGACGTCTCGGCGACCTTGAGCTACGAGGCCGACGACGGATCGCTCACCTCGCGCTACTCGACCGGCATCGGGTTTTGGATCCTGCTCGGCGGTGGCGCGCTCGGCGTGGTGACGCTGGTCCTCGCGGCGCTCGCCGGACGGCGGGCGCCGGCCACCGCGCCGCTGGGGCCGCCGCCCGGGTACGGCGGGCCGTACCAGCAGCAGTCGCGGCCGTACCCGGTGCCGCCGCAGCAGCAGTTCGCGGGGTATCCCGGTGCCCAGCCGTACCCCGGCGGGCCGCAGCCGTACCCGGGTGCGCCGTCGTCGCAGCCCTTCCCCGCCCAGAGCGGCCCGGTTTCGCAGCCCTTCCCGGCTCAGGGCGGGCCGGCCTCGCAGCCGTTCCCGGCCCAGTCCGGCGAGGTGGGGCCGCCGTCGCAGCCGTTCCCCGCCCAGTCCGGCGGGCTTTCTCCACGGCTCGACGACCCCTACGGCGGTGCGACGCAGGCCCAGTCGCATCCCGGCCAGTCGGAGTCGCCGTCGCCGACCGAGCCGAACTACCAGCTCCCGCCGCTGAACCCACCCAATACGTGAAACTTATTCACATCAGGTTGGACAACTGACGTACCGACGGTATGGTTGTACTCGTCGGTAACCCCTACGCGGCGTCGTGCGGACTCCGGACGCCGCGGAACGGAGACGTCCTGGTGACCAGCACGACCCCCGCGAACGCAGTCGAAGACACCCCCTTGCCGCCGACCGTCGGCGGCGTCGCCGGGGCGCCCGGCTCGGCGCGGGCGGCCCAGCTCGTCGCCCGCGTGGCGAGCGGCGCGGACTCGGCGCCGATCCGCATGCACGCGCCCTTCACCGGGCAGCCGATCGCGACGCTGCCCCAGGCCACCGACGCCGACGTCCGCGCGGTCTTCGCCGGCGCGCGGACGGCCCAGCGGGCGTGGGCGGACCGCTCCCCCGCCGAGCGCGCCCGCGTCCTCACCCGGCTGCACGACCTGGTGCTGGCCCGGCAGGACGAGGTGCTCGACCTGGTCCAGATCGAGGCCGGCAAGGCGCGGCTCGACGCGTTCGACGAGGTCAGCGCGACCGCGCTGGTCGCGGCCTACTACGGCAAGCACGCCGCGAAGCTGCTCGCTCCCCGCCGCGTCGCCGGCGTCATCCCGGGGCTGACCCGCGCCGGCGAGATCCGGCACCCCAAGGGCGTCGTCGGCGTCATCTCGCCGTGGAACTACCCCCTGGCGCTCACCGCGATGGACGTCTTCCCGGCGCTGGCCGCCGGCAACGCCGTGGTGCAGAAGCCGGACAACCAGACCGCGCTGTCGGCGCTCTGGCTGCACGAGCTCGCCGAGGAGGCCGGGCTGCCGGCCGGGACCTGGCAGATCGTGCTCGGCCGCGGCTCGAAGATCGGCACCGCGCTGGTCGAGGAGTCGGACTACCTGTGCTTCACCGGGTCCACGCCGACCGGCAAGGAGCTGGCCGGGCAGGTGGCGAAGCGGCTGACGTCGTACTCGCTGGAGCTCGGCGGCAAGAACCCGATGATCGTGCTGCCCGACGCCGACATCGCGAAGGCCGCGACGGGCGCGGTGACCGCGTGCTTCTCCTCGGCGGGTCAGCTGTGCGTGTCGGTCGAGCGGATCTACGTCCACGAGGACATCCGCGACGAGTTCACCCGCGCGTTCGTCGCGCGGACCGCGGCGGTGAAGCTCGGTGGCGCGCTGGACTACCAGGCCCAGATGGGGTCGCTGACGTCGGCAGAGCAGCTCGCGACGGTGTCGGCGCACGTCGAGGACGCCCGCGCGAAGGGCGCGTCGGTGCTCACCGGCGGCCGCGCGCGGCCCGACCTCGGCCCGCTGTTCTACGAGCCGACGGTGCTTTCCGACGTCACGCCGGACATGGTGCCGTTCGCGGAGGAGACGTTCGGGCCGGTCGTCTCGATCTACGGCTACACCGACGTCACCGAGGCCATCGACCGGGCGAACGACACGCCGTTCGGGCTCAACGCCAGCGTCTGGTCGCGCAACGGCCGCGCGGGCTGGGAGGTCGCGGCGCGCCTCAAGGCCGGGACGGTCAACGTCAACGAGGGCTACGCGGCGACGTTCGGCAGCGTCGGCGTCCCGATGGGCGGCATGAAGGACTCCGGCGTCGGCCGCCGCAACGGCGCCGAGGGCCTGCTGAAGTACACGGAGTCCCAGTCGATCGCGCTGCAGCGCGGGCCGGCGCTCCGCCCGCCTCGCCGAGTCCCCGGTTCGCTGTGGGCGAAGGGCATGACGCTGGGCCTGAAGGCCCTCCGCCGTCTCCCCCGCTGATGTGATTGAAGGGTCAGCACGCGTGACCCGAGGGTCGACACGGCGACACTTGCCGTGTCGACCCTTCAATCACGCGTGTCGGCTTCCCAATCACGCGTGTCGACCCGCTGATCACGCGTGTTCGGCGGTGGGGGCCGTCAGGAGACCGCGGTCGTAGGCGATCGCCACCGCTTCCGCGCGGCGGCTCGCGCCGAGCTTCGCCATCACGCGGGACAGGTGGACGCTGACCGTCTTCTCGCTGATGTACAGCTCTTCGCCGACTTGGCGGTTCGTGCGGCCCAGGGCCACGCGCTCGAGGACGTCGCGCTCGCGGTCGGTCAGCGGGTTGGCGACCGTGCGGGCCGGCGCGGCCGGCTCGACCCCGGCCAGCTCGACCCGGGCGCGGTGGGCCAGGTCGCGGACGGCGTCCCGCAGCGGAATCGCGCCGAGGCGGACCGCCACCGCGTGCGCCGCTTCGAGCGCCGGCTTCGCGTCTTCGTCCGTCGCCAGCAGCGCTTCGGCCTCGTGCCAGCGGCAGACCGCCTCCTCGTAGACGGCGCCGTAGCCGAACGCCGCCGCCGCGGCCGCCCACAGCCGCGCGTCACCCCGGCCGGTCAGGCAGGTCGCCGCCGCCTCCAGGCGCGCCAGCCAGGCGCGGCCTTCCGGCCCGAGCGTCCCCGATCGCGGCTGCCCGACGACCGAGCTCATCCGGCCGTGCGCCAGCATCCGCTCGCCCGCCGCCACCGCGGCGCCGGCCGCGGCCTGGTCGCCGCGGACCCGGGCGTCGGCGGCCAGCGCGGCCGCGGCGGTGACGCCGACCGCGGCCACCCGGATGCCGGCCAGCAGGCCGGGTTCGATCCGCTCCAGCCAGCCGATGAGGTCCTCGGCCCGGCGCACCGCCTCGGCGTGGTCGCCCCGCCAGTACGCCAGCTGGATGCCCGCGTCCCCGACCGACAGCGGGATCTGCATGTCCGCGGTCCAGTGCTGCCGCAGCCCGGCGACGAGCTTCGCGGCTTCGTCGAACCGCCCGCGCGCGACGACGAACAGCGACCAGATCGCCAGGATCCGCGCGGCGACCGCACTGGACACCCCGCGCCCGGCACGCCCGGCGCTCTCCTCCGGCCAGTCACCCATGATGTACCGCAGCATCAGCTGCCGCGCCCGCAGCTCCAGCCCGTAGACGCTCCAGCTCAGCCCGGCCTCTTCGGCCCGGGCGACACCACGCCCGGCCTGCTCGAGGGCCTCGGCGAACTCGGCCTGGTCGTCGTAGCTCAGGGCAAGGAAGTAGGTCGCGCGGATCTCGGTGTTCAGGGCCTCGGCGTCCCGCGCCTTCCGCTGGGCCTTGCGCAGCCACTCGCGCGCCTCGGCGGCGTCACCCGCCGAGTCGGCCAGCGTCCCCAGCGTGGTGAGCGCCGACGCCTCCGCGCCCGCCGCGCCGACCGCCTGCGCGTCGGCGACCGCGGTGCGCGCGCTGTCCAGCGCCGCGCCGGGCTGTTCGAGGATCCGCAGGAACCCGGCCCGGCTGGCCAGCACCCAGGCCCGCGTCCCGCTCGGCTCGGCGTCCTTGACCAGGTCCCAGGCCCGGTCGATGGCCGCGGTCGCCTCCTCGAGGGTGCCCTCCAGGGCGAGCAGCGCCTCCGCCAGCCGCCGCCACGTCTTCGCCGCGCGGTCGACCGCCGTGTCCGGTTTCAGGGCTTGCGTGGCCGACCGCGCGAAGGCGGCGGCGCGCTCGGGCTCGCCGGAGGTGCCCGCGAAGTAGGACGCCTCGTGCAGCAGCCGCAGCTCGTCGAACCCCTCGGGCCGCTCGGCGGCCGGGACGGCGTCCCAGATGGACAGTGCCTGCTCGACGTGCTGCAGCGCCGACCCGGGCGCGCCGAGCTTCTCGGCCTCGTCCATCGCGCGCAGCAACGCCGGCAGCGCGGTGACCAGGTCGCTGCTCTGCATCGAGTGGTAGGCCAGCTTCGCGTCGTGCCCGCGGCCCTGCGGCCGCGCCTGGATCCGGGCGGCGTACGCCGCGTGCGTGCGCGACCGCTCCCCCGGCAGCAGGTCGCCGTACACCGCTTCCTGCAGCAACGCGTGCCGGAACGTGTAGGAGCCGTCCCCGAGCACCACCAGGACGTGGTGCTGGACGGCTTCGCGCAACGCCTCGTCGAGCTCCAGCTCGCCCAGCCCGGAGACCTCGGCCAGCGCCCCGTGCATCACCGGCTCGTTCGCCACCGAGATCACCCGGGCGACCCGGCGGGTGTCCGGCGAGAGGCGCTCGAGCCGGGACAACAGCACTTCGGCGAGCCCGGCGGGCAGGTCGTTGCACTCGGACTGGGTGGCGAGCAGCTCCTCGGCGAAGAACGGGTTGCCCTCGGACCGGGTGACGATGTCGGCCACGACGTCCGCCGGCATCGGCTCGTCGGCCAGCGCCTCGACGAACTTCCGGGCGTCGGCGGTGCCGAAGGGGTGCAGGTCGACGCGCTCGACGGTGGCCAGCCGGACCAGCTCCGAAAGGAGACCGCGGAGCGGGTGGCGCCGGTGCACGTCCTCTTCGCGGTAGCTGCCCACGACGAGCAGCCGCTGCGCCCGGAGCCTGCTGAGCAGGAAGGACAGCAGGTTGCGGGTCGAGGCGTCGGCCCAGTGGAGATCCTCCAGGAAGATCACCACCGGGCGCGACTCGGCGATCTCGGTCAGCACCCCCAGTACTGCGTCGAACAACTGCAGCTGACCGAGATCCTGCTCGGGCCGGGGACGCACCATGGTCTCCCGGTCGTTCGAGGTCATCGGCGAGTGTTCGGCCGCGCGGGGCTCCTCGATGCCCTGGCCCTGCGGCAGCAGCCGCCCGAGCGCGGGCCGGAGCCGCACCGCCGCGGCCACCACCGGGTCCGCCGCGCTGCCCAGCGGGGCGAGCGCTTCGGCGAACGGAAGGTAAGGAAGACCGCCTTCGCGGACGTCGATGCAGCGGCCGGTGAGCAGCAGCCCACCGCCCGCCTCGACGTGCTCGCCGAGCGCGGTCAGCAGCCGGGTCTTGCCGACCCCGGCGTCCCCCGAGAGCAGCACCGCGCCGGCTTCGCCACGTTCAGCCCGGGCGAAGGCGGCGCGGAGCCGCCGCATCTCGTGGGTACGGGCGACGAGCGGGATTCCGGAGCCGAGTCGGGGCACGAGGAGCATTGTCGCCTACCCCACCGACAGTTTTCCGGGGGCTCGGGTGGCGAAGCCCCCGACCTGGGGCGAAGCCCCAGATGTCACCGACATTTTTCCGGGGGCTCGGGTGGCGAAGCCCCCGACCTGGAGCGAAGCCCCAGATGTCACCGACATTTTTCCGGGGGCTCGGGTGGCGAAGCCCCCGACCTGGAGCGAAGCCCCAGATGTCACCGACATTTTTCCG
>NZ_JBFBBZ010000055.1:30272-46116 GCF_040682935.1 Amycolatopsis sp. NPDC051061
GAGGTTCGGATGGCGAAGCCCCCGACCTGGGGCGAAGCCCCGGATGTCACCGACAAGGTCCGCACGCTTATCGCCTTGGACACCTTCACCCGCCCCTACCGGGCGGTCTCGCCGACACCGGCGGTTTCCCGCGCGGCCTCGCGGCGCTCCTGCGCCGGCACGTCGACGTCGGCGCGCGGGGCCCGCAGGTGGCGGACGGCGCGGCGGGCGCGGGCGGCCCAGGCGCTGCGCCCGGCCTTCCGCAGTTCCTCGGCCCGGTAGGCCGCTTCGGCCCGGACCGCGTCGAGCAGCAGATCGCTGTGCATCGTGTTCCCCTTGTCCCCGAATTCTCCGGTTGGTAGCACTCAGGTTCGTCCTGAGGGAGCACCTCAGGCATCGGGTGATCACGCAGCCCTGGCCGTGAAAAGACCCCTTACTCCCGGTCGAGCCCAGCTCGGCGGGGGTAAGGGGTCTCCGAAAGCGCCTCAGTCGTGCGCCGGGCCGCCGGGCCGCACCGCGGCCAGCAGCCCCCGCCAACCCGATGCGGGCAGGCGGAAAGCACCACCTTCGGGGTCCTTCGAGTCGCGCACCGCGGCACCGCCGGCGACGAACGCGACCTCGACGCAGTCGTTGCCGCCGCCGCTGTGGCTGCTCTTGCGCCACCGCGCCCCGGAAAGTTCGTTCTCCATGGTCCCCAACTCCCTTACTGTGTCCTCGGTTCCAGATGGTGCACCGGAGCCGGTGCGGCAGCCTGTTCGGCGAACCGCCCGGCCGCCTCGGCGATCAGCTCCACCGAGTCGTCCGGCTTCAGTGCGGCCGCGCGCAGATGGTCGAACATCAGCCCGTAGCGCCGGACGTCTGTGGGTTCCTCCAGGTAGAGGCCGCTGGACGTGCTGTCGTCGACGTAGACGACGTCCGGGTCGGCCTGCTCGGGGAAGCCCATGATCAGGAAGGGGCCCTCCATCCCCGGGTGCGCGCCGGCCCCGAACGGCACGACCTGGATGGTCACGTTCGGCTTCTCGGCGAGCGTGACCATGCGGTAGAGCTGCTCGGCCATCACCTCGGGACCGTCGACGACGCGGCGCAGCACGGCCTCGTCCATCACCGCCCAGTACTCCGGGGGCGGGGTGTCGGACAGCAGCTCCTGGCGCGCCATCCGGGCGGCGACGCGGCGGCGGGTCTCGGCGTCCTCGGCGTCCGGCCGCAGCGCCCGGATCACCGCGCGGGCGTACCGCTCGGTCTGCAGCAGCCCCGGCACCAGCAGGGCCTGGAACGCGCGCAGCGAGCTGGCGTCGGCCTCGAGCCCGACGAAGGTGCCGGTGAAGACCTCGTTGTAGGCGTGCCACCAGCCGCGCTTGCGGGCTTCCCTGGCCAGCTGGACGAGCGCCTCCTGCTCGTCGCCGGTGATCCCGTAGAGGGCCAGCATGTCCCGCGCGTCACGCGGGGTGACCCCGACGTGGCCGGTCTCGATGCGGCTCACCTTCGACGCGGAGCACTCGAGCTTCTCGCCCACCTCGTCGATCGTCAGGTCCGCGGCTTCGCGCAGCCGGCGCAGCTCTCCCGCGAGCCTCCGGCGGCGAACCGTGGGGCTCTGTCCCCTTGCCATCGCGCACCTCCGGATGTGACGGCGTCGTAGCCGTTCGCTTGCTCCCAGTATCTAACAGGGACGTTCGAGTAATCGCACGGTACCTATTACCGCCACGCAACCGGTGTCGTATCTGCAATTTGCAGAATGCTTCTGTATGCTCGCACCCTGCGCTGCGACAGGACGCGGCGGGTTTGCTTCCCCAGCCCCACCTAGGGCCTGTGAGCAGCGTAGACGATCGATCCACGGCTCGCCGCGTGATCATCGGAAGAAGAGGTCCGGGGCCGCCCCCCGATCGGCCCCGGCCCTCTTCCGTCACGTCGACGCCTTATTGGCAGAACGTTTATTTCGCCTATTCGTCGCCCGTAAGGGTGATTTCCCGACAAGCTTCAGAGGACGCGCAAGAGTCCTTCTTGGACGACCGTGGCGATGAGGGTGCCGTCCTCTCCGAAGAAGCGGCCCGTGGCGAGACCCCGCGCGCCGGAGGCGGTCGGCGACGCGCTGTCGTAGAGGAACCACTCGTCGGCACGGAAGGGCCGGTGGAACCACAGCGCGTGGTCGAGGCTCGCGCCGAGCACCTTGTCGGTGTCCCAGTAGACGCCGTGGCGCGCGAGCACCGAGTCCAGCAGGGTCATGTCCGAGGCGTAGGTCAGCACGCAGACGTGCAGCAGCTGCTGGTCGGGCAGCTTCCCGTCGGCACGCATCCACACCTGGTTGCGCGCGGGCCGCTCCCCCGTCTCGCGGGTGACCCACGGCGGCTCGTTGACGTACCGCACGTCGATCGGCCGCGGCCGGCTGTGGGCGCCGATCGCGTAGCCCTCGGCGCGCTCCATCAGCGTCGGCAGCGTCTCCGGCGCCGGCACGCCGTCGGGCATCTCTTCGGCGTGCTCGATGCCCGGCTCGTCCTTCTGGAACGACGCCGAGAGCGAGAAGATCGCCTTGCCGTGCTGGATCGCGATGACCCGGCGGGTGGTGAACGAGCGGCCGTCCCGGATCCGGTCGACCTCGTAGATGATCGGGACGCTGGGGTCGCCGCCGCGGATAAAGTACGCGTGCAGCGAGTGGACGCGGCGTTCCTCCGGGACCGTGCGCCCGGCCGCGACCAGCGCCTGGCCGGCGACCTGCCCGCCGAACACCCGCACCGGCGAGTGGGCGGGCGAGACGCCGCGGAAGATGTTCTCTTCGATCTTCTCCAGGTCGAGCAGCGCGATCAGGCGGTCCAGCACGGGCTGGCCGCCACCCGGGATCTCCAGTTCGGTGGCGGCCGTCCTGGCCATTTCAGTCATGGCCAGACCCTATGTGCTGCGATGGTGGGACGTCCCTTATGCGTGGTCGTCTTCACCGAGGCGGTGCACGTGGATCAGGTTCGTCGAGCCGACGGTGCCAGGCGGGGAGCCGGCCACGATGACGACCAGGTCGCCCTTCTGGTACTTGCCCATCTCCAGCATCGAGTGGTCGACCTGCTGGATCATCTGGTCGGTCGAGTCCACCCGCGGCACGATGTAGGTGCTGGTGCCCCAGGTCATCGACAGCTGGCTGCGCACGCAGTCCTCCGGCGTGAACGCCAGCAGCGGCAGCCGCGTGTGCAGCCGGGCCAGCCGGCGCACGGTGTCGCCGGACTGCGTGAAGGCGACCAGGGCCTTCGCGTTGAGCCGCTCGCCGATGTCGCGGGCGGCGTAGGAGATCACGCCGCGCTTGGTGCGCGGGACGTGCGTCAGCGGCGGCACGACCGGCGAGTCGGTCTCGACCGCCTCGATGATCCGGCCCATCGTCTGGACGACCTCGATCGCGTACCGGCCGACCGAGGTCTCGCCGGACAGCATCAGCGCGTCGGCACCGTCGAGGACGGCGTTCGCGACGTCGGAGGCCTCGGCGCGGGTCGGCCGGGAGCTGTTGATCATCGACTCGAGCATCTGCGTCGCCACGATGACCGGCTTCGCGTTCTCGCGGCAGATCTGGATGGCGCGCTTCTGAACGAGCGGGACCTGCTCCAGCGGCAGCTCGACGCCGAGGTCGCCGCGGGCGACCATCACCGCGTCGAAGGCCAGCACGATGGCCTCGAGGTTGTAGACGGCCTCGGGCTTCTCGATCTTGGCGACGACCGGCAGCCTGCCCTTGCCGACCCGGTCCATCACCTGGTGGACCAGATCGATGTCGGCGGGCGAGCGGACGAAGGACAGGGCGATGAAGTCCACGCCCAGCTCGAGGGCGAACTCGAGGTCTTCGATGTCCTTCTCGGACATCGCCGGCACGGAGACGTCCATGCCGGGCAGCGAGACACCCTTGTTGTTGCTGACCGGGCCACCCTCGGTGACCTCGCACACCACGTCCTGGCCGTCGACCTCCTTGACCACCAGGCCGACCTTGCCGTCGTCGACGAGCAGGCGGTCACCGGGCTTGGCGTCCCTCGCCAGGCCCTTGTAGGTGGTCGAAACCCGGTCGTGGGTGCCGGCGACGTCCTCGACGGTGATCCGGACGATGTCGCCGTTGTGCCACTCGACCGGCCCACCGGCGAACGTGCCGAGGCGGATCTTCGGGCCCTGCAGGTCGGCGAGGATGCCGACCGCCCGGCCGCTCTCGGCAGCCGCGGCCCGGATGAGGTCGTAGACCTCCTTGTGGTCGCCGTGGCTGCCGTGGCTGAAGTTCATCCTGGCCACGTCCATGCCAGCGTCGACGAGGGCCCGCATCTTCTCCGGCGTAGCGGTAGCAGGGCCCAGGGTACAAACGATCTTCGCGCGTCGGCTCACGTTCGCACAGCGTAGTCCCTCTCCGCGCGTTCGTCTGTACCGATCCCGAAAAGTTCAGAGAAACTGTTCAGAAACCTGCGGGGTCAGGTCACGGCGGTAGGGGGATCTGACTGTCGCGAATGGGTCATCGGGGACATCCGGCGCCGCGAATGAGTCATTGGCGACGTTGTGAGGCGCGCTAGCGGCGCGGCTGCTCGCTGGGGCCGACCCGGTCACGGGCCCATTCGTTGAACTCGCGCAGCTGCCGCCAGGCCTTCCGGACGCGCTCGAGGGCGCCCCGCTCGTGCAGGACGTCGTCGGGCTCCCAGACGCGGATCGCGTACACCGAGCGGTAGCGCAGCAGGTCGAGGCGGGGGTGGTCGGCGTCGAAGCCCCGCGGCTTCGACTTGAGCCGGTCGCCCCGGACCTCCCAGCCGGCCTTTTCGAGCTTCTTGAGGATCTTCTCGAGCGCTTCGCCGTGCAGCTCGGTGTCGACGGCCTTGCGGAAGCGCGCGATCTGGTCGGACGCCAGGTGGAAGCAGCCGCCGCCGGCGCGCAGCCCCTCCGGGCCCACCTCGACGTAGTACGCGCCGCCGCCGCGGCCCTGCTCGATCACCGCGCCGCAGTGGGTCTTGTACGGCGTCTTGTCCTTGGCGAAGCGGACGTCCCGGTAGGGGCGGAACACCTTGGGCTCGCCGAAGCCGTCGGAGAACTCCGGCGCCAGCTCCGCCAGCAGCGCCTCCATCGGGGCCCGGACGTCGGACTTGTAGGTCTCGACGTGGTCGTCCCAGTAGGGCTTCGAGTTGTCTTCCACGAGGCCGTCGTAGAAGTCGACGGCGTACTCGCCGAATCCGCTGAACTTCACGGCGGGAACGATAAACGGGGGCACCGACGGTTTCCGCGTCGGTGCCCCCGGGTCGAAACCCGGTGCGGCCGGCGTTCCGCGCACGACCGGCCGCACCGGGAGTCCTACTTGGCGACGGCCGTGATCAGCTCGCCGTTGGTGGTGTCACCGGACAGTTCCCAGAACATCGCGCCGCCGAGGCCCTGCTGCTTGGCGTAGGAGACCTTGCCGGCGATGGTCGACGGGGTGTCGTAGCTCCACCAGTTGCTGCCGCACTTGGCGTACGCGGTGCCGGCGACCGTGCCGGTCGACGGGCACGACGTCTTGAGGATCTTGTAGTCCTCGATGCCCTGCTCGTACTTGCCCGGCGCCGGGCCGGTCGCCGTGCCGCCGGGCGCGCTCTGCGTGACGCCGGTCCAGCCGCGGCCGTAGAAACCGATGCCCAGCAGCAGCTTGTTCGACGGGACGCCCTTGCTCTTGAGCTTCTGGATGGCCGCGTCGGAGTAGAAGCCGGCGGTCGGGATGCCCGCATAGCCGGTCAGCGGGGAGTGCGGGGCGGTCGGGCCCTGCGGGGCGAAGGCGCCGAAGTAGTCGTAGGTCATCACGTTGTACCAGTCGGCGTACTGAGCGGCGCCGCCGTAGTCGGCCGCGTCGATCTTGCCGCCGCTCGTGCCGTCGGCGGTGATCGCCGCGGTGACGAGCTTCGAGCCGAACTTGGCACGCAGGGCGCCCATCAGGTTCTTGTACGCCGCCGCGCCACTGCTGTCGCAGCTCAGGCCGCAGGCGTTGGGGTACTCCCAGTCGATGTCGATGCCGTCGAAGACACCGGCCCAGCGCGGGTCGTTGACCAGGTTGTAGCAGGAGTTCGCGAACGCCGTGGGGTTCTGCGCGGCCTGCGCGAAGCCGCCCGACCAGGTCCAGCCGCCGAACGACCAGAGGACCTTCAGCCCGGGGTGCTTGGCCTTGAGCTTCTTGAGCTGGTTGAAGCTGCCGGCGAGGGGCTGGTCCCAGGTGTCGGCGACGCCGTCGACGCTGCCCGCGGCGTCGTAGGTCTTCTGGTAGTCGGCGTAGGCGTCGCCGATCGCGCAGCCGCCGTTCGTCACGTTGCCGAAGGCGTAGTTGATGTGGGTCAGCTTGCTCGCCGAACCCGACGTCTCGACGTTCTTGACGTGGTAGTTCCGGTCGTAGACCCCCCATTCGGTGAAGTAGCCGACGACCTTGCCGACGGAGGCTTGCGCGGTTTCGGTGGCGGCGGTGGCGGCCGGGGCGGTCGCGGCTCCCGCGACCAGGCCCGCGGCGGCGGCCACGGTCAGCAGCGCCGAGAAGCTCTTCCTGCGGAAACGGGACATGCCTTCTCCCTTCGGAGAATTACTCACGGCGACGGTGCCGGAGTGGTGGGGACCACACCACCGTAAGTGGACTAGACCATTAGGTCAATGGTTCAGACCAGGAAGTGTTGGGCCGTGGAGCCCAGTGGATCGCGTGCGCATGCCTTGACAGGAATATGCCGTCCGGAGCACATTTCAGGGGTGATGCAGACCTTCGAGGTGCTGGCCGAACCCCGCCGCCGCACGATCCTGGACCTGCTGCGCGACGGCGAGCGTTCGGTGGGCGAGCTGGTCGACGAGCTTTCCCTCAGCCAGCCCGCGGTGTCCAAGCACCTGCGGGTGCTGCGGGAGGCCGGGCTCGTGACGGTGCGGGTGGCGGCCCAGCGGAGGTGCTACGCGCTGCGGCCGGAGCCGTTGGCCGAAGTGGACGCTTGGCTGGCGCCTTATCGCGCCTTCTGGTCGGACCGGCTCGATGCGCTGGAGCGGCGGCTGGACGAGACCGACCCGCGTTGACCGGCCCGGGATGTCATGAACGACTCGTTCATGACATCCGACGAGGTGAACGACCCTTTCATGACGTGCCGTCAGGGGCGCTCGGGCTCGGGTGCCGGTTCGAACGTGATCCCCGCGGCCGCCGCGCGGCGCTCGCCCCACTCGTACAGCGCCTGCAACGCCGGGCGGAGCTCCTCCCCCACCTCCGTCAGGTGGTACTCCACGTGCGGCACCCGGCCGGCGAACTCGACGCGGCGGACGACGCCGTCCGCCGCCAGCTCGCGCAGCTGCTGGGTCAGCATCTTCTCGCTCACCCCCGGCATCCGGCGCCGCAGCTCGCCGTAGCGGTGCGCGCCCTCCTTGAGGTGCGCCAGGATCACCGGCTTCCACTTGCCGCCGATCAGGTCGACCGCCAGCTCCACCGCGCAGTGGTACCGCTTCATCCCGTCCCCCTACGCACCGGAAAGTACGTGGTTGCCCGGCCGGGCGACCACTGGTTGCCTGACCGGGTGATCACGCCGGACACACCGCCGCCCCCCAGTCTCTACGACTGGGCCGGCGGCCATGACGCCTTCGTAAAGCTGCTGACGATCTTCTACGGCCACGTCCTCGAAGACCCGCTGCTCGAACCGGTGTTCCGCGGCATGGACCCGGACCACCCCAAGCACGTCGCGGTCTGGCTCGGCGAGGTCTTCGGCGGGCCGGCCGTCTACTCCGCAAGCCACGGCGGCCACGCCCACATGGTCGGGCGCCACCTCGGGCGCGCCATCACCGAAGAGCAGCGCCGCCGGTGGGTGAATCTGCTGCTCGACGCCGCCGACGAGGCCGGCCTGCCCGGCGATCCCGAGTTCCGCGCCGCCTTCGCCGGTTACCTCGAGTGGGGCAGCCGCCTGGCCGTCGTGTTCTCGGCGCCGGGCGCCGAACCGAACCTCCACGAACCGGTGCCGCACTGGGACTGGCCGATGCCGCCCTGGCAGCCACCCACGTCCGAAAAGCCATGAGGGGCACCTTCATGGCTTTGAAGCCATGAAGGTGCCCCTCATGGGCGAAGACTCAGCCGAAGAAGACTTCGGCTTCCTGGTAGCGCTCGACCGGGACCGTCTTCAGCTCGGCCGTCGCCTCGGACAGCTTCACGCGGACGATGTCGGTGCCCTTCAGCGCCACCATCACGCCGAAGTCGCCGTCGGCCACGGCGTCGACCGCGTGCAGGCCGAAGCGCGTCGCCAGGACGCGGTCGTAGGCCGTCGGGGTGCCGCCGCGCTGGACGTGGCCCAGGACCACCGCGCGGGACTCCTTGCCGGTGCGGTGGGCGATCTCGTCGGCCAGCCAGGTGCCGATGCCGCCGAGGCGGACGTGCCCGAAGGCGTCCTTCTCGCCGGTGAGCAGCCGCTCCTCGCCGCCCTCGGGCAGCGCGCCCTCGGCGACGACGATGATCGGCGCGTACTCCTTCTCGAAGCGGCGCTCGACCCAGGAGACGACCTGGTCGACGTCGAAGTGCCGTTCCGGCACCAGGATGACGCTCGCGCCGCCGGCGAGGCCGGAGTGCAGCGCGATCCAGCCGGCGTGGCGGCCCATGACCTCGACGACCAGCGCCCGGTGGTGCGACTCGGCGGTGGTGTGCAGCCGGTCGATCGCTTCGGTCGCGATGGAGACCGCGGTGTCGAAGCCGAAGGTGTAGTCGGTGGCGCCCAGGTCGTTGTCGATCGTCTTGGGCACGCCCACGACGCCGATGCCGTCGTCGGTAAGGCGCTTCGCGACGCCGAGGGTGTCTTCGCCGCCGATCGCGACCAGCGCGTCGACGCCCTGGTCGGCCAGGACCTGCTTGATCTTCTCGACGCCGCCCTCGACCTTGTACGGGTTGGTGCGCGAGGACCGCAGGATGGTGCCGCCGCGGGTGAGGATGTCCTCGACGTCGTTGAGGCCGAGCGGACGGCTGTCCCCGGTCAGCGGGCCGTTCCAGCCGTTGCGGAAGCCGACGAAGTCCCAGCCGTGGACCTCGATGCCCTTACGCACCACCGCGCGGATCACCGCGTTGAGCCCCGGGCAGTCGCCGCCGCCGGTCAGCACACCGACACGCATGAGAAGCCTCCGTCTGTTCTCTGGAGATGACAGTCACATTTCGTCGCTCGCCAGAGTAGCGGCTCTCGTCTTGATCGGTGCAGCCCGGACCAGCTGCCGAATCGGTCCGGCTCCGGTGTGTGCTAGCTTGACCACGTGCAGCGCTATTACTGGTTTACGAAGCCGGCCCCGGGTGGGCACGGCGGCGTGAACCTGCGCTGACCTCCACCCCCGAGCCGGACTTCGAACCGGCTCGGCGAGGGTCCCCCGCGCGGGTCGGTGTCCACCAGGAAGGAACACCCCCGCGATGACGCTCTCCGCCGGACCGGCCACCATCGGTGACCTCGACGCCGCGCGCACCACGTCGATCAGTCCGCTCATTTCGCCCGCGTTGCTCCGCGAAGACCATCCGGTCGACGCCGCCGTCGCCAAGGTCGTGCGGCAGGGCCGTGCCGAAACCGTCGACATCCTCGAAGGCCGGGACGACCGGCTGCTCGTGGTCGTCGGCCCGTGCTCGGTGCACGACCCGGAAGCCGCCCTCGACTACGCCCGCCGGCTGGCCACCAAGGCCGAAGAAGTGCGCGGCGAGCTGCACATCGTGATGCGCGTGTACTTCGAGAAGCCGCGCACCACGCTGGGCTGGAAGGGCCTGATCAACGACCCGGACCTGGACGGCACGTTCGCCGTCAACAAGGGCCTGCGGATGGCGCGCAAGCTGCTGCTCGACGTCTCCGCGCTCGGCCTGCCGGTCGGCTGCGAGTTCCTCGACCCGATCACGCCGCAGTTCATTTCGGACGTCGTGACGTGGGGGTCGATCGGCGCGCGCACCGCGGCGAGCCAGGTGCACCGCCAGCTGTGCAGCGCGCTGTCGATGCCGGTGGGCATCAAGAACTCGACCGAGGGCGACGTCCAGGTGGCGGTCGACGCGACCCGCGCGGCGGCGGCGAGCCACGTGTTCCCGGGCATCAACACCGACGGCCTGGCGGCGCTGCTGACGACGTCGGGCAACCCGGACTGCCACGTGATCCTGCGCGGCCACAACGGCGGCCCGAACTACGACGCGGCGACGGTGACGGAAACCCTGGCGCGGCTGGCGAAGTCGGGCCTGCCGGAGCGCGTGATCATCGACGCTTCGCACGGAAACAGCGGCAAGGACCACGTGCGGCAGGCTTCGGTGGTCCGCGAGCTGGCCGAGCGGATCGGTTCCGGCGAGCGCGGGATCTCGGGGCTGATGATGGAGAGCTTCATCGCGGCCGGGCGGCAGAACCTTTCACTGGGACACCCGGCGGAGCTGACGTACGGCCAGTCGATCACGGACGCTTGCTTGGCGTGGGATGACACAGCCCCGCTGCTGGACGAGCTGGCTTCGGCGGTCCGGGCTCGCCGCTGAGAGGTCCCCGGCCTGGGGGTCCCCCGGTTTTTACCTTACCGGGGACCCCCGACAGTTTCGGGCGGCCGGAGCGCCGTCACGCGTTCCTCCGGCTGCCGAGGAAAACGCCGGCGAGCACGACGGCCCCGCCGAACAGCTGCCACAACGTCAAGCTCGTGCGCGGGCACCACGTCGACGTCGATCTGAAGAAGATCGGCCGGCCGGTGCAGGCGATGGTCGCGGTGCGGCTGCGCCCGCCCGACCGCGCGGTGATCGAATCGTTCCGCGCCTTCGTGGCGGGGCTGCCCGAGGTGCTGTCGGTGTTCGTGATGTCCGGCAGCGACGACTTCCTGCTGCACATCGCGGTCGCCGACAACGATCACCTGAGCGGGTTCGTGCTCGACCGGCTGACCCAGCGCAAGGAGATCGTCGACGTCCGGACGTCGGTGATCTTCAACCACTTCCGCCGCACTGTGGTGACCCCCGTGGTGCCGGACGAATGAACGTCAGCGGCGCCGGAAGTGCTCCTCGATGATCTCCCAGCGCGCGAGGTTGTGCTTCGCGTCCGCCAGGGCGTCGTGCTGGTCGGTGGGGGCCGACGGCAGCTTCGGCTTGCCCGCGTCCTCCCACCGCTGACGCAGGTCGCGCGTGAAGCGCGGCAGCTGCCGCGGCAGCGCCGGCATCGGGCCCCACAGCTGGGCGAGCGCGACGTGATCGTACGCGGCGAACCACGCCCACAGCTCGATCCCGCCCGGCGGCTTGCCGAAGAACTCCAGCAGATCGGCGCGGATCTTCTCGCGGCTGCGCCACGCCCGGTCGGCCGGCGACGGCAGCTTGTCCAGGACGTTGTCCCGGACCCACTGCCCGGCCTTCGCCGGGTCGAACTCGGTCGAAACCGCGTAGAACTCGCGGCCCCGTTCGTCAACGACACCGATGGACACCAGATCGATGGTCACGCCGTCTTCGATGAATTCGGTGTCGTAGAAGAAACGCACCGGTGAACCCTAGTGGGTCAGCCGACCTTCGATTCGGGCACCCGGGCCGCGTCCGACGCGGTCGGCTGAGCGGGCACCTCGGGCTTCACCCCGGCGGCCTCCGCGGCCAGCAGTTCCTTCGCCTTCGCCGCGTAGATGTCGACGTACTCCTGGCCGGAGAGCTCCATCAGCGCGTACATGATCTCGTCGGTGATGGACCGCTCGATGAACCGGTCGCCGGCGAGACCCTCGTACCGCGAAAAGTCCAGCGGCTTGCCGAAGCGGACCTCGAGCCGGCGCGGCCGCCACATCTTGGAGCCGATCGGGTTGACCTTGTCCGTGCCGATCATCGCCACCGGGACGACGACGCCACCGGAGTCCAGGGCGATCCGGGCGACGCCGGTCTTGCCCTTGTAGAGGCGGCCGTCCGGGGAGCGGGTGCCCTCGGGGTAGATGCCGAGCAGGTGGCCGGCCTTGACCAGGCGGGTCGCCGTGTCGAGGGCGGCCTGGGCGGCGTTGCCGCTGGAGCGGTCGATCGGGAACTGGCCGACGCCGGTGAAGAACCACTTCTTGAGCAGGCCCTTCAAGCCCGGCTCGGTGAAGTACTCGGACTTGGCCGGGAAGGTCACCTTGCGCTTGACGCGCAGCGGCATGAAGAACGAGTCGGCGACCGCCAGGTGGTTCCCGGCGAGGATCGCGCCCCCGCTCTCGGGGATGTTCTCCGCGCCGACGACCTTGGTCGGCCACAGCGTCTTGAGCAGCGGTCCGATGAATACCCACTTCATGAGCCAGTACAGCACCGGTGCCTCAGTCCTCCATCGCAGCTCAACCCCTGTCACCCGCGTCGACCAGACTACGAAGCCCGGTGGCCGCCGCACAACGGAGACCACCCGGTTACCACCCGGCAGCGATCGATCTCACAGGGAATTCCGGGCCCGGGCGGAGCCCCACAACGCCCGCGAGCCGTGAGAGCATGGACGAATCCACCGCTCACACGGAAGGCGATCGCATGGGCGTGCTCGCCGGCGCGGAACCGTTCGGCCACACCGGTTCGGCCGAGACCGGGTTCCTGCTCTGCCACGGGTTCACCGGTACCCCGGCGAGCATGCGGGCCTGGGGTGACCACCTGGCCGGGGCCGGGTTCACGGTGCGCTGCCCGCTGCTGCCGGGGCACGGCACCCGCTGGCCGGACCTCAACCGCACGACGTGGGAAGACTGGTACGGCGCCGTCCGTGAAGCCCTGCTCGCGCTGCTGTCGACGTGCCGGACCGTGTTCGTCGGCGGCCTCTCGATGGGCGGCACGCTCACCCTGCGCCTGGCCGAGGAGTTCGGCGACCGGATCGCCGGGCTCGTCCTGGTCAACCCGTCGGTGACGCGGCTGAAGTGGGACACGCGGCTGCTGCCGGTGCTGGGCAAGATCGTGCCATCGGTGCCGGCGATCGCGAACGACATCAAGAAGCCGGGCGAGACGGAGCTGGCCTACCCGCGCACGCCGGTGCGGGCCGCGGCGAGCCTGGCGAGGCTGTGGGCGATCGTGCGCGCGGACCTGGCGAAGGTGACCCAGCCGGTGCTGCTGCTGCACTCGTCGGTCGACCACGTCGTCGAGCCGGTGAACTCGCAGCTGGTGCTGCACGGCGTCTCGAGCACCGACGTCACCGAGGTCGTGCTGGAGAACAGCTACCACGTCGCGACGCAGGACAACGACGCCGAAGTCATCTTCACGCGTAGCGTCGAGTTCGCGAAGGCGCACGCCGCACAGCCCGAGGAGACCGCATGAGCCGGGGGAAGGACGGACCGGAGGACGTCGACGCGACGTTCGCCGAGATCGTCGCCGACCTGCGGGCCGACGGGTTCGGGCTCCCCGAAACCGACACGGTGGACACCGCCGATCCCGCCGACAAGGCCGGCGCCGCGGACGCCGGCTTCGGCGTCGGGAGCGAGTCGCGCCGGACGCCGGACCGGCCCGCCGAGCCGCCGGCCGCGGACTCCCCGCCGGAGCCCGGCTGGCGGTCGGGGGGCACGTCGTGGGACGCGACGATGTTTTCCGACGACCCGGCCGGCGACGACGAGCACTACGTCCCGCCGGAGCCGCCGCCGCTGCCCCGGCCGAAGATGGGCGCGTTCCTCATCCTGCTGCTGTTCCTGGCCGGGCTGTTCCTGCTGATCCTGCCCGGCGCGATCGGGGTGGGCCCGACGGTGGCGACGCCGCTGGGCATCCTCGCGCTCGCGACGTCGATCGCGTTGCTGCTGCTGCGCGTCCGGCAGGGCCCGCCGCCCGGCGCCGACCCCAGCAACGGCGCCCAGGTCTGACGCAGGCGCGATGCACATCGAGTTCAGCCCTTCGCGGCGATCGACCGTCGGCGCGGAATGGGAGCTCGGCCTGGTCGACCGCCGCAGCGGCGAGCTGTCCTCGGTCGCCGAGCGGATCCTCGAGGCGGTGCGCCCCGACGGCGCGGCCGAGCACCCGAAGATCAAGCAGGAGCTGCTGCTCAACACCATCGAGATCATCACCGGCGTCTGCGACACGATCGCCGAGGTCAAGGCCGACCTGGCGGAGTCGCTCGACGTCGTGCACGGCGTCGCCGACCCGCTCGGCGTCGAGATGTTCTCGGCCGGGACGCACCCGTTCTCGAACTGGTACCAGCAGAAGGTCACCGACAAGGAGCGGTACGCGAAGCTGATCGACCGGACCCAGTGGTGGGGCCGGCAGATGCTGATCTACGGCGTGCACGTCCACGTCGGGGTCGACCACCGCGACAAGGTGCTGCCGATCCTCGACGCGCTGCTGAACTACGCGCCGCACCTGCAAGCGCTCTCGGCGTCGTCGCCGTACTGGGGCGCCGAGGACACCGGGTACGCGTCGAACCGGGCGCTGATGTTCCAGCAGCTGCCGACGGCCGGGCTGCCGTTCCAGTTCCGGAAGTGGGCCGAGCTGGAGAGCTACGCCGAGGACATGTTCACCACCGGCGTGATCGACCACTTCTCGGAGATCCGCTGGGACATCCGGCCGGCGCCGCACCTGGGCACGATCGAGATGCGCGTCTGCGACGGGCTGCCGACGCTGGCGGAGGTCGGCGCGATCTCGGCGCTGACGCAGTGCCTGGTCGACGACTTCAGCGAGCGCCTCGACGACGGCGAGATCCTGCCGGCGCTGCCGCCGTGGCACGTCCAGGAGAACAAGTGGCGCGCGGCCCGCTACGGCACCGACGCGATCGTCATCCTGGACGCGGCAGGGCGCGAACGGCTGGTCACCGACGACATCGCCGACCTCCTGGACCGGCTGGAGCCGGTGGCGCGGCGCTTGGACTGCGTGGCCGAGCTGCGCGACGTCGAGACGATCCTTCGCCACGGGCCGAGCTACCGGCGGCAGCGGGCGGTCGCGGAGCGGCACAAGGGCAGCCTCAAGGCGGTGATGGCGTCGCTGGTCGCCGAGATGCGCGACGGCGTCGTGCGGGGTTAGAGCTTGTCGAGCCGGGTGCGGAGCGTGCCCGGGCCGAGGATCGACGCGCCGAGGGCTTCGACGCGCCTTTTCAGCTCACGGTCGGCCGTCGCCACCAGGACCTTCGCCTTCTGCTGCCCGACGACCTCGACGATCTTCGAGTCGCCGTCGGTGTCGGCCGGGACGACCTCGACGCCCGCGGTGGCCGTGACGTGCTTGGCCTTGCCTTCGACGACCAGGATGATGCGCGGCCACCAGGTGATCGTCGGGTCGTCCGGATCCGGCACGCCGGCTTCGGCGAGCTTCACGAGCTGGTCGCGCAGGCGCTCGGCGGCCCCGTGCCGGTCACGCCACCAGCCGTCCGGGCGCGAGCCGACGACGTTGGCGCCGTCGACGACGAGCACCAGCTCCTGCCCGACGCGGTCGCGCAGGTCCGGCCAGGCGGCGGCGAAGTCGCGGTGCAGCCGGTAGGAGGGCACGTCGTCGGGGGCCACCCAGCGCACCTCCGCACTTTCGGTGTTGGCGACCCGCGCCTCGGCCCCGTCGGCCAGGGCGAGAACGGTCGTGTAGCTCCAGTCCCCATGGTCCACCACGGACGCCGACACCGCGCGGAAGGCCTGGCGGGGAACGGAAGCCTCTTCGAACGCTTCGCGGGCGGCCGCTCCCTGCGGCGTCTCGCCGGCCTCGATGGCCCCGCCGGGCAGGGCCCAGGTCCGGCCGTGGTGCACCCACCAGGCGCGGCGCTGCAGGAGGACGCCGCGGGCGGGGTCCACGAGCAGCAGGCCGGCGGCGCCGTAGCGGCCCCAGTGCAGGTGCCCGCAGGAACACTTGACGAAGACGCTCGCGGAGAGGGCACTCACGAGTCCAGCCTGTCACAGGTGGAACGCCGTGAACGACTCGTTCAGGGCGCGGGATGGCACGAGTCGTTCATGACGTCCCGGGGCTGGATCACGCCGACGTCTTGCCGCGCCCGAGCGTCGGGGGAGTAAAAGACAGGGCGGCCGCGGCCCCCCAAGAGGAAAGGGACGCCCGCGGCGGGGGGGGCGAGCG
>NZ_JBFBBZ010000055.1:46126-62239 GCF_040682935.1 Amycolatopsis sp. NPDC051061
ACCCGGGGGGGGGGCTTACCCCCCCCGCTGAGCCCCCCGCCCGCGCGCCCATTTCTTACTATTCGGCCCCCCCCCCCCCCCATAGGACACCCCCCCCCCCGCGGCAGGTGGGGTCAGACCGGGGTCTTGGCCGCTTCCAGGGCCAGCGCCGCCGCGCCGACGATCGCCGTGTCGTCGCCCAGGTGGGCCGTGCGGATGCGGGCCAGCGGGCGGTGCCGGGCTCCCGTGATCGCGCCCGCGTAGTGCTCGCGGGCCTCGTCCAGGAACAGGGGTGCCGACTCCGACACTCCCCCGCCGATCACGATGATCTCCGGGTCGAACACGTCCGCCACCAGCGCCAGGCCCTCGCCGAGCCACTTGGCCAGCTCCGCCATCGCCAGCTGGGCGATCGGGTCGCCGTCGCGGGCCGCGCCGGCCACCCGGCGGCCCGTCACCGAACCCGGGTCGCCCGCGACCTGCGGGGCCAGCACCGTCGAGCGCCCCGGGTGGCGGGCCAGCAGCTCCACCGCCGTCGCCGCCAAGGCCGTTCCGCTGCAGTAGCGCTCCCAGCAGCCGTACTTGCCGCACGGGCACGGCCGCCCGCCGCGGACCACCGTCAGGTGCCCCAGCTCGGGTGCCACGCCGTACGCGCCGCGGAACAGCTTGCCGTCCAGCAGCAGGCCCGCGCCGATGCCCGTGCCCAGCGCCACCAGCGCCGCCACGTGGGCGCCGCGGGCCGCGCCGAAGCGGTGCTCGCCCACCATCGCCGCGTTGACGTCGTGCTCCAGCAGCACCGGCAGGCCGACGCGCTTCTCGATCCGGTCGGCGACCGGCGCGCCCCGCCACGCCAGGTGCGGCGCGAACATCACCGACCGGCGGTCGCGCGCCACGAACCCGGCCACGGCCAGCCCGACGCCCGCCACCTCGTGCCGGTTGCGCAGGTCCTCGATCACCCCGGAGATGGCGTCCTCGAGGGCGCCCTCCTCGCTCGGCGTCGCGACGCGTGCCGTGTCGAGCAGGGAGCCGCGCTCGTCCACCACGCCGGCCCGGACGCTCGTCCCGCCGACGTCCACCCCTATCGTCCGCACTCAGCTCTCCCGATCCGGCCGCCACTCGTCCCGCCTGCGGACGGCGATGTGCTGCACCCGCACCGACACCGAGGCGTCCGCCGGTGGTCGCGGAGTGGGCCGGAACCCGGGCATGTGCACGCCCTCGTCCGGTTCCCAGCGGTCCGCGAGCACCGCCCGGAGCAACGCCACGAGCTGCGCCAGCTGTTCCAGCAAGCGCGCGACGAATTCCGGGCGCTCACCTTGCACCACGGCGACGATCGCACACAGCGGGCACCAGCCGCACGCCGAGCCGTCCGGTTTCGCCTGGTCAGGGTCCCCGTGCCCGGCGGCGACGACGCCCTCCAGCCACGGCGCGGCCTTCTCCACGACCATCTCGACGAGCAGGCGGAGCTCCTCGGCCAGCTTCGGCCCGTCGGCCGTCGACTCTTCGCTCACCCGCGTCCCCGGTTCCCGGCCAGGCTCACGACCAGGCCGTCGGCGTCGGATTCCGCGCCGGTGATCCGGCACGGCCGCAGCGACTCCGGCAGGGCGATGAGCCTGCGGAAGCCGTCCACGGTGATCGCCAGGTCGTCGTCGACGCGGGCGAGGTCGACCTCGGTGTCCCGCCCGAGCGGGATCGCGATGCGCAGCGTGTAGCCCGCCGGCGCCGGCCGGACGCGCAGCAGGGGCGTGACCGGCGTGCCGTCGCCGTCCAGCGGGTCGCCGCCGCGGTAGAGCTCGGCGGCGATCTCCAGCAGCGCGGGCAGCCCGACCGGTTCGACCGCCCGGTGCTCGACGCGGGACACCGCCTCGAACCCGGCGGCGGCGAGTTCGGCGAGCACGGCGTCCTGCTGCGTCCGGCGCGTGCGCAGCCACGACGCCGCGCCGCCGCGCCAGAAGCCGGGCGCGGGCATCAGCCGGTTGGCGATCAGGCCGTCGACGGCGATGCCGCGCAGGGCCAGGGAGCTGAGCGTGCGCCGCGCTTCGGCGACGACCACCCGCTCCGGCGTCAGGACGAGCCGGACGGTGGTCACCGACGGCTCGGTGAGCAGCGCGCGCAAGCCGTCGAGGTGGGCGCCGAGGCGGCGCACGGAGTCCGTGACGCGGCGGTTGAACACCCGGGGCAGGTAACCGGAGACGGCTTCGGGCAGGGCGAGCAACCGCAGCGTCTCGGCGGTCGGCCCGCAGTCGACGACGATGGTCTCCCACCGCCCGTCTTCGGCCAGCCCGCGGACCTCGGTGAGGGCGAGCAGCTCGTCGACGCCGGGCAGCACGGTCAGCTCTTCGGCGTCCAAGGTGTCGAGTCCCGCGCCGGACAGGGCCGTTTGCAGCTCGGCCCGCAGCCGGTGCCAGGTGGTGTCCACCAGGGTCCGCGAGTCGATCTGCACGGCGGACAGGAGAGCGTCCACTTCGGACGGCTCGGCGCCGAGGGTGCGGCCGAAGGCGTCGCCGAGCGAGTGCGCCGGGTCGGTGGACACGACGAGCGTCTTCCTGCCGCGGGCGGCCAGGGCGGCGCCGGTCGCCGCGGCCAGCGTGGTCTTCCCGACACCCCCCTTGCCGGTGAACAGCAGGATCCGCACGCGGCTACCCCTCGGCCCGCTTCTTGAGCTCCTTCAGCGCGGTGTCCATGACCATCTTCTCGGCCTTGCGGCGCAGCAGGCCGATCATCGGGAGCGCCAGCTCGACCGACAGCGTGTACGTGACGCGGGTGCGGCCGCCGAGGTCCTCGAGCGCGTAGCGGCCGTTCTGCGCCTTCTGCATCTGACCCTTGACCAGGTGCCAGCTGACGCCGAGGCCGTCACCGTCCCAGTCGTACTCGAGGGTGTAGACGTCCTTGATCGGGCCCGCGTCGAGGGTGAGCTTGACCTGCTTGGCGCGCCCGTCACCGTCGGTGTCGAGGACCTCGGTCTGCCGGACGGCCTTGGCCCATTCCGGGTACGCGGGGAAGTCGGCGATCACGGCCATCACCCGGCTGGGCTCGGCGTCGACCTCGATGGACTGTGTGGACTGCTCGGCCATGGGACGAAGCGTAGCCGCCGCGGTCGGTCACCAGCGCAGCACGTACGGCTGCCCCGTCTCCTTGAAGTGACCGACGTTACGGCACTCGGTCAGGCCGACCCGGGCCCGCGGCGCCAGGGGCTGGTGCACGTGCCCGAACACCGACCAGCGCGGCCGCTGGGCGTGGATCAGTTCCAGCAGCGCCGTCGAGCCGATCTCGCTGCGGCGCGCGACGACGTCGTAGGTCAGCTCGGGCAGGGCCGGCGGACCGTGCGTGCAGAGGACGTCGACCTCGGTGAGCGCGGCCACGCTCGCGTCGTAGTCCTCGCGATCCCGCAGGTAGGGGCGCCAGGCAGCGCCTTTGCGGCGGCGCGGGACGACGCCGTCGGGCAGCAGCGCGCCGCCGACGAACCCGAACCGCAGGCCGCCGATCTCGGCCACCTCGCCGTCCAGGACCCGGATGCCCTCGCCCGCGAACTCGGGCCACAGCGCCGGGGTGTCGACGTTGCCGGGGGTGGCGTAGGTGGGCGCGGTCATCGCCGCGAAGAGCGCCGCGTACTGGGTGCGAATGGCCTCGTCGACGGCGCCGGCCGGGTCGTCGAGGCTCGCCCAGAGCGTCCGCGAGTAGGCAACGGTTTCGTCACGGGTGCCCTCGCGGCGCAATCGCGCGAACTCGCCGACCTTTTCGGCGCCGAACAGGGCGCCCATGATGCCCTTGTCGTGCTCCCGGTAGTCGACGAAGTCCAGCAGGTCGCCGAGCACGACCAGCGCGTCGGCCCCGTCCCCCGCCCGCTTCAGCGCGTCCGCGTTGCCGTGCACGTCCGAGACGACGTGTACCCGCACCCCTGGCCCCTACCTCTCGCCGCGCGGAGGAACGCCGGGCTCGCGCCCGTCCTCCAGGATCTCCTTGAGCCCGAGTGCGATCACCTTCGCCGCGCGGGCCCGCCGGTCGAACTCCCGGCGCAGGTCGCGTGGCGCCAGCGCCCGGGGCGTCCCGGCCGCGTCGGCGGGGGTCGCCCGCAGGAAGTAGTGCAGCAGGGTGCCGTCGAGCACCGGCTCGAGCCAGACCTCCATCGTACCGACGAGCGCGCCCCGCACGGTCCAGCGCAGACCCTTGTTTCCCCGGTCGGTGTAGACCTCCAGGACCAGGTCGGGCCAGTAGCGCCGCCAGGACGCCGGTTCGGCGAAGACCGCGGCCACGGTGGCCGGCGGAACGGCGAGGAACGTCTCGTCGACGATGTCGAGTGAGGGTGGCGCGTTCACTTGCGAAGAATGTCACGCCCTCGCCGTGCGGCGGCGATCAGCATGGTCTTAAGGTGCTCACCACGCTAAGTTGACTGGCGGGTAACAGCGGTGTCGCCTGCCGCACGCGTTGAACACGGAGGTCCACGTGCGCGAATACAGCGCTCCCGCCGGGAAGCCGGTGGCCGACGACGAGAACATGTCCGATGTCGTCTGGGCGAACGCCGAGCGGTTCTCGGACGTGGTGAGCTTCCGCCGCCAGGTCGACGGGACCTGGCTGGACATCACGGCCAAGGAGTTCGCCGGCCAGGTGCTGGCGGTGGCCAAGGGCATGGCCAAGGCCGGGATCGGCCGCGGCGACCGCGTCGCCATCATGTCCAAGACCCGCTACGAGTGGACGCTGGTCGACTTCGCGATCTGGGCGGCGGGCGCGGTGACGGTGCCGATCTACGACACCTCCTCCCCCGAACAGGTGTACTGGATCCTCTCCGACTCGGCCGCGAAGGGCGTCTTCGTCGAGACGAACGCCCACCTCGGCGCCGTCGCGGAGATCCGGGACCGGCTCACGGAGCTGGACAACACGTGGCAGTTCGACGGTGACTCCCCCGCCGTCGAAGAACTGGCCGCGCTGGGCGCTTCACTGTCCGACGACGAGCTGCACGAGCGCCGCCGTGAAGTGACCGCGGACGAGCTGGCCACGATCGTCTACACCTCGGGCACCACCGGCCGCCCCAAGGGCGTCGAGCTGACCCACCGCAACCTGCTGGCCGAGATCCGCGCCGACATCGAGGCGTTCCCGCAGCTCATGGAACAGGGCAACTCGCTGCTGGTGTTCCTGCCGCTGGCGCACGTGCTGGCCCGCGCGATCGCCGTGACGGCGCTCACCGCCCGCGTCACCCTCGGGCACACCCCCGACGTCAAGAACCTGGTCGCCGACCTGGGCACGTTCCGGCCGACGTTCGTCGTCGCGGTGCCGCGCGTGTTCGAGAAGGTCTACAACTCGGCGAAGCAGAAGGCCCACGGCGACGGCAAGGGCAAGATCTTCGACGCGGCGGAAGCCGTCGCGGTCGCCTACAGCGAGGCGCAGGACAAGGGCGGCGCCGGGGTCGCGTTGAAGCTGAAGCACCTGGCTTTCGACAAGCTCGTTTACGGCAAGCTGCGCGCGGCCCTCGGCGGCCGCTGCGTCGCCGCGGTCTCCGGCGGTGCCCCGCTCGGCGCGCGGCTCGCGCACTTCTTCCGCGGCATCGGCGTCCCGGTGTTCGAGGGCTACGGCCTGACCGAGACGTCCGCCGCGGCGAACGTCAACACCCAGACGGCGTTCCGCGTCGGCACCGTCGGCAAGCCGGTCAACGGCACGTCGGTCCGCATCGCCGACGACGGCGAGGTCATGCTCAAGGGCGACGTCGTGTTCCGGGCGTACTACAACAACCCCCAGGCCACGGCCGAATCGCTCACCGACGGCTGGTTCCACACCGGCGACCTCGGCGAGCTCGACGTCGACGGCTTCCTCAAGATCACCGGCCGCAAGAAGGAGATCATCGTGACGGCGGGCGGCAAGAACGTCGCCCCGTCCGGCCTCGAGGACTCCATCAAGGCGGCCCCGCTGGTGAGCCAGGCGATGGTGGTCGGCGACCAGCGCCCGTTCATCGCCGCGCTGGTGACGGTGGACGAGGAGTACTTCCCGTCCTGGAAGTCCCAGCACAACAAGCCTTCTTCGGCCACGGTCGCGGATCTGGCCACGGACGCCGACCTGCTCGCGGAGATCCAGGCCGCGGTCGACGAGGCGAACAAGCAGGTGTCCAAGGCCGAGGCGATCAAGAAGTTCACGGTGCTGGCCAACGACTTCACCGAAGCCGGTGGCGAGATCACGCCGAGCCTGAAGCTGAAGCGCAACGTGGTGACGAAGAACTACGCGAACGACATCGAGGGCCTGTACAAGAAGTAGCTCCAAGTTCGTGAAGGCCACCTTGAGGAACTTCAAGTTCCTCAAGGTGGCCTTCACGGCTTTCAGGGGGTGCGCTGGGCCGCGATGAAGTCGCGGTACCAGTGGTAGCTCGCCCTCGGCGTGCGCCGCTGGGTCGTGTAGTCCACGTGCACCAGGCCGAACCGGTGCTTGTACCCGTGGGCCCACTCGAAGTTGTCCAGCAGTGACCAGCAGAAGTACCCGCGCAGGTCGACGCCCGCCGCGGCCGATGCCCGGGCCGCTTCGATGTGCGAACGCAGGAACGCGACGCGCTGCTCGTCGGCGAACATGCCGCGCTCGTCGAGGACGTCCGGGTACACGCAGCCGTTTTCGGTGACATACAGCGGCGGCAGTCCCGGATAGCGGTTGTGCAGGCCGACCAAGGCTTCGGTGAGGCCGTCCGGCTCCACCGGCCAGCCCATGCCCGTGCGCGGGACGTCCGGCAGGCGCGTCGTGTCCACGCCGATGTCGGCGACCGTGCGGCGGGCCGGGTCCGGCTCGCGGTGCGGCGCGTCCGCGACGTGCAGCCGGTAGTAGTAGTTGACGCCCAGGTAGTCCAGCGGCGCGGCGATCGTCTCCAGGTCGCCGTCGTGGCGGAACGAGAAGTCCGAGACGCCGTCGAACATCACCGCCAGCCCGGGCGCGTACCGGCCGCCGAACAACGGGTCGGTGAACTGGCGCCGCAGCAGCGTGTCCTGGCGCGCCGCCGCCGCGGCGTCCGCGGCCGAGTCCGTCACCGGCACCGCGGGCGACTGGTTGAGCACGATCCCGAACCGGTGCCGCGAGGGCGCCTGCGCCCGCATCGCCCGCACCGCCAGGCCGTGGCCGAGCAGCAGGTGGTGGGCGGCGGCGAGCGCGCCGTGCCCCTCCCGCGCGCCCGGCGCGTGCCGTCCTTCGCCGTACCCCGCGACCGCGCACGGGTACGGCTCGTTCAGCGTCGTCCAGTGGTCGACGACGTCGCCGAGCTCCTCGTGCACCAGGGCCGCGTACTCGGCGAAGCGCGACGCGGTGTCGCGGGACCGCCAGCCGCCGTCGTCCTCCAGTGCCTGCGGCAGGTCCCAGTGGTACAGCGTGAGGAACGGCTCGATCCCCTGCTCCCGCACGGCTTCCACGAGCTGCCGGTAGAAGCCGATCCCCTTCGCCGAGACGCCCCCGCGGCCGGACGGCTGGATCCGCGGCCAGGAGACCGAGAACCGGTAGGAGTCGACGCCCAGCGCGGCGAGCAGGGCGAGGTCGCGGGGCCAGCGGTGGTAGTGGTCCGCCGCCGGCTCGCCGGTGTCGCCCCCGGCGATCGCGCCGGGCACCGCCGCGAAGGTGTCCCAAATGGACGGTCCACGGCCGTCCGCGGTGGTCGCACCTTCGATCTGGAACGCCGAGGTGGCGACGCCCCAGCGGAAGCCGGGCGGGAAACTGGTGGTCACGGTCAACTCCGGGAGGTCAGCCCTTGAGCGCGCCCTGCATGATGCCGCCGACGATCTGGCGGCCGAACAGCAGGAACACGAGGAGGACGGGGACGGTGCCGATGGTGGCGGCGGTGAGCACGAGCGTGTAGTCGGTGGTGTAGCCGCTGGCCAGGCTGGACAGTGCGGTCTGGACGGTCGGGTTCTCCGGCACCAGCACGACCAGCGGCCAGAAGAAGTCGTTCCAGGCCTGCATGAACGTGAACAGCCCGAGCACCGCCGCGGCCGGGCGGGCGGCCGGCAGCGCGACGTGCCAGAACAGCCGCAGCGAGTTGCAGCCGTCCATCCGCCCGGCTTCGAGGAGTTCCAGCGGCAGCGCCCGTTCGAAGTACTGGCGCATGAAGAACACGCCGAACGCGGTGACCAGGCCGGGCACGATCACCGCCTGCAGCTGCCCGGCCCAGCCGAAGTCGGCCATCATCATGTAGAGCGGCACGACGCCCAGCTCGGTCGGGATCGCCTGGGTGGCGACCACGAGCAGCAGCAACATGGTCCGGCCGCGGAACTTCAGCTTGGCGAAGGCGAACCCGGCCAGCGTCGAGAACAGCACCACGGACACGGTGATCGTGCCCGCGACGATCATCGAGTTCCCCAGCGCCAGCGCGAACTCCGACTCGTCGAAGACGCGGGCGATGTTCTCGAACAGGTGCCCGCCCGGCACGAGCACCGGCGGCACGCTGCCGACGGCCTCCGTCGTCTGCGAAGACACGACGAACGACCAGTACACGGGGAACGCCGAGCCGGCCAGGATCGCGATCAGCGCGGCGTAGGTCCACGGGCTCGCGACCCGGCGCACGATGCGCCGGGCCCGCCCGGGGGCCGCCGGCGGCGCGGGCGCGGCCGGCGTCAGCACGGTGGTCATGTCGGCTCCTCAGTCCGTTTGGATGCGCCGGGTCACCAGGTACGACAGGCCCGCGACGAGCATCGTGACGACGGCCAGGATCAGCGCGATCGCCGAGCTGTAACCGAAGTCGTACTTGGTGAAGCCCTGCTCGTAGAGGTAGAGCGCGGCGGTCTGGAACTGCCGGTCCGAGCCGCCGGTGGCCGCGGCCGTGCCCGGGTTGAACAGCAGCGGCTCGGCGAGCAGCCGCATGTTCCCGGTCGTCGCGATCACCGTCGAGAAGATGATCTGCGGCCGCAGCAACGGCACGGTGATCCGCCAGAACTGCTGCCACCCCTTCGCGCCGTCGAGGGTGGCCGCCTCGTACATGGTCGAGGGGATCGCCTGCATCGACGCCAGGAAGATCAGCGCGTGGTAGCCGGTCCAGCGCCACACCACCATCGCCGCGATGGCGGTGTGCGAGCTGGCCGTGCCGGCCTGCCAGTCGACGTGCCCGCCGCCGAACCAGCTCAAGCCCCAGTTCACCAGCCCGAAGTCCCGGCCGAAGAGCTGCGCGAAGATGATCGTCACCGCCGCCACCGAGGTGATGTTCGGCAGGATCATCCCCATCCGGAACAGCGTCCGCCCGCGCAGCCTGCGGTTGAGCAGGTGCGCGATGCCGAGCGCGAACAAGATCTGCGGGATCGTGGTCAGCAGCCACAGGCTGACCGTGTTCCCCATCGCGTTCCAGAAGTACGGGTCGTGGAACAGCAGCTGCTCGTAGTTGCCGAACCCGATGAACGTCGCGCCCTCGGCGTCGAGCAGGTTCCGCTTCTGCAGCGACACGAAAGCCGTGTAGAGCAGCGGGAACAGCCCGAAGACGCCGAAGATCAGGAAGTACGGGCTGATGAAGCCGAACGGCGACAGCTTGACGTCCCACTTGTACCGCCGGTCGGCGAAGGACAGCGTTTTCACCGCGGCCATTACTTGATCTTCGCCACGTCACCGACCAGCTGCTGCCACGACGCGGTGCCGTCCTGCTTGCCCTGCTCGACGCGCTGCATCGCGTTGCCGAACTCCGTCTGGACGTCGCCGGCCTTCGGGCCCTGGTGCTGCGGGTTCAGCTTCTTCGCGGCGTCGGTGAAGAGCTTGCCGACGGGTGCGTCGTGGAAGAACGGGTTGGTGTAGCCGGTGATCTTGGGGTCGTCGTAGAGCGACGGCGTCGAGGGCAGCAGGCCCTGGCTGGTGAAGACCTTCGCCTGCTGCTCGGGCGCGGTCAGCCACGCGGCGAGGTCGGCGGCTTCCTTGGTGTGCTTGCCCTGCTTGGGCACGGTCAGGTACGAGCCGCCCCAGTTGCCGCCGCCGCCGGGCACGCTCGCGACGTCCCACTTGCCCGAGGTGTCCGGCGCCTGGTCCTTGATCTTGGTCATCATCCAGGCGGGGCAGGTGACGGTGGCGAACTGGCCCTGGGTGAAGCCGGTGTTCCAGGTCGGGGTGCTGTAGAGCAGGCCGGCGGAGAGGTTCGCCTTGACGGCGTCGACGACCTGGTCCCAGCCGGTGCGCAGCGCCGGGTTGCTGTCGACGACGAGCTGGTCGCTCTGGTCGTAGTAGCCGACCGGCGCCTGGCCGAAGATCGCGTTGAGCACGGTCGGGCCGCCGTCCATCCACTTGACGCCGCTCGGCGCCTTGGCCTGGAAGCGCTTGCCGGCGTCGAAGAAGGCCTGCCAGGTCGGCCAGAGCGCGGAGACGGCGTCGCGGTCGGCAGGCAGCTGCGCCTGCTCGAACAGGTCACGTCGGTAGCAGATGGCCAGGCCGCCGACGTCGGTGCCGTAACCGATCTGCTGCCCGCCCTTGGCCAGCGACGCCGACCACTTCCAGCCCAGCCAGCGGTCCTTGAGCTTGTCGCCGCCGACGGTGTTGAGGTCGACGAACTTGTCCGGCGTCGCTTTGAACTGGGCGACGTACCCGGTGTCGATCGCTTCGATGTCCGCGGCGCCGCCGCCGGTGGCCAGGTGCGCGGCGAGGTTCTTGTGGTGGTCGGAGTAGGCCGCGGTCCGCTCGGTGATCTCGATGTCCGGGTGCGCCGCCTGGTACTCCTTGATCAGGTCGGTGTAGCCGAAGTTGCCGAAGAGGCCGAGGCTGAGCTTGACCTTCCCGCCGCCGCCGGCGTCGCTGCTCCCGCAGGCGCTCAGCGCGGTGACCGCGGCGAGGCCGGCGCACACCGCGCCGGCGATCAGGCGGAACCGGCGGGTTGTCGTTTTCGGGCGCATGAGATCTCCGTTGTTCTGCGGGCCGATCGGAAAACGCGGACCCATGAGAGCGCTCCCAGCCCGGATCCGTCAAGTAACGAAATCGTAACGCACCTGCGGGTTTTCGCAGACAGAGATCATATGCTAAGAATGTAACCGGTTACAGTACAGGAGGTCACCATGGTCACGGCCCGCGAGATCGCCCAGCTCTGCGGGGTTTCGGTCGCGACCGTGTCGCGGGTCTTCAACCGCCCCGCCACGGTGAGCGCGACGACACGGGAAAACGTCGAGCGCGTCGCCCGGGAATTCGACTTCTCGCCGAACGAGTCGGCGCGGGCACTGTCGCGGCAGCGCTCGGCGATGGTCGGGCTGGTCTGGGACACCGACCACCGGCGGCCCGGCTGGCGGCACCCGTTCCTGCAGGATCTGTTGCTGGGCCTCAAGTCCGCGCTCAGCTCGCACGGCTACCACCTGCTGCTGCTCGCCACGAGCGACGACGCCCGCGACCGCAACCCGGGCGTGTCCCTGGCCGACCCGATCGCGTACGTCGGCATGACCCGGCGGCACCACCTGGCCGGGCTGGTGCTGATCGACAGCGGGACCGACGCCGACGCGTTCGCCACGTTCGCCCAGTCCGGGCTGCCGTGCGTCGCGGTCGACGTGGCCCTGTCGGGCCCACGGGCGACCTACGTGACCTCGGACAACGCGGCGGGCGCGGCCGAAGCCGTCCGGCACCTGGCCGCACTGGGCCACGACCGGATCGCGACGATCACCGGCCCCCGCGGCAACGCTCCGGCCGCGGCCCGCACCGAGGGCTACCGGCGCGGGCTGGCCGAGGCCGGGCTACCGGCGCGCGAGGACTTCGTGGTCACCGGGGACTTCTACCGCGAGAGCGGGTTCGTCGGGATGCGGCGGCTGCTGGCCCGCAAGGACCCGCCGACAGCGGTGTTCGCGGCCAGCGACGAGATGGCGGTCGGCGCCCTGCTGGCGGCCCGCGCGGCCGGCTTGTCGGTACCGGCGGACCTGGCCGTCGTCGGCTTCGACGACATCGAGGTGGCGTCCCTGGTGGACCCGGCGCTCACGACGGTGGCCCAGGACAAACCGGGCTTCGGCACCGCGGCGGCGGGCGCGCTGCTGGCCATGATCGACAATACGGGCGTCCCGGAACCCGTGCACCTGCCGACAAAACTGGTGGTCCGCGACTCGTGCGGCGCTACGCGGTGATCGTCGCGTCCCAGTCGATGTGGTGTGCGTAGAGCCAGCCCGGCTTTTCGCCGACGTCGCCACCCGCGCTCGACTTCACCAGCTTCTCGACGCGCTCGCGCCGCAGCCCCTCGTACGCGGCGAAAGCCGCCTTCGAATCCGGCAGGTCGCGAATACATCGCGCCAGGATCACGCCGTCCTCCATGGCCATCGACGCGCCCTGCGCCGCGGCCGGCGAAGCCGCGTGGGCCGCGTCGCCGACGAGGACCATCTCCGGAATCGACCAGACGCGCGTCTCGGGGACGTCGTAGGAGTGGCCGCCGAACAGCTCGTCGCCCGTCGCCGCGATGATTTCGGCGCAGGGCAACGGTTCCCCGGCGAACGCCGCGTGCGCGAACTCGCGCCAGCCGGCCGGGGTGACGGCCGCGATCTCCTCGCGGGACCGCTCGGGGTCGGGGATGCGGGCGAACCAGAACGTGGCGCCGTCCGGGTCGGTCGTGAAGCCGAACGCGGCCTTGCTGCCGCGGACCATCCGGTAGATCCCGGGCGCCGACGGCAAGCCGGCCGCGCGCGTGTAGCCCCAGACGACGGTCAGCCCGGTGTAGCGCGGCTCGCCGGCCGCCGGGTCGATGAGCCGCCGGACGACCGAGCGCAGGCCGTCGGCACCGACCAGGATGTCCCCGGTGTCGGTGGTGCCGTCGGCGAACTCGGCCGTGACGCCGTCCGGGCCGGGTTTCGCGCTCACCAGGCGATTGCCGCGCTCGATCGGCACGCCCCGGCGCGCGGCTTCGTCCTGCAGGACGCGGTAGAGCGTCGCGCGGGTCAGCGTGCGCGGATTGTCGACGCCTTCGGTGTCGAACTCCCGCCGTCCCACGGTTTCCCCGTTCGAAGCGACGAGCTCGACGCCGTACGCGGCGAAGGACGCGTCGATCACCGGCCGGTCGGCGCCGATCGCGCGCAGGGCGTCCATGCCGTTGTGCATGAGCGTGAGGAACGCGCCGATGTCGTCCCCGCCGGCCGGGTAGGCCTCGAAGACGACCGGGTCGTGCCCCGCGAGCTTCGCCGCCATCGCCGTGACCGTGCCGGAGATCCCGCCACCCGCGACCAGTACTCGCACCGTGCTCCCCCTCGTGGACTCCGCGTGCCGCCGGTCACGACGTTACCGTGACGGCGGCACGCGGGGCTCACTCCTTGGCGCCACTGGTGGCGATGTCGCCGTTGAGGCCGCGCGGGTAGAAACCGCCCGAGGAGACCTTGTCCGGGTTGAGGTAGGCGATGTTGAGCACGCGGTCGGCGGAGCGGCCGAACGCGATGCCGTTCGCGTCCGCGGGGACGAGGTTGGCCTTGCCGTCCTTGAGCACGCCTTCGTCGTCGTCGGCCTTGCCGTCGAGGCTGTCGCGGGCGTCGGAGATCTTGTTCGTGACGTCGCCGAGGCCGCGTTCGAACAGCTGTCCGCGCACGATGCCCGCGTGGTAGGCCTCGACCGCGAGGATGCCCGCCGCCGCGTCGAGGAACGTCTTGTTGTTCACCAGCGGCGCCGCGCCCTTGTAGGCCGACACGCCGACGTCTTCGAAGAGGAACGCGGCGAGCAGGAAGTTGTTCTCGCTCGCGAACGGGTCGAAGGTCTGGCCTTCCTTGATCACCCCCGCGGCCTGCATGGCGGCGGTGAAGCTGTTCTGGAAGTCGATCTCCGGCTGCGCGACGGCGGCCTTGTCGAGCGCCTTGCGCAGGAAGGTGACGTGGGCGACCTCGTCGCCGGCGATCTCCTGGATGATCTGCTTGGTGTGCTCGCTCTTGAACTTCACGGCGTGGCCGCCGGAGACCTTGCCGAGGTTGCCGACGCCGTTGACGTACTTCTCGTTCAGCCCGTAGCCGTAGACGGCGAACGAGTACAGGTTCGCCTCGAGGTACTCCAGGTTGAGCGCGAAGTTCAGCACCGCGGCGTCGCTGGCGGCGGCGTCCTGCGCGTTCTGTTCCGGGTACTGCGAAGTCGCGCCCGCCGAGCCGAGGCCCAGCGACAGCGCGGTTCCGAGCGCGCCGGCACCCGCGACGCCGAGCCCCGCCGCTCCCGCAGCCTTGAGGAAGCGGCGGCGGTCGGTCGCGTTCTCCGCGCTGCGCTCGACGAGCTGCTGTGTGTAGCGTTTTCCGAACACCGGGGGACGTCCTCTCGTGACGAGTTCGTCCACCTCACCCAACGGTCATACGTACCTGGACGGCCCCCGGCTCGGTCAAATCGGAAAAAAGTTCTTCCCGTTTCTGTCTTCGCAGGTCAAGCGCGTTCGGCCGCGGCGAGCCGGACGCACACGGCGAGCGCGCGGACGGCCTCCTCGACGTCGGCGAGCACCGGGAAGGTCGGCGCGATGCGGATGACCGCGTCGGCCGGGTCGTCGCCGTGCGGGTGGGTCGCCCCGGCCGGGGTCAGCGCGACGCCGGCCTCCTTCGCCAGCCGCACGACCTCCTTCGCGGTGCCTTCGGGCACGGTCAGCGACACGAAGTACCCGCCGGTCGGCTTGGTCCAGGAGGCCAGGTCCGAGAGTTCTTCGGTGAGGATCCGGTCGACGGCCGCGAACTTCGGGCCGATGATCTCGGCGTGCTTGCGCATGTGCGCGCGGACGCCGTCCTCGTCCTTGAGGAAGTGGGCGTGCCGCAGCTGGTTGACCTTGTCCGGGCCGATGGTGCGCTTGCCGATGTTGCCGACCCACCAGGCGAGGTTGGCCTCGGACGCGCCGAAGAAGCCGACGCCCGAGCCGGCGTGGGTGATCTTCGAGGTCGAGCCGAAGACGAAGACGCGGTCGGCGTTCCCGGCCTCGGTGGCCAGCGCGAGGACGTCGGCCAGCGCCGGCTCGTCGTCGGTCAGGTGGTGCACGGCGTAGGCGTTGTCCCAGAAGATCCGGAAGTCGGGCGCCGCGGTGGTCATGGTGGCGAGCCGCCGGACGACGTCGTCACTGAACGTGACGCCGGTCGGGTTGCTGTACTTCGGCACGCACCAGATGCCCTTGATGGCGGGGTCCTCGGCGACCAGCGTCTCGACGGCGTCCATGTCCGGGCCCTCGGCGGTCATCGCGACCGGGACCAGCTCGATGCCGAAGCGCTCGGTGAGCGCGAAGTGGCGGTCGTAGCCCGGGACGGGGGCGAGGAACTTCAGGGTCGGCTCGTCGGCCCAGCGGCGCTCGGCGCCGGGCAGCTTCGACAGCAGCGCCTGGACGACGGCGTCGTGCATGAGCTCGAGGCTGGAGTTGCCGGCGGCGAGCAACTGCCCGGCCGGGACCTGCAGGGCGCCCGCGAAGATGCGGCGCAGCTCCGGCAGGCCCTTGAGGCCGCCGTAGTTGCGGACGTCGGTTCCGTCCTCGGCCTTGAAGGTGCCGCCGCCGGGGAGGGTCAGCAGGCCGTTCGCGAGGTCGAGCTGCTCCGGGGAGGGCTTGCCGCGGGTGATGTCGAGGGAGAGGCCGCGGTCGACCAGGGCCGCGTAGTCGCGGCGGGCCGTGTCGACGTCGACGGAAGCAGTGGTCATGGCGTCAACGCTAAACCCGGCGTCGATACCATTTCGGGGCGGGTCCTGGCTAGGGTGGTTGGTGTGCATTTGGTAGTCCACGCCGACCAGCGGCAGTTCTCGTTGCGCGACTCCGCTTCCCGCCTGGACGGCAGCGGCTGGACGGCGCTCGCGGTGGAGTCGCACCGGATCGGGCCGGAGCCGGGCGGCATCGCGATCGCCACGGCCCGGTCGGACCTGGTGGAGTCGTCGGTGACGACGTTCCCTTCGGCACCGCCCGTGGCCGCCGACGCGGAGCACGTCGTGGAAGCGGATCTTCCGGTTCCCAGCGGGAAGATCGTGGTTTCCGGGCCCGCGGACTATCCCTCGCAGGAAAAATTGCTGGGGGTGCTGCCGGGGCTTTACCGGGCGAGGGTGTCGTACGTGCCGGCCGGCCCGCCGCCGGTCGACTGGAACGACCACGAGTACGGGGAGCATTACCGGTACGTGGTGGAGCTGTGGCCGGCGTCATCGGAGTCGGACGTCGAGGTGCTGAAGCAGGGCGCTTCCGTCTGGGACGGCTAGGTGTATTGACCACGGAGGTTGGGTACGGGGCGACACGTGATCGGATGATCTTGGCGTGAGGGAGGGCCTCCGGGTTCGGTGTGGATTGCGACATCT
>NZ_JBFBBZ010000056.1:0-62139 GCF_040682935.1 Amycolatopsis sp. NPDC051061
GGCAGCTGGCCGCACGCGGGACCGAAGACGTCGGCGTTGGTGGTCATGCCGTTCGACGCACCCGAGTCGGCGCTGGACGACGGTGCGGCCATCGAGGACGACGGGGCGGGGGCGCTGGAGCTCCCGGAGGAAGCGTTGTCGCTGCTGCCACACGCGGTCAGGGTGAGCGCGGCGGCCGCGGTGAGACCGATTCCGGCAATACGAAGCTTACGCACGAAAATCACTCCATGAGGTGAATGAAAGCGGCTATTCCCTTGCGGGGAACTCTTTGACTGCTGGTTATTCGGGGCCTGTCCCGGAACGGATTGGTCGTTCGCGAAAGATTTCTCAGGCGGCGGTGAACGTGACGTTGTGCCAGCCGGTCGCGCCGTCGGGCACCGTGCCCGCGCGCATGTCGGTCTGGGTGTAACCGGACTTGTCGGTGGCGCGGCAGAACACCTGGTGCACCCCGGCGGACAGGTCGACCTCGGCCCACCACATCCGCCAGGTGTCGAGGTTGACCTCCTGCGACAGGGTGGTTTCCCGCCACGGCCCCTGGTCGACGCGGACCTCGACCTTCTCGATCCCGGTGTGCTGCGCCCAGGCGACACCGACCACGCGCACCTTCCCCGCGGGCACGTTGGCGAAACCGCGGTGCGAATCGATCCGCGACTCGGTCTTGATCGGGGCCTCGCGGGCCCAGCTGCGCTTGAGCCAGTAGGCCTGCCGGGCAGCCCACGTCGTGACCTCGATGTCGACGACCCACTTCGTCGCCGACACGTACCCGTAGAGCCCGGGCGTGACCAGCCGGGCCGGGAAGCCGTGCTCCAGCGGCAGCGGCTCGCCGTTCATCCCGATCGCGAGCATCGCGCCGCGGCCGCGGTCCTGGGCCGCGGCGACCGGTGTCCCGGACGTCCAGCCGTCGACGCTCGTGCAGAACAGCTGCTCGGCACCGGGTTTGACGCCGGCTTCGGCGAGCAGGTCGGCCAGGTCCACGCCGACGAAGTTGGACGTCGAGACGTAGTCGCCACCGACTTCGTTGGACACGCAGGTCATCGTCACCGTCCGCTCGACCAGCGGCCGGTTGCGGATGTCGCCGTAGCTGTAGCGGATTTCGCGGTCCACCATGCCGTGCAGCCGCAGGCTCCAGTCCTCGGTGCGCAGCTGCGGCACCGACAACGCCGTGTCCACGCGGTAGAACTTGTCGTTCGGCGTCACGAACGGCGGAGTGCCGAGCTTGGCGAAGTCGGCGTCCGCCGGGATCATCGGGGCGGTCCGGGCCGGAACGAGCTTGCCGACCGCCTCCCGGGACGCCGTGGCGTCCCTCGACGAGCCGATCAGCTGACCGCCGAGCCCGGCCGCGCCGGCGCCGACGACGACCCCGGCGCCGCCCAGCAGGAACGCCCGCCGCGACGTCCCGGTCTTCTCGCCGGAACCGGCTTCCCGCCACACGCGGGGCGCGATCCGGTGCAGGAGGAGGAAAACGGCGATCCCCACGACCAGGCTGGCGATCGGCGCGAGCAGCGCCACCGCGGTCAGGTCGGGGCGCTCGAACACGGCGAAGGCACCGACCAGGCCGAACAGGCCGATCAGCACGGCGCCCGGGACCGGCGACCGCCGCGACAGGACTCCCGCGAGCGCGGCGACGCCCAGCATGACCACGGCCATGCTGCCCAGCAGCACCAGCTTGTCGTAGGTGCCGAAGGTGCGGACGGCGAAGTTCTTCAGCTCCACCGGCGTCAGGTCGATCGCGCCGTTGCCCACAGCAAGGTAGGGCGAGGCGTTGACGCTGATGAACCCCGCCACCAGGTGCCCGGCCGCCAGCGCGGCGACCAGCGCCAGGATGCCGGTGAACGCGGCCGCGAAGAATCGCAGCCGGACGCGCGGCGGCGCTGACGGAGTTTCCGGGACGTCGAGCTGGGTAGCGGTCATAACGAGCGTTCGAGACGGCGCGGTCACCGTATTGGTCCGGGCGCGTTTCCCGTATCGCCATCCCTCGAAAGGTGACATCGCTCACCCGATCCACTGTGGACGGCGATGGCCCCACTCTCCTCCGTGCGGGTGATACGCGGGACGGACTGGCCCGGCGTCAAGGCCCGTCGTCGCCCGCAGGCGTGATCCGCCACGCACCAAAGGAGCGGGGCACCGGATTCCTCCGGTGCCCCGCTCGTCCGCTGACCGTCAGACGGTGTGCGGGGTGTGCGCGGCGGTGTTCCAGCCCGAGGCGATCATGGTGGCGTCGCCACCGTTGCCCGCCCAGCCGGAGTTCCCGCCGGTGGTGCTGCTGGTGTTCCACGCGTCACCGGTCCAGCCGGTGGCACCCGTGGCACCCGAGTCGCCCGAAGTCACCGTGGTGGCCGACTTCGTGCCCTCGTCGTGCTTCCAGCCGCGGTGGTGACGGCCCTGCTGCTCGTGCCCGCGGGTCGACGTGACGGCGGTGTTGCCGCCGGTCGAGCCCGAGTCGCCCGAGTTGCCGGACTTTCCGCTCACCGCGGTGTTCTTGCTGGTGGCGCTCCCGGCATCGCCGGAGTTGCCACCGTTACCGCCCTTGGCGGCGCCGGTCACGACACCCAGAACGCCCTGCTCGTGCCGGTTCCAGCCCCAGCTGTGCCCACCGTTGTCGTTCGTGGCGGAGTTCTGGCCCGTGCTCACGACGGTGGCGTCGCCACCGTTGCCCGCCCAGCCGGAGTTCCCGCCGGTGGTGCTGCTGGTGTTCGTCGCGTCGCCGGTCGAACCGGTGGCGCCGGTGTCCCCGGAGTTCCCCGAGGTCACCGTGGTGTCGCAACGCGCCAGCACGCACAGGCCGTAGGCGCTGTTGCCGCCGGTCGAGCCCGAGTTCCCGGAGTTGCCCGAGTTCCCGCTGACGGCGGTGTTGCCGCTGGTGGCGTTCCCGGCGTCGCCGGAGTTGCCACCGTTGCCGCCCTTCGCGGTGCCGGTCACCGAGCCCAGGACGCCGCGGGCGCCCCGCGAGTCCGCGGTGTTCGTGCCGGACGCCGCCGACGTCCCGGAGCCGCCGTTGCCGGCGTTCCCGGAGTGGCCACCGGTGGTGGTGCTGGTGTTCGAGGCGTTCCCGGTCGAGCCGGTCGCGCCCGTGTTCCCGGAGTTGCCCGAGGACACCGAGGTGCTGCACTTGGCCAGGACACAGACGCCGTAGGCGCTGTTGTGCCCGGTGGCCCCGGAGTTGCCCGAGGTGCCGGAGTTCCCGCTGACAGCGTTGTTGCCGCTGTTCGCGTTCCCGCCGGCACCGGAGTCACCGCCGTTGCCGCCGGCCGAAACGCCGGAGACCACGGAGTGCAGCGTGTTTCCGAGCCCGCCCAGCGGGCCCGAGTCGCCGGTGTCCGCACTGGCCACCGCGCCGCCCAGCAGGACGAACCCGCCGGAGATGAACGCGGCGGTCAGGCCGCGTCGTACGTACTTGTGCATGACTTCCCTTTCCTGCTCTCTGTCCATTGTGGATTTCGAGGGTGGAAAGGGTGCGTCAGCTCGGATGGTCGTTTCCGTAGAAGACCAGCCAGTACAACGACGCGTGCCCGCCCGGCGGAGCCCGCCGGGTGCGGTCCGTGCCCGGCACGGTCGAACCGGACCCGGTCACGGCGTACTCGCCGCCGTGCTGCCCGGCCGATCCCGCCGACATGGAGCCGCTCGCCGCAGGTGCGGCGGGCGCCGGTGGCGTGGTGCCACCACCGTCCGGGCCGGACATCCGGCTTGCCGTTTCGCGGTCGGGCCGAACGCTCGCGGGCGACCCGGAAGCCGCGGAGGACGTAGCACGCTCCGGCGCTGTAAAGGGCGCCTCGGACCGACCGGTCGCCCCCGGCTGCGCCGGAGCGGGCCGGACATCGTCCGGTGGAGTCGTCGTCTTTCCGGCGACGGCCTCGACCGCGGAATCGGCCCCCACCGCGCGCACGACCGGCTCGGTCACCGGAGCGACCGCGTGCAGAACCGGCCGGAGCACCGGCTCGGTCACCGGACGCACCACCGACAGCACCGGCGCGACCGCCTTCACGACCGCCCGCGTCACCGGTGCCAGCACCGGCTCCACCAGGTCGGTCACCGGCGTGACCACCGGCGCGACCCGCGACGACGCCGTGTGCACGACGTCGGTCACCGGCCGCACCAGCGGGTCGGCCCGCTGGACCGCGGCCCGCAGCGGCTGTTCGGCCGCGGACAGCAGACCGGGCCGGTCCGGGTGCTCCGGCGACGACCTCTCGGCGGCGTTCGCGGTGCCCGACTTCAGCACCGCCAGGACCGCGAACCCCACCAGAGCGCCGGCGACCAGGAGCACTCGCGCCAACGCCGAGCGCCCGACGTCTCGCTCGTCCTCGAACTGGGAAGAATTCATCCATCTCACCTCCCTTCGAGTGCGAATTTCACCCGTCAGTGGGCTTTCGCCACGAGATCGTCACCGGATTGGGGGATGCGGCATTCTTTTTTTCTTTTCTGCTCTGGGGTTTCTACCGGGCAGTAGTGGGTAATCGTCGCGGCTTTTCGGTCCGGCGCACCTGTGAGAACGCCCCCGGCGATCAGGAACAGCCGGACCGCGCCTCGGCGGTGTCCCGCAGCCGGTGCACCCAGTCGGCGAGGCCCTGGTCGAGGGCCTGCTGATTGCCGGGGACATCGGCTTCGACCGGCGGCCCCGCCCAGGACTCTTCGGTGGTCGCCAAGACACCGCCCCTGGCCGGCTCGAACGTCCAGAGGTGCACGCCGGTGATGCCGTTCACGAGAGCGCCCCACGCGGTGCAGCGCACCGACTCGACGGTCTTGATCGTCGATTCGACGTGCATGTTCTGGGGCGACCAGGAGAACACCGAGCCCGGCCGCAGCGGCCCCGGCGTCTCCTTGTGGGCCGGGGCGATCTCCGGGATCCAGCTCTGCCAGTGGTCGATGTCCGTGTGCCGACGCCAGATTTCCGCGAGCGGCGCCTTGATGAGCACGCCGGCCCGGCTGACCACCGGCGCGGTCTTGTCGACGGTCACGCCCCGGCATTCCTGGAAGGCAGGTGAACCGGCCGAGGCCACCGTCTGCGCGGACAGCGTCATCGCCGCGCCCAGGGTCACGACGCCGATGCCGCGGAGAAGGGTGTTCGTCAAAGTCATTCCTTTCAGAAGATGGCGAGCGGGTTCACCGGCAGGCCGGTGGTGCCGAGGATGCGGGGCACCGCGGCCACGAACAGGAACGTGTGACGGCCCTGCTCCCGGCAAACCGCGACGAGTTCCTCGCCGCGGGCGCCGTCGATCAGCACCAGGCCGAGACGGCCGAGTCCCAACCGGTGCAGCGCACCGGGAAAATCGCCCTTCAGCGGCGGAGACGCATCACCGATGTCCCCGGCGTAGATCGCGATTCCGCGGTCGTGCATCCACCGGACCGCTCCCGAGGTCATCCCCGGCAGGGCCCGGCCGTGATCGGGAACCCGGTCCCAGCCCGCCCGCACCACCAGGGCGTCACCCGGCTGCACCACGACGTCCGCCCGCGTCGCCGCGGCCTCCAGGTCGTCGGCCGTGACCGCGTGCCCGTCGGGCAGTTTGCCGTCCGGAGCCAGATCGAGCAGCACGCCGCGGGTCACGATCCCGCCGGCGAACACGTCCGCGGCGCCGTGGGTCACGCCCGCGGGTCCGGAGCTCTCCGCCTGCGCGATCCCGGGGTAGACCTGCCCGTCCACGACCATGTGTGACAGCGCGTCCAGGTGCGTGACCTCGGGGTGGTGCGTCGTGACGAGCATCAGCTCGGCCATCGCCAGTGGCGGCGAGCCGGTGAACGACATGATGGTCTGCACGCCCGTGGTGTCCGCCCGCAGGGCGGCCATCGGCCCGCCCATCAGCGGCGCGGCCGGGGTCTTGCGGGCCAGCGAGACCGCCGATCCCGTACGTGCCTGGGCGACGCCGCGCGCGCGGGCCTCCGCGGTGATCAGGTTGACGGTGCCGAGCTGATCGGTGTCGCCCCAGCGCCCCCAGTTGCTCGGGAAGTCGGCGGGGTCGAAGTCCATGATGGTCCTTTCGTCCGGGAGATCCGTCAGCCGGGATCGTCACCGAACCGGCCCGCGACCGGAAGCCCATCCGGTGCCCATCTGGTGCCCGTCCGGACGGGCACCGATGGATACAGTCGGGTGCATGACTTCACTCGGACACACCGTGCGGGAGCTGCGTCGGCGGTCTTTCACCGGTCGGGACGAGGAAATCGCCGTCTTCCGGGACGCACTCGGCGCTCCCGGCGTGCTCTTCGTGCACGGGGCCGGCGGAGTGGGCAAGAGCGCGCTGCTCGACGCGTTCGCCGGCATAGCCACCGAGAAGGGCCTCGATCCGGTTCGGGTCGATGCCCGGCACCTGACCCTCGGGCGGGGAGCCCTGCCTGCCCCGTCCGGCGGCGCGCCCGCGGTGCTGTTGATCGACACGTACGAACTGCTGGAACCGATCGACGACTGGATCCGCGAGCACTACCTGCCGTCCCTTCCGGCGTCCTGCCTGGTGGTGATCGCCGGGCGGCGAGGGCCCGGACCGCGGTGGCGCGCGGACCCGGCCTGGCGGGAACTGACGCGGGTCGTCGCGCTCGGCAACCTGTCGCCGCGGGAGGGGCTCGCCTACCTGATCGCTCAGGACGTCCCCGAGGACCTGCACGACCGGCTGCTGAAGATCAGCCGCGGCCACCCGCTCACCCTGTCGCTGATGGTGGATGCCGTGCGCCGCGGCGCCGCGCCGCGAACCCTGTCGGACCTGCCCGGCGGGGTGGGCGCGTTGCTGGCGCAGCTGCTCGACGAAGTGCCGAGCACCCGCCATCGCGCGGCGCTGGAAGTGTGTGCGCTGCTGCTCGTCACGACCGAGGACCTGCTGCGCTCGATGGCCGGCGGCGACGCCGGTGAGCTGTTCGCCTGGCTGCGGACGCAAGCGTTCATCGAGGAGTCCCCGTACGGGCTTTATCCGCACGACGTGGTCCGCGACGCCATCACCACCGACCTGCGCTGGCGTGACCCCGCCCGCTACGCCGACCTGTACCGCAGGAAACTCGCCGTGTTCCACGACCAGGTCCGGGCGATGACGAGCGAACGGGAACGGCTGGATCTGACGGTGCTCACCGTCGTGCTGAACGGCACCCGTTCTCCGCACGCCGCGCTGGCGTCGCTGCCACCGACGATGCAGGCGTACGCCGACGATCTGCACGAGGGTGACCGGTCGCCGATCGTCGCCATGACCGCCGAGTGGCAGGGCCACGAGCAGGCCGAGCTGGTGGCGTACTGGATGGAGCGCCGACCCGAAGCCTTCCGGGTCTTCCGCACCGCGACCGGCGAACCGCACGGTTACGGCGCGCGCCTGGACTTGACCGAGGCCGACGTCGGCGCCGACCCGGGCACGGACGCGATGTGGGAGTACGCCTCGAAGCACGGGCCGCCCCGCGCCGGCGAACGGATCCGCGCCTGGCGCTTCTTCCTCGACCGCGACCACGGCCAGCGCCCGTCACCGTCGCTGACGCTGTTCGTCGCGTGGCAGATGCTGGACATCCTCCTGATCGGCGACGACACGGCGTGGAGCTTCGTGGGCGCGTTCGACGACGGGGGGCTCTGGACACCCTCGATGGAATCTCTCGACTTCTGGGCCGCTGACGAAGCCGGCTACACCATCGGCGGGTCGCGGTACCCGGTGTTCGCGCACGACTGGCGCCGAACCGGCATCGCGGGATACACGGATCTGCTGCACGCCCGTCAGCTGGGGGCCCCGACGCGGCCCGCCGGGCAGGCCCTCGGCGAAGCGGTGCTGTCCCAGCCGGAGTTCACCGACGCCGTCCGCGCCGCCCTGCGCACCTTGCACACACCGGAACTCCTGCGGTCGAACCCGCTGGTGCGGTCCCGCATGGTCCGGCAGCACGGACGAGCCGACCGCGATCTGGTCGAAACCTTGCGGGAGCTGCTCGACGAAACCGTTGCCGCGCTGAAGCCCGATCTCCGAGTGCTGATCGATCGCACGTTCCTGCGCCCGACCGGTGTTCAGGAGGTTGTCGCGGATTCGCTGCACCTGTCGTTCAACACCTATCGGCGGCACCGGGACAAGGCGATCACGCGGCTGACCGAACTGCTGTGGGATCGCGAAACCGGAAGTCGTCGTGGGTAACCGGTTCCCCGTTCCAGGGGCCGGTCCGGACAGCGAAAGGCTCCTGGCCGGCGTCGCCGCCGGCCAGGAGCCTTCACCCGCGCTGGATCAGCCGTCGGATTCGGCCGACGGGAGGTACGCGCCCGGCACCCAGTCCGGGGCGAACACCTGGTTCTCCCCCGGGTAGGGCTGCTGCCAGCCGTGCGTCTGGTACCACGTGAAGTGGTTCATCTGCGCGGGGTTGGCGTAGTCGGCGACCGCGTTCGGGCCGGTCAGCCGCTGGTGCGTCGTCCACTCCTGCCACTGCGCCGCCACCTGCTCCTTGTCCGCCGGCACCGCCGACGACGGCACCGGCGCCGCAGCGGGGTCGGGCGGGGCCGGGGTGTCCGGGCCGCAGGCCGGCTGGGTCGCCAGGCCCGCCGTCAGCGACGTGCGGTTCGGCACCGCGGTGAACGGCGTGTAGTCCGGCTTCCGGGTGAAGGCCGCACTCATCGGCGTCGCCGCGCTGTCCTTCTGGTTCATCGGCTTGACCCCGAGGATCTGCTCGATCGTCCGGATCATCGTGATCTGCGAGTAGTAGTGGCTGTCGACGACGCCGTGCTGGGCGTACGGGCTGATGATCTGCACCGGCGCCCGGTGGCCGTCGACGTGGTCGAGCCCGGCCTGGGAATCGTCCTCGACGACGAAGATGGCCGAGTCCTTCCAGTACTGGCTGTGCGAGATCTCGTCGACGATCTTGCCGACGGCGAGGTCGTTGTCGGCGACCTGGGCGGCCGCGTTCGGCGGGCCGCCGGTGTGGTCGCTGGACAGCCAGAACATGTTCAGGTTGGCCGGCCCGTGCTTCTCGAAGTCGTCCTTCCAGATCTGGTAGCGGTACTGGTCCGGCACCGCCGTGTCGAACTTCGGGAAGCCCGGCACCGACACGTCGTTCAGCGACGGGATCGGCGACGACGACACCAGCGGATACGCCGAAGGCTCGCCGGTCGCCGCCATGTTCTTGGCGTCGCAGTACAGGTTCTGCCAGCTCGCCCCGGCGGGCTTGGTCAGGAACTGCTGGAACTCGCCGAAGTCCCGCACCGACTTCCCGGCTGCCTGCGCGCCGGTCCACAGGAACCCGGAGCTCTGGTGGCCGAGCGCGTCGTCCTCGGTGTCGTAGCTGCGCAGGTACTCCCCCGCCGACGACTCGGTGTACTCCGGGTTGTCGGCCTGCATCAGCCAGTTGTGGCCCTCGGCGGAGTTCGTGCCGATGTCGTAGGTGTTGTCGTACAACCCGAACTGCTGCTCCAGCGCGTGCTGGTTCGGCGTCACGTTCTCGCCGAACTGCGTTACGGCCGGGTCGCCGTTGCCGCGCGCGTCGTCACCGAAGACCTGGTCGTAGGTGCGGTTCTCCTTGACCAGCAGGAAGACGTGCTTGATCGTCGACGGGTCGCCGAGCCGCGCCGGCACCGGGACCGGGCTCCGGTGGCCGTTGTCGTGCGCCACCTGCACCGAGTCGTCCGTCCAGCCGTTCTGCTTGAAGACCTGGCCGGTGTAGCCGCGGATCGCGCGGTCGTCCGGCAGCCGGAACTTCTGCACGCTCGACGTCGTGTCGTGCGTGCCGTGCCCGGCCGCCGTCGTCGGGCGCAGGGCGTCGATGCCGCGGGTGTTGGAGACCACGACGTCCTTGCCGACGGTGGTGATCGCGGTCGGGAAGTAGTCGGTCGGCAGCAGGCCGACGTAGCTCACCGGCTCCTGCGCCCGCTGGTAGCGGTAGACGGCGACCGCGTTGGCGCGGCCGAGCGTCACCAGCAGGTGGCCGTCGTCGGTGAGCGTGACGCCGTCGGGCTCGTACCCGACCGAGGCCTGCGGCCACGGCTGGGTCGCGATGGTCTGGACGACCTTGTCGCGGCCGGTGTCGATGACGGAAACGGTGTTGCTCGCGGTGTTCGTGACGAACACCGCACCGTTCTTGAAGTACACCGCGGTCGGGTGCAGGCCGACGTCGATGCTCTTCGGTGCGGCGGCCGCGTTCGCCAGGTCGATGACGCTGACCGTGCCGCTGGTGGTGGCCCCGGTGACCGGGCTGGCCGGCACCTGCGTGTTGTAGGAGTTCAGCGTCGGCTCGCCGGGCCGCGCCGCGCGCCCGCCTTCGTCGCTGACGTACAGCTTGTTGCCGGCGCGGACGAGGTCGCGCGGCGCGTTGCCGACGGCCCAGCTCTGCTTGATGGCGCCGGTCGCCGCGTCGAGGGCGACCACGCGGTTCTGGCCGTTGACCGCCGAGTACACGGTCGTACCGTCGGGCGAGAACACGGCCTGGGCCACCAGCGCGTGCTTCGCGCCGTCCGCGGGGATCTTGACCGACGCCGGCGCGGCGACGGTCCCGTCCGGGTTCACCGTGAACCTGGTGTAGCCGTCGGTCTGCGCCAGCCACAGCGCCTTGCCGTCCGGGGAGTACGTCGGTCCTTCTTGACCGACGTCGTTGCCGGGGATGCGCAGGTTCGCCGTCGCGGAGTTGCCGACGAGCTGCTGCACCTTCCAGCTCTTCAGGTCGACGATGGTGAGCGCGATCCCGCCGTCGGTCGTCAGCGCGGCGAGGTGGGCGCCGTCGGGGCTGACCGCGGACGCCATGATCTTGCCGTTGTTCACGACCAGCCGGTCGCCGATCGGCTTGAGGTACTGGTCGGCGGAGACGACCTGGCCGTTCTCGGTGACCTGGCCGACCTGGTCCTTGCCGAACTGCGCGGTCGACGCGACACCGACGCCGGTGCCCGTCGCGATCAGCACGAGCGTGGCGGAACCGGCGGTCGCGTAGCGGAACCGATGACCGCTGAAGTGACCGGGAAGGCGAGCCTTCCCGACACGCCGTCTGCGGCGTGTTACCTGCATCGGGTTATCCCTTCGGGGTGGAGGAGAGCAGCTCGACGTTCCCGTCGAACTGCCAGAGTGGGTTGGGTTGGTCCCCCGCGGGGGACCGCACCTGGAAGTAGCCGTTCACTTCCTTCGGTCCGTCGCCGTCGGCGACGTACCGCCCGTCCGAGGTGAGGTCCAGCTGGTAGATCGCCGACCCCGTCGCCGCGATCCCGGGCAGGTGCCAGGAGACGACGCAGCGCCAGTCGTTGCCGGGGCCGTCCGGTTCGACGAGGCCGTCACCCTTGGTGCAGGCGGCCGTGGCCGCCAGCTGCGCTTCGGTCACGTCGGGCCGGTTGAGCTGCCCGGCCTGCAGGCGGTAGAGGTGCGCGAACGCGGTGGCGAGCGACCGCTGGACCTTGTCCTGGTCGATCCCGGATCCGGTGGCCGGCGTGGCGACGGCGACGATCCCCGCCGTGACGGCGAGCAGGCCGGCCAGCGGCAGCACACCGACGGTGAGCGCGCGGCGGCCCGAGCCGTCGTGAGCCGGGTTGGTGAAGTCGCGGCGCACGAAGAGCAGGTAGGCGAGCGCGGTCGCGACGACGGCCCACGCCAGGCCGACGCCGACCGCGATGAGCAGCGGCCCGAGCTGGGCCGGGTCGGTGAACAGGCCGTTCCACGCGATGAAGGCGTAGCTCGGCAAGGCGAGGCGGACGGCGACGGGCAGCGGCAGCAGCTGGGCGAGCGCCAGCACGAGCGCGACGACGGCGGGCAGCAGCAAGCCCATCGGCGAGCGGCCCCAGACGACCGAGCCGAGCAGCCCGATCGCCCCGAGGGCCAGCGTCGGGGCGAGCACGCAGACCCAGGCGAGCAGGACCTGCACGGCGGCCTCACCCGAGGTGAGGAGGTGGCCGTCGAGACCGACGAGCGGCCGGTTCCCGGCGGCCAGCACCCCGCCCACCGCACCGGAAACAGCCATCCCCGCCACCAGCACCAGGATCACGGTGAGGCTGGCAAGCGCTTTCGCCACGAAGATCCGCCGGGTGGACCGGACCGCGACCAGCAGGTGGCGCCAGGTGCCGAGCCGGTCTTCGGAGGCGAAGACGTCGCCGGCGACGACCGACGTCAGCAGCGGAAGCGCGTACGTGCCCGCGAACCCGAGCATCACCAGCGGCCCGGCCCAGCCGGTGGTGTTCATCCACCGGCCGAAGAGGGTGTCGACGGGCAGTGAACTCTGCTCGCTCACCACGGCGACGAACAACGCGGGAGCGAGCCAACAGGCGAGGACGAGCAGGCGGATGCGCCAGGCGGCGAACAGCTTGACGAGTTCGAAGCGGTAGCCGCGGGCCACGGGAACCGGCCGGGCGGCCTCGGCGACGACGGTCATCGGGTGGCCTCCGGCTGTTCGGTGAGGGCGAGGAAAGCGGCTTCCAGCGGGGACACGACCGGCGCGAGCTCGCGCACCGCGATGCCGTCCTTCGCCAGCCGCAGCACCAGTTCGTCGAGCGCCGGCGCCAGTGCGCGCACCACGAACGCGTCGTCGTCGCCGTCCGCGAGGCGGATCCCCGGTGCGGCGGTGACCAGGGGTCGTGCGGCCCGCGGGTCGGACGTCCGCAGCCGATAGCCGAGTTCGCCGTTTTCGGCGGAGAGCTTGCCCAGCGGGCCGGTGAAGACGACGCGGCCGGTGGCGAGGATGGTGACCTCGGAGCACAGCGCTTCGAGGTCGTCCATCCGGTGGCTCGAGAGCACCACGGTGGTGCCGTCGGCGGCGAGCCGCTCGAGGACGCCGTGCACGTGCTTCTTGCCGGCCGGGTCGAGGCCGTTGGCCGGCTCGTCGAGCACCAGCAGGCGGGGCTCGGTGAGCAGCGCCGCGGCGAGGCCGAGCCGCTGCCGCATGCCGAGGGAGAAGCCGCGCACCCGATCCTCGGCGACGTCGGTGAGGCCGACCTCGCCGAGGACGTCGTCGATCTTCGCGGTCCGCCGGTCGCCACCGCGGAGGGCGGCCAGCGCGGCGAGGTTCTGCCGGGCGGTGAGCGAGGGGTAGAGACCGGGGCCGTCGACGAACCCGGCGACACGGGCGAGGGTTTTGCCGACCGGCGCGCCGAGGATCTCGAGCCGGCCCTCGTCCGCGACGGCCAGGCTCAGCAGCAGGCCGAGCAGGGTCGTCTTGCCGGCGCCGTTCGGGCCGACCAGCCCGTGGATCCGTCCCGGTGCCACGTCGAAATCGATGCCGTCGAGTGCGACGACGTCACCGAAGCACTTGGTGATCCCGCGCGCTCTCACTGCCGGCGGTGCGTCCATGGGTCCCTTTACCTTCGTTCGTGGCTGACGCCAGAAACTTAGGGACCGCAAATGACTGGGAGCGGGCAATGAAGGTGAACGCTCACCGAACGGGGAACGACCGGCATGCGCAAGCCCGGTGAAATGTCCGGGTTAAGCCCGCCTCTTGCCTGCGGTTAACCCGGGCCTTACCCGGCGGCGCACCCCCAGCCGGTCGAAGGTGAAGGGCCGCAACACTTCCGGGCGCTTCCCGTCGAGGGCCCAGTTCGCCAGCGCCTCACCGACCGCCGGGGCCAGCGCGAAGCCGTGGCCGCTCCAGCCGGTGCCGGCGAACACCGTCCCGTGGCCCGGCACGGTGTCGATGACCGGGATCAGGTCGATGGTGCTGGTGTCGGCCCGGCTGTTGTCGACGGCGAGCACCTCGGCGCCGGCCAGGGCCGGGATGGTCGCAGCCGCGTCGGCCAGGCTGGCCCGCAGGACCTCCGGATCGGGCGTGCCGACGCCGCTCGGCGCGTCCCAGCCGCCCGGCCGGCCGCCGGACAGCATCACCTGTCCCTCGTCGGTCATCTTCACCGAAAGCGAGCGCCGGGTGTGCCCGACCTGGTGGTTCAGGGAAAAGCCCGGTGGTGGCGCGACGAACGTGACCTGGGTGGCCTTCTCCCACACCGGCAGGCTCAGGCCGAAGGAGTCCGCGAGCAGCCGCGGCACCGCCCGGTTGGCCGCGAGGACCACCCCGCGGGTGACGCGCAGTTCGTCGCCCTCGGCCAGGCGCAGCGTGACCGAGCCGTCGGGGTGCGGGACCAGCCCGCGCACCGCGGTGTGCTCGAGGATGCGCGCGCCCAGCTCGCCGGCGGCCTTGGCGAACGCCCTCGTCGTCGCCGGGTGGTCGCCCGTGCCGTCGTCGGGGGTGAGCAACGCGACCCGGATGTCGCCGGCGAGGCCCGGCTGCAGTTCGTCCAGCCCCTCGCGGTCGACGACCGAACACGGGATTCCCGCCGCCCGCTGCGCTTGCGCCCGGGCGGGCAGGCTCTGCCAGCCCGAAACCCCGGCGACTTCGACGTCGTAGACGCTGAGGAGACCGTTGCGCCGGTAGCCGGTCGGCGCCCCGAGCGCCGGGTCCAGCTCCGGCCAGAGCTCCATCGCGCGGCGCGCCAGCGGCAGTTCCCTCAGGTCCCGGCCGCCGGCGCGGACTCCCCGGCGACCGGGGCCGCCCGACGCGCCGGACGCGAGCTCGTTCTCTTCCAGCAGAACGACTTCCGCGCCCCGGCCGGCGAGGTTCCACGCGGTCGCGGTGCCCACGACACCACCCCCGATGACGGCGTACTCGACGGAATGCACGTGCGATCCCTCCCTTTCAGCTGACCCGCTCGAGGAACCGGCGGGTGCGGTCTTCGCGCGGGGCGTCGAGGACCTGACCCACCGGTCCCCGCTCGACGATCCGGCCCTGGTCCATGAAGACGATCGTGTCCGCGACCTGGCGGGCGAACCCCATTTCGTGCGTGACGATGACCATGGTCAGGTCGTCGCGGGCGAGGTCGCGCAAGACGTCGAGGACCTCGCCGACCAGCTCGGGGTCCAGCGCGCTGGTCGGTTCGTCGAACAGCATGAGCTTCGGTTTCATGCACAGGGCCCGTGCGATGGCGACGCGCTGCTGCTGTCCGCCGGACAACTGCGCCGGGTAGCTCGCGCGCTTGTCGGACAACCCGACTTTCGCCAGCAGTTCGTCGGCACGCTCGACGGCCTCGCGACGCGGCACGCCGAGGACGCGGACCGGCGCCTCGATCAGGTTCTGCAGCACCGTGAAGTGGGAGAACAGGTTGAACTGCTGGAACACCATCCCGATGTCCCGGCGGGCGCGGCGGGCTTGGCGCGGCGTCGTCTCCTGCAGGTCGCGGCCGGCCCACTGGTAGCCGACCAAGCCGCCGTCCACGAGGATCGAGCCCGCCTGGATCTTCTCCAGGTTGTTGATGCACCGCAGCAACGTGCTCTTCCCGGATCCCGAAGGACCGATCAGGCAGACGACCTCGCCGGGCCGGACGACCAGGTCGACGTCGTGGAGGACGTGCAGGGCGCCGTACAGCTTGTGCACACTCCGGATCTCGATCGCCGACGTGGTCACAGGCCCGCCTCCCCGCGGTTGAAGTGCCGTTCGATGCGTCGCTGGGCGACGGTGAGCAGAGCGGTGATGACGAGGTACCAGAACGTCACGACCAGCAGCAGCGGAATCGTCTCGTAGGTCCGCGCGTAGATGATCTGGGCGCTGTAGAGGAGTTCCGGCATCGCGATGACGCTGACGATCGACGTCGTCTTCACCACGTTGACGAACTGGTTGGTCAACGGCGGGACGATCGCCCGCATGGCCTGCGGCATGATGATCCGGCGCAGCGCCAGCGAGCCCGGCATCCCCAGTGCTTCGGCCGCTTCGCGCTGACCACGCCCCACGGAGATCAGCCCGGCGCGGAAGATCTCCGCGCAGTACGCCGATTCGTGCAGGGTGAGCCCGATGATGGCGGCTCCCGCCACCGTGATGACGGTGTTCGTGTCCACCGCGACCAGGTGCCCGAGGGAGAGCTCCGGGTACAGCGCGGCCAGGTTGTAGAGCAGGAGCAGCAGAACGAGCAGCGGAGTCGCGCGGAAGACCCAGACGTACGCGCCCGCCGCCGTCGTCAGCACCTTGTTCGCCGACTGGCGCATCACGGCCAGGACGACCCCGAGGACGATCGACAGCGCCATCGAAATCACCGCCAGTTCGACGGTGTGCCCCAGCCCGAGCAGGAGCGACGGGCTGAAGAGGTAGTGCCCGAACGCCGGCCAGGAGAAGTTCTCGTTCGTGACGGCGGACACGAGGACCAGCGCGACGACCACCGCGGCGACCGCGCCGGCGATCCACGTGCCGTACTTCTTCCGGCCGAGGATGCGGGCCGGGGCCGCGTCTTTCGTCACGAGGTCGGGGGAAACCATGCTCATGACCGTCCCTTCAGGATCTCCGTGGCGTCGAGGTGGTTCTCCTGGAGGCCCCACTTGTCCAGGATCGTGCGGTAGGTGCCGTCGGCCATCAGGCGGCGCACGGCTTCGTGGACGGCGCCGGTCAGCGGCGAGTCCCGCTTGAGGCCCAGCGCCACGATCGCCCGCTTGTACCGCCCGGCCAGCCGGAACAGGTCCGGCGACCGGCTCGCGACGTACTGCGTGAGCGAGATGGAGAAGTACAGGACGTCGATTCGGCTGCTGCGCAGGGCGAGCACCGCGGCGTTGCCGTTGGGGAACAGGCTGACCCGCCAGGCGGGCCGCCCGGCCTCGGCGCAGGTGCCGGCCGCCTGGTCCAGCTGTCCTTGCTGGACCGACCCGACCACGACGCCGACCTCGCGGCCGCACAGGTCCGCGTAGGTGTTCACCGCGAAGTTCGTGCGGTGGCTCGCCAGGAAACCCTGCCCGCCGTTGTAGTAGGTGACGAAATCGGCTTTCTTCCGGCGCTCCGCGGTCGGGCTGAGCGAGGCGAGCACCAGGTCGTAGCGCCCGGCGGCGAGCCCGGGCACGACCGCGTCGATGTTGGTGGGGATCGGGTCGGTCCCGACGCAGAACACGTCGGCGATGGCCTGGCTCAGGTCGCGGTCGAAGCCGATGATCGTCGCGTCGTCTTCGGCGTAGTAGGCCATCGGCGGCGTCTCCGGCACCATCGCCACTTGGAACGCGCCGCGCCGGCGGACGGGCGCGGGCAGCGCCGCGGTCATCGCCGGGTCGCAGCGGCCGTGGGGCCGGGCAACGAGCGCGGGGTCGGCGGCGCCCGCCGAGCCGAGCCCGCAGCCGGTCAAGGTCAGGATCGGGACCAGTACCGCCGCGAGCAACCGGGGTGTCCGTGGCATGTCACTACCTCCGCCCATCAGGGTGATGTAGTGTGTACTTCATGAATTCAAGAATGTCTAGTGGGGACTAGATGGAACCCACCCTCACGAAACGCATCGCTCAGGTCCGTGACCAGCTGAGCGCCGGCGGGATCCGGGTGGTCGACTTCTTCGCCCGCCACCCGGCCGAAGCGTCGGTCTTCTCGGCGCAGGAAATCGCCCGGCGCGCGGAGGTCAGCGACGCGACGGTCATCCGGACGGTCAAGCAGCTGGGCTTCGGCGGCCTCGGCGAGCTGCGCCGCGCGGCCGCGGCGGTGCTCAACCCGGTCCGCGACCCGGAGCGGACCCTCGCCGACCACCTGACCAGGTCGGACGACGGCGGCCAGCTCCTGGCGAAGATCAGCCTGGACGCGGCCGAGCTCGTCCGGGCCCTCCCCCGGTCGATCCCCTCGGAGACGTTCGAGGCGGCGGCCGCCACCCTCGCCGCGGCGGCGAACACACTGGTCGTCGGCTACGGATCGGCGCTCCCGGTAGCCGATTCACTGGCCCTGGGCCTGCGCCGCATCGGCCGGATCGCGGCGGTGACCGGCCTGACGGGCTACAACTTCGCCGACGAGCTCGGCCAGCTGCGGCCGGACTCCGCGCTGGTGCTGGTCGCGCCGTTGCGCCACGTGCGCGAACACGACGTGGCGATCAGCGAAGCCTTGCGGATCGGCTGCCCGGTCGTGCTGATCACCGAGATGCTGGCCAGCCACTTCGCGGACCGGGTGGACACGGTGCTCGTGACGCCGTCCACGGAGAACTCGCTGCCCAGCGGCCTGGTGTGCCAGCTTCTTCTCGTTGACGCGCTGCTCTTGGCGGTGTCGGCGGCCGACCCGGCCCGGGCCCTGGACGGCTGGAAGGCCACGAACCGGCTGCGGACGGAACTCGTCGAAGGGAGTCTCGACGTCCCGCTGACCCCGTCGATCGCGGCGAAGTTCTCGTTGCCGGGCAAGGCAGGTCCCGAGGCGCCCTGATCACCGGCCCACGACGGCCGTCACCTCTGCTTCGATCAGGATCTCCGGGTCGAACAGGATCTCGACGCCGATCAGCGCCGCGGGTGGCGCGTCGTCGTGATGCCCAGCTCTTCCCTCGCCTGTTCGACGCCCGCCCGGAAGGCGTCGTACATCTCGCGTCGCCACCCGGCCGCGTACCAGGTGACGCGGACGACGTCGGCGAACGTGGCACCCGCCGCGGCGAGCGACTTGGCGACATTCCGGTACACCTGCGCGACCTGTCCCGTCAGGTCGCCGGGCGCGACCAGGGTGCCGTGCTCGTCCCACGCGACCTGGCCGGCGATGTGGACCTGCCGACCGCCGGTGGCCACGGCGACGTGGTGGTAGTCGGGGACCACTCAGCCAGATCTCCGAGGCCCCGGGCCGCCGGATCCGGATGAGCGAGCTCGCCTACCTGACGAACGGCTCGCTCTCCCGGCTGTCCAATGTGGTCAAACGCCTCGAGCACCGCGGCTGGGTCACCCGCTCCCCCGACCCCGGCGACGGCCGCTACACCCTCGCCGCACTCACCGACGCCGGCCACGAAGTCCTCGTCACCGCCGCACCGGTCCACGTGCGCTCGGTCCGCGAACTGGTGCTCGAGCCCCTCACGAAAACCGACTGGCAGGCCCTCGCCCGCATCGCGGCCAAGCTCCGCACCCGCCCGGCCGACTACGGCGACGCTCCACGCTAAGCCGCCAGTTCCCGGTGACCGGTTTCGGCGGTCACGAGGGTGGCGGCCATGCTGATCAGCGCGGCCACCACGACGGCGATGGCCACGCTGGTCCCGGTTCCGGTGCGGCCGACCAGCCACACCGCGAAGATCGGCGCGGTGCCGCCGAACAGCGCGGACGCGATGCCGAACGCCAGCCCGCCGCCGCTGACCCGCACCCGGGTCGGCAGCAGCTCGAGCATGATCGGGATCTGCACGGCCTGGTGCAGCCCGATCGGGATCACGATGGCCAGCTGAGCCAGCAGGACGAACCCGAACGTCCCGAGGCCCATCAGCAGGAACACCGGCACCGACAGCACGACGAACAGGATCTGGGCGGCGAAGAGCACCGGACGGCGCCCGACCCGGTCCGCCAGCCGGCCTGCCAGCGGGATCACGCACATCATGACGCACTGCGCGATCAACGCGCTGGCGAAGGTGGCGCGCTCGCCGAGGTGTGCGTGGCCGAGCAGGTACGTGGGGACGTAGGTCAGGAAGATGTAGAACGCGAAGAAACTGCCGCACAGGAACACGCCGAGCAACCGCAGGATCTGGCCCAGGTAGCGGGCGTTCGTCATCAGTTCGACGATCGGGGCCCGAGCCACTTCGCCGTGCTCGGCCAGCTTTTCGAACTCCGGGGTCTCGGTGAGCTTGGCCCGCACGAACCAGCCGACGGCGCCCAGCGGCGCCGCGATCAGGAACGGGATGCGCCAGCCCCACTCGGCCAGCGCTTCGTGCGGCAGGACCGTGGACAGCAGCGTGGCCACCAGCAACGCCAGGATGCTGCCCGCCGTCGCGCCCACCTGCACCCAGCTGGCCGAGAAGGCCCGGCGGCGGGCGGGCGCGTGCTCGAGCACCAGTGAACCGGCCGCGGGAACCTCGCCGCCGGTGAAGATGCCCTGCGTCAACCGGCAGAGCACCACCAGCACCGGCGCGGCCACGCCGATCGAAGAAGCCGAGGGCAGCACGCCGATCACCGCCGCCGAGAGGGAAGCGCCGAAGATCGTGACCGCCAGGATCCGGCGCCGGCCGAGCCGGTCGGCGAAGTGGCCGACCACGATCGCGCCGAGCGGACGCGAGACGAACGTCGACAGCAGGCCGACGAAGGTGGCCAGCAGACTGGCCACTTCGCTGTGCGCCGGGAAGAAGTGCGGCGACAGGAACACCGCGAAGTAGCCGTAGATGGTGAAGTCGTACCACTCGATGACCTGGCCGGCCGCGCCGCCGACGCGCACGGTGAGCTGGCGCGGCGCACGGCCCGTGGAACTGTTGCTGGACTTGAGAGTGGGCATCGTCGACCCCTTTTCCGCGCGGCCGCACGCCGGTTCGGAGCGGCCCGAGTCACGGGCCGCCGGCCGCCGGTGGGTGCTGGCGCGCTGTGCGATTCGCTGGTCCCGGGGGGGTCCCGGGTTATCGCCTCTCGCCGCAAGAACGACGGGCGATGAGTTCGGGCCGGAAGGTCAGCCGAGCCGGCTCACCGGGGTTGCCGATGATGAGCTCGGCCGCTTTCTGCCCCATGCGGTAGGAAGGCTGGGCGACGACGGTGATGCCGAGGGCGGGAGCCCAGGCGAAGTCGTCCATCGTCACGAAGCCGATGTCGTCCGGAATGGACAGTCCACGCGCGATGAGCGCCGAGTGGACGGCGACCGTGCGCCGTCCGGTCAGGCAGACGAGCACGTCCACCGGCTCCGGCCGCGCCAGCAGCGCCGCCACCGCGGCGTCGGCGCGTTCGTCGCGGTCGATGGAGATCACCGCGTCCGCGGCCAGCCGGACACCGCTCTCGGCCAGTCCTCGGCGCAATCCGTCGGTGCGGTCGCGCTGGGAAGGCCGGCCACCGGAGACGACGACGGCCACCGACCGGTGCCCGCAGGCGAGCACGTGGCCGGCCATCAGGCGGCCGGCCGCGACGTTGTCCAGCGCGACCGAGTGCAGGTTGGCCTGGTCCTCCGGCGCCGGGCGGGCGACGATCACGCACGGGGTGCCGCCCGCGGCCATGCGGCGGGTCCGCTCGTCGGTGGAGTCGCCGGTGGTGACCACCAGGCCACGGACCCGCTGCTCGTCCATCGTCTGCACCTGCGCGACTTCGTGGCCGGACCGGTGGAAGGTGTTGGCGAACATGACCAGGCTGCCGTTGGCGTCGGCGACCTCGTCGATCCCGCGCATCAGGTCCAGGTAGAACGGGCTGCGCAGGTCGTCGATGATCACGCCGATGGTGTTGGACCGGCCGGCGAAGATGCTCTTGGTGAGGGCGTTCGGCGTGTAGTCCAGGCGGGCCACCGCGTCCCACACCCGGGTGGCGGTGTCCTCCTTGACGGCGCCGCCGTTGAGCACGCGCGACACCGTCGCCGCGGACACCCCGGCCGCCGTCGCGACATCCCCGATGGTCGTCCGCTTCACCGTCGGCCCCTTCCCGCCTCGCCGTCATGCCGCGACCCGCTCGCCTTCGCGCACGACCGTCCGGCCACCGATGATGACGGTCCGGACGCGCGGCAGGTCCGCCGGGTCGGTCAGCACCAGATCGGCGATCATGCCCGGCGCGGCCCGGCCCCGGCGGGGCGCCACGCCGGGGATGGCGGCGGCGACGTTGCCGGTGGCCATCGCGATGGCGGCGGGCAAGGTCACCACGCCCGCTTCGACCGCCCGGTCGACGGCCAGCAGGATCGGGTCGTGGAAGCCGCCGGCGTAGTCGGTGGAGATCGTGTCCACGAGCCCGGCCTCGAACATCGCGAAGAGCAGGTCGGGGCCGCTGGTCAGCCGCCGCGCGCCGAACGTGTCCAGCGTGGAGACGTCCACGGTCGCACCCAGTTCCTTGAGCTGCTCGGCGTGCCGCAGCGCCTCTCGCAGCTCGAAGCTGGAGTGGTTCGAGTGTCCGGCGATCAGCGGCACTCCGGTGCGGGCGACCGACGCGACCTGCGTCATCGACGCGGCCGCGTTGTGCACCAGCACCGGCACGCCGGCCCGCGCCGCGTACTCCCCCGCCTCACGAAGGCCGTCGAGAGCGACGTCGAAGGCGGGCAGGATGATCTCCGAAACGAGCTCACGGATCTCCTCGACCGGCATCTTGCCCCGCAGGCCGGCGGTTTCCAGCGCCTGCTCGACCGCGTCCCGGTCGAACGACGACGCCGCGATGTGGCGGCCCAGCACCGCGACCTTGAGCGCGTCCGCCTGCCGGGGCGTGATGGTCACCCCGGTGCGCCGGGCGACCTCGGCCGGGATGTACAGGTAGCTGGCGCCACCGCCGCCGAGCGTGTGCCCGGCGCCGATCTCGCCGAGTGCAACCGCGCCGGCCTCGACGGCCCGCTCCGCGGTGAAGGCCCGGCTCTCGTCGGTGAGGCCGCCGCCGTCCGCGATGGTCGCCGCGTGCAGGCAGGCCGGCGTGTTGCACGAGGCAGGCCGGACGTTCACCGGGTGGTCGTCGTTGGTGCCGGCCACCGAAGCGGCGGTGACGAAACCGTCCACGCACAGCACGCTCGTGGTGCCTTCCAGCAGGTGCCGGTCCAGGTTCGCCCGCACCTGCTCCGGAGGCAGCGCTTCGTGGCCGCTGGGGAACAACGGGCCGTACGCGGTGCCGTGGGTGTGGTTGTTGATCAGGCCGGGCAGGGCCAGCAGGCCCGCGGCCTCGAAGAGCTCGTCGACCCGGCCGTACTCCTCGGCGGCGCGGGTGGGGACGATCTCCCGGATCGTGTCGTCCTCGACCACGACATCGACCTGGGGCCGGACCGGGCCGCCGGTGCCGTCGACGAGGTCGCAGCTGTGCAAAACCTTGGTGCGCAAGAGATCCTCCTTCAGAAGCGCTCGAAGCGGAAGGCCGACAATTCCGCGGAGTGGTCTTCGCCCAGCGCTTCCGCGGCGACCAGCGCACCGGCGTGCACGCTGAGCGTCGCGCCGCTGTGCGAGACGGCGAAGTGGAAGTTCGGCAGACGTTCGGCGCGGCCCAGCACGGGCAGGCCGTCGCCGGGGATGGGCCGGACGCCCACGCGCACGCTCTCGACGCTCGCCGCGGCGAGCCCCGGGTACAGTGCGCGCCCCGCGGTGACGACCTCGTCCACGGCGGCGGCGTCGACGCTCGTCTCGCCGGAGTCCGAGACGCGCACAGCGCCGTCCACCTCGTGCGTGTGCAGCAGCAGGCGGCCCGCGCCGTCCGGCCGCAGGTGCACGTGCGGGGCGTGGATCACCCGGCCGACCGCGACCGCCACCGGGGAGGTGTGGATCAGCACCCCGCGGGTGTTGCGCATGGGCAGGTCCAGCCCGGCCAGCGCCGCGACACCGGCCGCTTCCGGCCCGGCACAGTTCACGACCGCGTCCGCCGGAAGCGCACGCCCGGAGGCCAGCCGCACGGCGCGCACTCGCGAGCCCGCGACGTCGAGGCCGGTGACGGCGTCGTTCCAGACCCGGTCGACACCGGGACCGGCGAGCAGGTGCCCGATCATCCGGGCCGGCTCGATCCAGCCTTCGTCCGGGAAGTAGGCGATGCCGTCACCGGGCAGTGCGTCCGGGTTCACGTCCGGTTCCAGCCGCAGCGCCTCCGCTCGCGTGAGCCAGCGCGCGCCGTAGCCGTAGCCGGTCACCGATTCGACCTTCCGGCGCAGCTGCTCGAGCTCGGCGGCGTCCGCGGCCCATTCGAGGTTCCCGCCCTCGTGGTACCAATCGCTGCCGGGAACCGCGGCGGCCAGCTTCCGGTGCGCTTCCATCGCGGCCACGCTGAGGTCGTGGTACGGCCGTGGTTCCTTGCCGTTGGAGTTGGTCCACGAGAAAGTCGCACCCGACGTGCCGCCCGCCGGCGCCCCCGAGTCGACCACGGTCACCCGCGCGCCACGCCGCGCCAGCTCCGAAGCGACCGCGGCGCCGTAGACCCCAGCACCGACTACTACCACCTGCGCCGCCATGCGTGACCTCCCAGTTGATCGATGTAACTAGTTTCAGTAACTAGTTACATCACTAGAACACACGAGTGCCTGGACGTCAATGAGCGGCCGGCCAGGGCCAGAGTGCGACCACGTCGCCTCACCAGGCGTCGGTCAGCCGGCGAGGGCCTGCGTGATTTGGCGGGTGGTTTGCGCGGCGATGCGGGAGTTGACGGCGGCGTAGGAGATATAGGCGTTCAACCCGGTGGCCAGGGCCCAGTCGCGACCGCGTCCAGGTGGCATCGTCCACACCGAGCTCACCGAAGTCGATGACAGCGCTGAGGCGGCCGCCGGTCGCCCCTGCCGCCGATCGCGCGCTCGGTCCCACTCGTGACAGCCGCCGATCCGCGCCGAAGGATCAGTCCACCGGCATCGTCACCAGGCTGATCATCCGGCGCGTGCGGTTCCCGCCGGGATCTTGCCCCATCCGAGCGGCGACAGCTTCGCGGATCACGGTCAGCAGTCCGGTCATCTCGGCGTCGGTCAGCCACAGTGCGGCCTGCTGGTAGGTCACGCCGTCCGCCGTGGGGTCGGTCGGTTCGGGGGCCAGGTAGCGATCGAAGTCGGCCAGCAGGCCGCCGACGAACGCCGTGAACGTCCTGCGGTGGTCGTCGGTCGTCATGGCGGCCCGGTCGGATGTGTCGATCTCGGCCCGGTCCCAGGACAGCCGGTAGGTGCGTTCGATGGTGCCGCGCACGCGTTTCTCGTCGAGCACCTCGAGCACCCCTGCGCCCGCGAGGGCCGCGACGTGCCGGTACATGGTCGCGTGCGGGATGTCCGGCAACCGCTCGCGCAGCTGCGCCGTCGTGGCCGGGTGGCCGTCGAGGAACGTCCGCAGGATGCGTAACCGGACGGGGTGCAGCAGCAGGTCGAGCGTGGCCATGGACGCATCCTCCCATCTCTGATACTAATATCAAAACTGATACCAATGGAGGCGGACATGACGTACCCCGGCACGAGCACGGGCACAGCCGATCTGCGGGAACTGCAGCTGACGGTTCCGGCCGCCGACGGCCTCGCCCTCGCCGCGACGCTCACGCTGCCCGCAGGCCCCGGCCCGCACCCGGCCGTGCTCTGCCTGCCCGGGTCCGGAAAGGTCGACCGCGACTCCAACGCCGGCCGGGTGCGCATGGACCTCGGCCGCCCGCTGGCCACCACCCTCGCCCGGCACGGCCTGGCCTCGCTGCGCTACGACCGCCGCGGCGCCGGCGCCACACCCGGCGATTGGCACACCGTGGGATTCCTGGACAACCGGGCCGACGCCGAGGCCGCCCTGCACGCTCTGCGTGAGCACCCGGACATCCGCCCGCACGACGTGGGCGTGCTCGGGCACAGCGAAGGCGCCGTGCACGCGATGTGGCTGGCCGCCCACGCTCCCGTCGCCGCCGCGGCCTTCGTCGCCGGCTATGCCCGCCCGGGCGACCAGGCTGTCCGCTGGCAAGGCGCCCGGCTCGCCGACGCGCTGCCCCGGCCCGTCCGCCCGCTGCTGCCCGTCCTGCGCCGCGTCGCCGCCCGGCAGCTGACCCGGCTGGCCGCCACCACCACCGACACCGCCCGCATCGGCGGCGTCCGGATCAACGCCCGGTGGTGGCGCGAGCAACTGGCCCACGACCCCCGCCCGGACCTGGCCGGCATCCGGGTTCCGGTCCTGGCCGTCACCGGCGACAAGGACACCCAGGTCGACCCGGACGACCTGGACGTGATCGCGCGCCTGGTGCCGAACGGTGCCGAAACCCACCGGATTCCCGGCCTGACCCACATCCTGCGCCGCACCGACGGCCCGGCGTCCGTGTTCGCCTACCGCCGGCTGCTCCGCTCCCCGGTGGACGACGAACTGCTCGCCACGATCGCCCACTGGCTGGCCACGCGGCTTCGCTGAGCCGCCCATTTCGCGCCCGCTACTGCCTCGAAAGCGCCCAGGGCATGAACTTCTCGACGAGCGCCCGGCTGAATGGGCGCACCAGCGCCTGCAGTTCGGCGCAGGCGGACTCGCCGATGTGCGCGTAGGGAGTCACGCTGTTCTCGTCGGTCGCCTTCTCGATTTCCGCTCGGCGGGCCGCGCCGTCGGGCGTGAACGTCAGGTCGGCGTCTTCGGTGAGCCAGCCCCGCGCGCGAAGGCCGCTGACGGCCGCATTCCAGTCGGCCTCGGACCACGCCCGGGAGGTGCGCAGGGTCTCGGCGGGGACGGCACCGGAGGCGGCGTGGGTGACGAGGGCTTCGATGCCGCTCAGGCGGGCCGTCAGCAGGGCGGCGACGTGTGCGTCGCCGCGGTATTCCCGGAGCAGGGTCTGCGCGTGCCACAGAACCAGGTGGGGCTCGGCGGGCCACGGAAGGGCCGCGTGGGCCGCGAACAGGGGCCGGCCGGTGACGTCGCCGATGACTGTCTCGGCGGCCGCACGCAGGAGAGCGGCGGCTCGGCGCATCTCGGGTGAGGTGATCGCCTCGCCCAGCGTGGCGCGCAAGGCCTCATCGGCCGCGGCGTAGCGGGCGGCGCGGACAGCGGCCGGGTCGGTCACGGACCAGGCACCGGCGATCGACTCGGCGACGAGCCCCGGATTGAAGTTGTAGAAGGTGGCGACGACGACCGGCGCCGGAACCGCACCGAGAGCCGCCGACCTCGACGCGAAGTAGCCGGCGCGGCCACGCAGGCCGAGTTCCCCATACGCGGCAACGGCTTCCGGGGCGAAATAGATCATTCCGTGGTAGGGCTCGAGGAATCGCCAGGTCCGCCGCGCTACGTCGATCACCGGGCCAACATACCATCCGGTCGGTACGGCCGGGCCCCTCTCGCGGCGCGGCGGCCCGTTGCCGTCGCACCCTGGCACCGGAACGCACGGTCATGCCGATGAGCGTAGGTTCGTCTGGCGACGGTCGTGCCCGAACCGTCCGGATTGGCTGGACCAGAGTGGGCCGGCTTGGCCGCTGTTTGTCCTCTATGTGGCCAGTGATTGTCTTGGGTTGTATGGATGCCGTGTTCGGCGATTCGGCCAGGGACCGGTAGGATTCGTTACGTGAAAGACATCTTCATCTGCCACGCGAGCGAGGATAAGAACACCGTCGTGCGGCCACTCATCGACGCATTTAATCGGGCGAATATCACTTATTGGTACGACGAGGCGGAAATCAAGTGGGGCGAGAGTATAACTGAGCGTGTTAACCATGGGCTGCGCGAATCGCAGTTCTGCTTGGTCATTATCAGTGCGGCCTTCATGGGGAAGCCCTGGCCGAAACGCGAGTTCTTCGCCGTCCTCAACGATGAGGCCGCGAGCGCCGGGAACACGTTATTACCGATTTTTGTCGGGACTCCCGAGGAGCAGCAACAATTCCGCGGCGAACTGGCAATGATCAACGACATGAGCTACCTCGGCTGGGAAGACGACCCGGCGGCCGTGGTTGCTGCCCTGCGCGTGCGGCTGGGTCACGACGTCGCGGCTAACACCATGCGCGTCTGCCATGTGTCGTCTGAATACCCACCGCATGTGTTCGGTGGTCTCGGTGTGCACGTCGAGCACCTGACCAGGGCGCTTGGGGCGCACCTCGACGTCGAAGTGATGCTGCCGAGTGCCGGCAACCAGGAGTACTGGGATTTTGATTCCCGTGTGCAGCCGAACGGGATGGCAAGGGTCGAGACCTCATATGCGAATCCCACGTCCTGGCTTGCTTTTGCCGAATTTGCATCGCGAGAGATCATTAGAAGAGCGAAGGAGAGTCGTCCAGACGTGATCCATTGCCATGACTGGGTGACGGTGCTCGCCGGCATCAAGTGCCGCTGGGAACTTGGCATACCTCTCGTCATGCATCTACATTTGCCGAACTATAGTACACTGTGCGCTTCGGTCGAGAATCTCGGATTAGTCTGCGCCGACCGCGTCACCGTCAATAGCAAGGCGATGTTGGAAGAGTTGGAGGGCCGACGACTGCCTCTACGGCATCCGCCAGTGATCATCAAGAACGGTGTCGATCAAGTCGTCTTTCGCCCCTGTGACGATTGGCCTGACGGAGACGGCTACCTGCTCTTCGTCGGTCGCCTGGTCGAGCAGAAAGGCGTAGAGTATCTGCTACGCGCGTACCAGTATGTTCGCGTTAAGTTCCCAAATGTTGGATTGAAGATTGTCGGGAACGGCGGCCTGAGCGACTTCCTGAGACGGCTCGCCACAAACCTGGAACTGTCCAACGTAGAGTTCATAGGATGGAAGTCTGGACGAGAACTGGCTGAGTTGTATCAGCGTGCTTCCATCGTCGTTGTCCCGAGCATCTATGAGCCGTTCGGCATGACAGCCCTGGAAGGCCTAGCATGTGGGCGCCCGGTCGTGGCCAGTAGGGAGGGGGGACTGCGTGAGATCATCAGGCATGGAAAGTACGGATTCCTTGCCGAGCCGATGGACGAGTTGGGCCTGGCGCAATGGATAATAACGTTGCTCGCAGACCCGGACCTGCGGAAGCGAATGGGTGAAGCCAGTCGCGAATACGTACAGAAGGATTACCTGTGGTCAGATGTTGCGGGTAAATTTCTCCAACTGTACGACGAACTCAAGGAAAAACCCGTGGACCTGACTGTACCCGACAAGGCTCAAGAGTTCATTGACCAAACCTGGAACCTTGCGCAAGAAATGGGATTCAGGCCCCTCCTGCTGAGTAATATGTTTGACCAGGGAGGATCATCATGAAGGCGGAAATCTTTTACTTGAAGGGCGACGAGGATCGACGTAAGCATATCGAGAGAACCCTCAGGCGGGAGGTTTTCGATCACATCGACGTAGACCACGTGGCCATACAAAACGATTACGGTACGGTGAATGCGCCAACCGAAGTGGACAAGATCCTGCGCGTCTATCTGGACCGCCTGAGGGCCTCCATGATCCGAGTAACAGATTTCAGGATCGTCATCAGCGACTCATCGGGCTATTGGTGTTACATGGGGTACGAAGGCGGGCGGTCGAGAGACCCGGAGGTTGGCAAGTTCATACGGATTTCGTACAAAGGTTTTTGCTCCCTCTTTCCCGCGGTCGCGATCATGGATCGAATGGTTATGGCACCTCAAGGTATTCACGAGATACTGAAGGCCTCGTCAGAAGTGTCATGGATGCTTAGGCCTCTAGACCTCCATGGGCTTTCGCTGGTCAACTTTGAGCAGAGGGATTTCATTGAGGATGAGATCCGCAAGGTCGCTAGCCAGATGCGTAATGAGACTACGAAGTTATGCGCTCGGTATGTACAGGCCAGAAGACTTCAAAGCCCGGACTTCGACGAATTGTCGATCTTGCTCGGCGTCGATGAGGCTTATCTCAGGATGCACCAGAGCCACATCAAGGCATCAAGAATAAAGCTCAACACTAAGGTCCTCAGCGAACCCTTACGCATAGGCAAGTTATCCACCGTGGTCCTCCAGATCACCGACGAGTCCGAGAACATGCTGGGACGGGTCCGGGTACAAGTTCGCGGGCCCAAAGGCGCTCTTGTTCGCGACCCCGTAGCGGAGATCCTGCATTTTACGAATGATGACATGAGATCACAGCAGATTCAGATAGGCGTGAGGCCACTGGCAGTGCCCTATTGCCCACTAGAAGTTCTATTCGTACCCGATCCTGCGTCTGAAGTACACATCTCCTATCCCGTTCCTGTGATACTCGACGTACTGAGTTAACTCGCCAGTCGCCGATCAGCGACAGCTCAACTCAGGAATCGCACTGTCACGACAGCCGCTCCATTCCACCGTCCTGTCATGCCGCAGAGCGGTCGTTCGTCAGGGCGTACGCTCATTCCGAATTGCGGACGCCGGGAAACGTACGGCGTCCGCCCGGTCAGTCTGCGAGGGTTGCCTCATGACCGAGCACCTGAGGCCGAAGGTTCGGATCGTGCACCTGACCGGTCCGGCATTCCACGCTCTCGCACGTGGCGACCTGGCGGCGGCGAACGCGGTCAGTCCGGTCCCCGTCTCCGCTTACTTCGCCGGCCCGGACTGGCGCGGAGTGTGGCAGATGCGCAGCAGACAAGTGGAAGAAGACCCGGCCGGCGCGGCATGGGTCACCGGCGTCATCTGGGACGAACTGCGGCAGGTGGCCGTGGGCCGGGCCGGCTACCACGGGCCTCCCGACCCGTCGGGGACGGTGGAGATCGGCTACGCCGTCGAACCGGTGCACCGGCGCCGCGGCTACGCCCGCGCGGCGCTGGAAGCCCTGCTGCGCCGAGCCGCCGACGAGCCACGAGTGCGCACCGTTCGGGTCACCATCAGCCCCGGCAACCTGGCTTCCTACCGGCTGGCATCGCAGTACGGCTTTGTCGAGATCGGCGAGCAGTGGGACGACGAGGACGGCCTGGGGATCATTTACGAGGTCGCCGCGGGGCAGTTGTAGACATCCGCGGGGCCGACTCCGTCGCGCAGCGCGGTGAACAGCCGCTCGAGGCGCACGCGGTGGTCCTGCACGACGGTGTTCGTCGGTTCGCCTGCGATGCGGCGGCGTGCGGTCTCCACCAGCATCGCGCTGTAGCCGGCGATGAAGAACGCGGCGAGCAATGTCGCGTCACCCTCGAAGGTCGGGTCGCGATCGAACTCCTCGGCCAGCGCCCCTTGAAGTTCGAACATGATGGCTCGCGCCCGCGCGAGGAGCGCGGGTGATCCCGCGACCGTCCGGAAGAAGGGCACGGAACGGTCGGCGACACCGGAGAGCGGGTGTCGAGCGTCGAGGAGGCGGAAACTCTTATCCCGCAAGGACGTCAGCACGTCGACGCCCGGTGCGCGGTCACGGACGGTCGAGCGCAGCAGGTCGACCGCGTCGGCCGCGCGGTCCATGAAGAGGTCCTCCTTGCGCGGGAAGTGGTTGAAGACCGTCACGCTCGAGACGCCGGCCTCGCGCGCGATCTCGGCGACGGTGACGGCTTCGTACCCGCGCTCGAAGAACAACCGGTTCGCGACCTCCAGGATCCGTGCGCGCGTCCGCGGGCCGCCGCGCTCGCTGGTTCTGGGCATGCACCCCCCTCTCTTGTGTGACTAAATTTAGTGAGTTAGGTTAATGTTCGGTCCACCACCGGGCAACATCATTGTCGACGCCACCCCAGCGAGTCGCGTCGATCGAGGGGTCGAGTCATGAGCGAGCGCACGTTTCCCGCTCCGTCCACGGTCAGTGAGCAGGCGCGGGCCTGGCTCGCCGTCGAGGGCGGCGAGCTGTCCTATCCGGCCGCCGGGGACACCGAGGCGTGGCTGGCGATGGCCGAGCAGGCGAATCGATCCACGGTCCGGCGGTTCCCGATCTCCGAACTGCCGGTCCGCGTCGAGGATCTCGGCGTGGACGGCGCCACCGTGTACGCCGCGCGGCCCCACGGAGTCGAGGAGAAGGCGGACGAGGCGGTCTTGCTCTGGATGCACCCCGGAGGTCTCCTGGTCGGCGGCGGGGACGCGTGCCGCGCGACGACAGCCAGGACCGCACTGTCCACAGGCATGCTCACGTGGGGCCTGGACTACCGGCTGCCACCACTGCATCCGTACCCTGCCGCACTTGACGACGCGATCGCCGTGTACCGGCGCCTGGTGCGGGACCGCGGTCCGTCGCGGGTGTTCGTCGGAGGCGACTCCGCGGGAGGGAACATCGCCGCGGCCCTCCTGCTGCGCGCCAAAGACGCCGGACTGCCGATGCCCGCGGCCCTGGTGCTCAACAGTCCGCAGGTCGACCTCACCGAGGCGGGCGACACCTTCCAGACCCTGGCCGGCGTGGACAACGTTCTCCGCAGCTTGCAAGCGACGAACGCCCTCTACGCGGCAGGAGCTGATTTGCGGGAGCCGTATCTCTCCCCGCTCCTCGGTGACCTGTCCGGCTTCCCACCCACCTTCCTGCGCAGCGGCACCCGCGACCTGTTCCTCTCCAACACCGTCCGGATGCACCGCGACCTGCGCGGCGCCGGTGTGGAGGCCGAACTGCACGTCTTCGAGGCCATGCCGCACGGCGGATTCGGAGGCGACACCCCGGAAGACCGGGAAGCCGCCGCCGAACAGCGTCACTTCCTTGATAAGCACGGCGCCTGGCGGCACCGCGCTCGGTCAGCAACCGTTCAAGAGAAGAAGGACTCATGAAGGCAGTCGAGTTCAGCCGGTTCGGGGACCCGGAGGTCCTCGAACTCGTGGACCTTCCGGATCCGCGCCCGGGCCCCGGTCAAATCCGGATCGCGGTGCGCGCCGCCGGGATCAACGCGAGCGACTGGACGAAGCGTCAAGGTCTGCTGGACCAGGAGCTCCCGCAGACCATGGGCCACGAAGCGGCGGGCATCGTCGACGAACTCGGCGACGGTGTCACCGATGCCGCCGTCGGCGACCGCGTGTTCGGGTTCTCCGCCGTCAGCGGCGCACAAGCGGAACTGACGGTGCTGTCCTGCTACGCCCCCATCCCGCCGTCTCTGGGCTTCGCCGAGGCCGCGGCCGAACCGGTGGATGGCCCTCGTCATCCTCGGTCTCGCCCAGCTGATGGACATCCTGGACTCCACCATCGTGAACATCGCACTGCCGACCGCCCAGCGCGACTTGGGATTTCCCGCTGACTACCGGCAGTGGGTGCTGACCGGGTACGCACTCGCGTTCGGGAGCCTCCTGCTGCTCGGCGGTCGGCTGTCGGACTTCTTCGGACGCAAGCGGCTGTTCCTCATCGGCGTCGGCGGATTCGCTGTCGCGTCGGCGTTCGGCGGCGCCGCCGGGGACTTCGGGATGCTGCTGGCCGCACGGATCGCCAGGGCGTGTTCGCCGCGATGCTCGCACCAGCGGCGTTGTCGCTGCTGTCGGTCACGTTCGCCGACGACGCGAAGGAACGCGGCCGCGCGTTCGGGATCTTCGGCGCGATCTCGGGCGCCGGTGGGGCACTGGGGCTGCTGCTGGGCGGCGTCCTCACCCAAGGCCTGTCGTGGCGGTGGTGCCTCTACGTGAACCTGATCATCGCAGCGGTCGCCTTCGCCGGCGGCATGGCCTTCCTCCGCGACGGCGATCGACCGGAGCGGACCCGGCCCGACATCGCGGGCACGGTCACGGTGGTGCTCGGCCTGATCGGCATCGTCTACGGCCTGGGCACTGCCGAAACGCACGGCTGGAACGACCTCCGGACGATCGGCCCGGTGATCGCGGGCGTCGCGCTCGTCGCCGTCTTCGTGCTGATCGAACGCCGTACCAAGCACCCGTTGCTGCCGTTGCGGGTGATCCTGGACCGGGTCCGCGGGACGGCGTACTTGTCACTCGGGATTTCCGGGATCGGGATGTTCGCGGTCTTCCTGTTCCTCACCTACTACCTGGCGATCACGCGGGGATTCACCCCGCTGCAGACCGGAGTGGCGTTCCTCCCGATGATCGGTTCGGTGATGGCCGGAGCGGTCTTCTCCGGTGCGGTGCTCCTGCCCCGCACCGGGCCGCGGCCGTTCGTCCCGGTCGGCTGCGTCCTGTCCGCGATCGGCATGGCGATCCTCACCGGCATCCACGCTGATTCCGGCTATGCCGGAGCCGTGCTGCCGGCCCTGCTCGTCACGGGCATCGGATTCGGACTGATCTTCGGTCCGGTGCAGAACGCCGCGACCAGCGGAGTCCGGTCGCACGACGCGGGAGTGGCGTCCGCCCTGGTGACCACCGCCCAGCAGATCGGTGGGTCCATCGGGACGGCGGTGTTCAGTTCACTCGCCACGACGGCGACCGCGAAGTACCTCTCGACCCACGCCGCGACCGCGGCACAGCCGGCGACGATCACCGAGGCGACCCTCACCGGCTACCACCTCGTGTTCTGGACCGCAGCAGCGATCTTCCTGGGCAGTGCCGTCCTGGCCGCGCTTCTCTTCCGAAGCGGCCCCCTCCCACTGCCGATGAACTCACCAAGGAAACGTTAGGAACACGTAGATGACGATCACCCTCCGTCCAGAAAGCACCGTGCTGGGCTGGCACACGCTCGACCCCCACAGGTAGAGGGGTATGTGATCGGAGTGGAGGAGTTCGAAGCGGGTTACGACCGCCTGCTCGCGCCGCTGGCCGAGGCGGGCACGGAGCTGATTCTCATCGAGCCGTTCCTCCTGCCGATCCACGACGTCGTCGAAGCCGGTGTCGCGCGTGCTCGCATCGGAACGGAAAAGAGGAAGGAATGGCGCGCCGACTTGGACCCGAAGATCGAGGCCATGCGCGAACTCGCCCACAAGTACGACGCGCACCTGCTCGCCGCCCGCGAAACCGGCGATCGTCTCGGCGACGATCTCCGGGGCGCCGCTTGGCCCCGGTCAGGACGATCTCCACAGGGCTGCGTCGATCGGACCCTACCCGGCGACTCGGACGCGTACCCGGCCGCATGCCCAGCCTGAAGATCGAAAATTTTCATGGGGTTGTCGATCCCGGCTACCGTCGTTCGACGCGTAGTCGAAGGCACCCGCAGCGGGCGGGCACTCAGGGCACGATCACCGGCTCCCCAGACACCGAGGACACTCCCATGACTGAACTGAACGCGGACACTGCCCGGCGCGCGATCGTCGAACACACCCGGCGTCTGGCGGAATCGGCCGCCGCGGCCGGGCCCGACGCCGCCGTGCCGACAGCCCCGAAGTGGACCGTCACCGACCTGGTCGCGCACGTGGGCCAGACCCAGAACTGGGTCGCGGAAATCATCGAGCGGCGCGTCACCGACCCCACGCGGCTGCCCACGGAGATGGCCGCGCTGCCTGCCGATCCCCGCGACTGGCCGGCGTGGCTGCCGGAGTCCGCGCAGCGGGTGGCGAGCGCGTGCTCCGATGACGCGCTCGACGCGCCGGTGTTCAACGCCGCGGGCGACCAGCGGTCCGGGACGCGGTTCTGGCTGGCCGGCATGCTGAACGAGGCGGTCCTCCACGGCGTCGACGCAGCCAATGCCGCGGACCGGCCGGCCGACATCGCCACCGCCCTCATCGACAACCACCTCGCGATGCTCACCTCCCCCACCGGGGACATGCAGCGGCCCGAGTCCGCCCACACCCTCCGGGGCACCGGGCAGACCCTGCAGTGGCGGGCCACCGACACCGCGGACGACGCGGGCGCTTGGTTCGTCGAACGGCGGCCGGACGGTGCGACGTGGCAGCCCGGAACCCGGCCGGCCGACGTGACAGTGACCGGCCCGGCACGATCACTACTGCTGATCCTGACCCGACGGCTCCCCCTCGACGACCGCGAAGCCACCGACATCAGCGTCGACGGCGACACCGGCTTCGCCCAGCACTGGCTCGACAACACCGCCCACGCCAGCAACTGAGAAGCCCGATTTGGCGCAGGACACGGCATCGAAGATGCTAACCGAAGGGGTCGGCTGGTAGCCGGCCGACCATCGGTTGTCGATCGCAGCTCACGCGACCTCGAGCCGGCACATGACGAACTGCCTGCCGGCCGTCGCACTGTTGTTCGTTCCCACCGCATGGACGAGGACGCCGAGCCAACCTCCCGAACGAGTCTTGAGAGACCCGCGCACCGGCCGGCTTCGCTCACCGGGATGATTCGCGGAGTACCCAATCAGGTCCAGTACGTCATCGATGTCGTCCCCGTGGACCATCGCTCGAAGACTGCTGTTCGCGGGCACCGGAACATCGATGTGCGTGAAGTCGTCACTCGTGACGACGACCGATTCGTGCACCGCGTCCACGACGATGAGCGGGTCGGTGACGATCGCCGCGAAAGCTCCGAGCTGCCGCATCAGCGGACCGGACACCGCCTGGTGCACCTGGCTCAAGCCGACCTTCGCGGAGAAGCCGACGTAGTAGCTGTCGGATTTCCTGCGTCCGACCGCTCGGACGCCGCACCGCGACCGCGTGGTGACGTGCCGCTGTTCCATGAACATGATCAGTGGCTTGTCGATCTCCGCGTCGCAGAAGTCCTGCATCATCGCGGTGATCAGGACACGGAAGTCGTCGGTCAGGACGCTGTCCAAGAACCGGTAGGGATCACGGCCGGTCGCCCCACCGTGCCAGTCGGCGGTCGGCGGGTCGACACCGTAGAAACGGGGCGCCTCCTCACCCCACCAATGGCGCAGCGACCCACCACTGCCCGGTGCCGGTTCCTCCCACTCCCAGACCGCGATCGGCGGCCTGGCCGGAAACGGCTCTCCCGCCGGGACGTAACACGCCTGCAGAGCGACGAGCGAACCATCACGGCCTCCCAGCGCCGGTTTGACTCGGACATCGAATGCGTCGTAGCCGTAGTGCACCGTTGCCCGCTGCTGGATGCAGGTCTTCCGAGCACTTTCGATCAGCGGCGCGACGACCTTCCTGAGAACGATATCGGCGTTGTTCAGCGAAACGCCGGCGTAAAGAGCATCTCCGATCGCGTAGAGCAGGCTGCCTTCGTCGAGAGCGAGCCACTGACACTCGTGGCGTCTGCTCTTCGGGTGACTCGTGGTCACGACCACTCCCGGAACTGATGAAGTTGTGGTGCGGCCCGCGGTTCGTCCGGCTGCCTGCTCAACCGGACGATTCCGGTCAGGCCGGGTGATTTTCCAAAAAGTGCCGCCGTCGGTGCACGACACGGCTCGCGCTCCGGATAGCGCGGAATGCAGGCATTTCCGGCTCGACTCCCGGCCAAGTCCGGTGCCTCATCGGCCACCACGACCACACGGCGTCAAGCGTGCTCATCCGACCCCTCCCCGGGTGCGGCTCTCACGTTGTGTCGAGAGCCGAGCCCAAGAAGCCTAAACGATCAAGCCGTGGCAGGTATAGACCAAACGGGTGGATATCGAACACCTGAGCCACTTCGCTCAGCACCACTACGGTGACACTTGCGTCCGAACGGACCTGTTCTCCAGCAACGGATGACGCGTAATGTCCGCTGCGGCACGCGCCTGAGTCGGCGCGCCCTTCGGCCCACTCTCACGTCCCTCGAGGTGTGGCTGTCGGCAGTACGAGATGCCGGAGCGGCCCGTACTGCCGCCATATCCACGAAACGCCATTGGGTGGAGCCGGAAGGCTCCGAGGGGAGTTACCTTTCCATGCGACGAAATTCGTTGCGGCACTGTGTGCTGCGCATAATCACTGTCACCTCGGCCGTCGCGCTGGTCGCGGCGGTTCCGGCGACCGCGTCCGCGGCTTCCGAGCCGACGCAGAACGGGGTGCCGCTGCCGGCGTCCTGGACCCCGTCGGCCAAGGTCGACCGCACGCCGACCGGTATCCCGGCCGCCCGGCTCTCGGCCAGACCGGCGCGGACGGCGCCGAGATCGGCGCAGTCACCCCGGACGGTGACCTGCGCGATGGGTGCGCCGGTCGGGACGCAGCCGTGGTTCGCGATGGACCGCTACCCGATCTCCGACCGCACCGAGCTGCTCGTCAACCGGTCCGACGGCAACGCCGTGATCACCGATCGGGAGCTGACGGTCAAGGGCACCGGGCTGGACATGTCCTTCGACGCCACCTACAACAGCCGCGATTCCTGGGGAAACGAGCTGGGCGGGCACTGGACGGTTTCCGCCGGCCACGACATCTACCTCCGGGTGATGCTCGGCTCGGTCATCGTCCGCGACGCGACCGGGTACTGCTCGGAGTACACGCAGAACGCCGACGGCAGCTACACCACGCCGTCCGGCTCGCACGCGACGCTGACGAAGCTCGCCAATGGCACCTACCACCTCACCCAGGACGACTCCGGCCAGGTGTGGTCGTTCACCGGTGACGGGCAGCTGTCGTCTCAGGCCGACCGCAACGGCCACTCCATCACCTACCGCTACAACGCCGACTATTCGCTGGCCTCGATCACCGACACCCAGGGCCGGGTCACCACGCTCAACCGCGACGGCAACGGGCGGCTGCAGTCGGTGACGGACCCGACGGGACAGGTCGCCACGTCCTACAGCTGGGATCCCACCAGCGGACGCATGAACGGGATCACCAACCGAGCCGGGGACAAGACGAGCTTCGGCCTCGACGCCGACGGCCACATCACGTCCCTGACCACCACGCTCGGGCGGGTCTACACCCTGACCTACGACGCGAACGGCGTGGTGACGCAGGTGGCCGAGCCGAACTACGACGGGGTCGCCGGCACCACCGGCTACGCCTACGGGTCCGGCACGACGACGGTGACCGACCCGAACGGGCACAAGACCACCTACACCTTCGACAACCAGTACCGGCAGACCAAGGCCACCGACGCCCTCGGCCACAACCGCGCCCAGTCCTGGTCCGCCCACGGTGATGTCGCCTCGCTGACCGACGGGCTGAACAACTCCACCACCTACGACTACGACCCGCTCAACAACCTCAAGGGCGGCAAACTGGCCACCGGGGCGACGATGAGCGTCGGCTACACCGACAGCGCCCACCCACACCTGCCCACCCAGGTCGCCGACTTCTCCGGCAACAAGGTCAGCAGCAGCTACGACACCTCCGGCAATGTCACCGCGGTGCACTCCGGCGCCCTCAACGCCGACGTCGCCAGGTACACCTACGCGCGTGGTCTGGTCGCCACGGCCATCGACGGCAACGGGCACACCACCGCCTACGGCTACGACACCGCCGGGAACCTCTCCACGGTCACCCCGCCGCTGCCGCTGAAGCCGACCACCTACACCTACGACTCGCTCTCGCGGGTCACCAGTGTCACCGACGGCAACGGCATCAAGCTGGTCTACGGCTACGACAAGCTCGACCGCGTCGTCTCCGTCGCCAAGGCCGACGGCACCGGGCTCGCCGCCTACACCTACGACAAAACCGGCAACCGCACCATCGCCAGCACGGCCGGGGCCACCCTGACCAACAGCTACGAACGACGCCTGTTGACCCGCGTCGTGCGCACCGCGGGCACAACCATCGGCACCGCGACCTACCACTACGACCGCGCCGGCAACGTCACCGCCGTCGACGACGCCACCGGCTGGATCTACTACGGCTACGACGCCGCGAACCGGCTGACCTCGGTCAAGGACCAGGCGAACAAGACCACCACCAACGGCTACGACAACGCCGACCACCGCACCTCCGCCACGCTGCCCGGCGGCACCACCGAAACCATCACCCTCGACAAATCCGCCCGGCAGACCGGGATCACGGTTAAGAACCCGGCCGGAACAGCGGTGTTCTCGACCTCCTACCGCTACACGCGGCCCGACGGCACCGACACCGGCCAGGTCCAGTCGCGCACCGACGCCGCCGGCACGGCCGACAACACTTACGACGGATTCGGCCGTCTCACCAAGGCCGGCGCTCGCACTTACAGCTATGACAACGCCGGGAACGTCACCGCCGGCGACGGCCACACCTACACCGTCAACAACGCCGACCAGATGACCAAGATCGACAGCACGACCGTCGGCTACGACGGTGCCGGGAACCTGACCACCACCAACCCGGGCGGCCAGGCGAACTACAGCGACACCAACCAGCTGACGTCGGTCACCTCCGGCACCAGCACCCTGTTCACCGCGTCCTACGACACCCTCGACCAAACCCAGCCGGCGTCGATCACCGAGCAGTCCGGGTCGAGCAGCGCGACGCATGTTTTCACCCACACCGCGCTGGGCATCTCTCGCACCGTGGACAACGGCGCGAACACCACCTACGCCCACGACACCGACAGCACCCTCACCGGGCTCGTCGACACCGCGGGCAAGCACCACAACGCCATCACCGACTACCAAGGCAGCGTCGTCGCCCTGGTCGACGACTCCGGCGCGGTGACGGCCACCTACGGGTACACCCCGTACGGGTTCAACACCAGCATCACCGGCCCGGCGGGATCGGCCAACCGGCTGCGCTGGCTCGGCAGCTACCAGCTCGCCAGCAGCCAGTACCTGACCGGATATCGCCACTACAGCCCGGTTTACGCCCGCTTCACCCAACCCGACCCGACCGGGCAGGAAGCCAACCCGTACGCCTACGGCCAAGGCGACCCGGTCAATCGCACTGACCCCACCGGCACTGTTTCAGCAGGCTGCGTGAATACGGGCGCGACTGCCATCTTCGCTCTGCTCGGAGCGGCAGGAACATGGGCCTCCACCGTCGCCACCGGCGGCATAACAGCCCCCCTCGCGGTGGGGACGTCCTTCACCACGGTCGGCGCCATCGGCGGCGCGGTACTCGCCTGCCGTAACGGCTAGACTGAACCAACCTGACACGAGGAGAACCAAAGGTGATGAGCAAGTCGGTGAGCATAGCTTTTACCAGTTTTTCGGCAGTTCTGCTCATCGCTCTCGTAATCATGTCAATAATCTGGCGCAATCCCATTTCGATTGTCATAACGGCCATCTTTGCGCTGCTGTTTCTTTACTCGGCTATCGCTCTCAAACGGAATTGGGCGAAGCTGGACTGAGATTGGTTGTCGCCGGCCACCTGACGGGGCCCGTGGTGCCGTCGGATGGCCGGGTGGTGGTTCCCTTCACCGATGAAGGGGACCACCACCGGATGAGCGACCGAGGCGGCCACCACCCTTGCCCCGCCAGGAAAGCGAGAGCCGACACCTCAGTCGGTATCGGCCCGCGACTACCAGGTGACCGCCGCGTACGAGTCGCCGCGGCACGTCGACCCGGCCGTGCTCATCGACATCGCCGAGTGGCTGGCGTCCCACCGGAGACGGTAGGCGCGATCAGCCCTGGTCGCGCTCCTGGCGGTCGACATCGACGTGGAGGAACGCCGCGGAAGCGGCTCCATCTCGCGCTCACGCCGATGTGCGGACGCCGGCGAGGAGGCTCCCGTCGAGCTGATCGTTCGTCTGTCAGGATGCCGAGATGCCACCTCGTGCGCGTGTGGTCGATCCCGGCGGTCTCGCCCACTGGTGCCTGGAGCATCTGGGTAGCTCGCCGGCGGAGGAAATATTCAGGTCCGGGCACTTGTCCGCGGTCATCGGGCTCCGGCTGGCCGATGGCCGTGACGTCGTGGTCAAGGTTCGGCCGGACGCGCCGCGGGTAGCGGTGTGCATCGAAGTTCAGCGTCGCCTGTTCCAGGCCGGCTACCCCTGCCCGGAACCACTCACCGGCGCCGCTCCCTTCGGTGGTGACATCGCCACCGCGGAGGTCTATGTCCCTGGCGGCGCCGTGCTGCCGAGCGCGGACCGCGCGGCCTCTGTCTTCGCTGAGGCGTTCGCGTGGCTGATCCGGCTGGCCCCCAGTCCTGCTGAGATGCCCGCGCTCGGCCCGGCACCGTCGTGGGCGGCCTGGAACCACGCCGGGGGCGGCCTGTGGCCGCGCTCGGAGGACTCCGATGTCGACCTCGACAAGGTGTCCGGCGCGGAGTGGATCGACGACGCCGGGCGTCGTGCTCGCGACCGGTTGCGGATCGGCGGGTCCGGCGCTGTGCTCGGCCACTGCGACTGGCTGGCCGGCAACCTGCGCTGGAGCGAAGACGCGCTGCTGGTGGTGCACGACTGGGACAGCGTGACCGCGGACAGCGAAGACGTCCTGGTCGGCTTCGCCGCCGCGCTGTACTCGACCGTCGACGCGGACAAGCCGGCCACCGTCGAGGACACGCGGCGATTCCTCGTCGCGTACGGCCGTGCGCGTGGCCGGGACCTCAGCGCCGACGAACTTCAACGCGCGTGGGCGGCGGGCGTGTGGACCAGGGCCTATGACGCCAAGTTCCAGCACGCGGCCGGGCTGCCCGTCACCTCACTGTCGGAGAACGAGGCCGGCGAGCGCCTCCGTCGTGTCGGGATCTGCTCGACCGAAATCGGCGGAGGCCGGGTGTCGGATCCCGGGTGAGCCGTTCGTGGAGCAGGTGAGCGGCCACCACGAGGAGCGCCGCCAGTAGCCACAGGGGATGACATGTCTCACCCGGAACCCGTAGCCCGCCGCATGTACGACCTCGTCGAGCCCATCGGCCTCGTGCCCTACTTCGCCGACGAGTCGGACGAGGCCCTGATGGCACTGGGCCTGCGCAACCAGTGGGACGCCTACTTCGCCGGACGGGCCGCCCCGCTCGGCCGCACAGCGCCGGCCGAACTGGTCCACGCCGTCTTCTACAACTTCGCCCCCGGCGAAGTGGCCCGCCACCTCCCCCGCGTCTGGGACCTGACCACGCCCGAGGCCGCGCTGGCCGCCCGCGAGCGGGGATGCGTCGCGGGCATGCGCCGGATCCTCGGCGAACGCGCCGACGACCCCGCCATCGCGCGCGCCGGCGACCTCCTGCTGACCGCGGCGACCAGCGCACCGGTGGAGGGACGCGCCCTCTACGCCGCCCTGCGCGCGCTGCCGGTTCCGCAGGAGCCCGTCGCCCGGCTGTGGCACGCGGCCACCCTGCTGCGCGAGCACCGCGGCGACGGCCACATCGTCGCTTTGGTGACCGAGGGCATCGGCGGGACGGAGGCGCACGTGCTCCACGCCCTCTCGATCGACCTGCCCGCGAAGGAGTTCGGCCGCGTCTGGTACCTTCCGGCCGCGCAGCTGACCGCGGTCATCGACGGCATGCGCACCCGCGGTCTCGTCGGGACCGACGGCTGGCTCACTGCCGCCGGCCGGGCCACGAAGGCGCGAGTCGAGGCGCTGACCGACCGGCTCGCCGAGGCGCCGTACAACGCACTGAGCCCCAGCGAGCTCGACCGCCTCGTCACCGACCTCGAGCCGGTCTCGGCTGCCTTCCGGACGGTTTTCCCGTTGTAGCCCGGCGGGGCGGATCAGCCGGGCGCGGTCAGGGTGCGCAGCCGGTCGAAGGACTGCCGGATGGCGTCGCGCAGGTCGAGGTCGTCGGCGGCGTCGACCCACCGTTGGAAGGCGACCCGGTACACCGCGGCGCCGGTCTCGGCGGCGAGGGTGGCTTCGACGTCGTCGATGCCCCGCCGTCGAAGCCCGTCGGCGAGCGCGGCCGACATGTGGGCGAGCTTGCTCAATTCCCGTTCACGGAGTTCGGCGTTGGCCGTGATCACCGCGTGCCGCTGCCGTGCGAGTTCGCGGTCGGATCCGATCAGGTCGGCCGCGGCGTCGAGCGCGGCCGCGACGACCTCCAGCGTCGATGCCGACGCGGGCGCCGCCTCCAGCGCGGCCGATGACTTCTCCGCCATTTCGGCCGCCTTGTCGAAGAGGACCTCACGCTTGTCGGCGAAGTAGCGGAAGAAGGTGCGCGCGGTCACCCCGGCCCGGTCGGCGATCTCGACCACCATGGTCTGCTCGAAGCCGCGTTCGAGGTACAAGGCCAGAGCGGCCTCGCGCAGTCGGTCGCCGGCTCCAGGCTCCCATCGTCCCATGGGGCGAGTGTAGAGCTGCCACACAGTGATGTCAGCTGATGACATCACTGTGCTAGGCTGATGTCATCAGCTGACATCACTCGGCGTTCAGCCCCACCGAAGGGAAAAACCATGCCCACAACCCCGGATCCGGCCGCGGCACAGACGTTCATGGTGGTCGGAACCCTCCGCGACGACACGGACCTCACGGAACTCGCCGCCTTGCGAGAGGACGAGCGGAAACAGCTGGAGATCCTGCGCACGGACGGGAGGATCGGCGCCCACTACGTCTCCCCCGCCCGGCGGGCGACGTTCGTCGAGATCATCGCCGCCGACGAGAACCAGGTCGCGGACACCCTGGCGACACTGCCTTTCGCCCGGTTCTTCGATGCCGACGTCTACCCGACCATTCCCCCGGACGCGGCGGAAGCCGCGCACCGAGCGCGGTCGTGAGAACTCGTCCGTTTCCCCCGATGGAGAGATCGATATGAGAAGTCTCCAGAAGTTCCCCCTCGGTAAAGCGCTCATCTCCTTGACCGCGGCGGGAACCCTGGTCGGCCCGTACCTCGCCGACTGGAACGAAACACACATCCACAATCCGGCATGGCCGCCGCACGCCAAGTTCCACAACGCCCAGACCATGAGCATGGGTGCCGGGCTATCCCTGGCGACGCTGTACCACCTGTGGAAGCCGGGCCGTTCGCGTGCCGCACTGGACAGTGCGACCATCACGGCAAGCCTCTACTTGCTGACCCAGCTCTCCGCCGGGCTCTATCCGGGAACCGCCAGCGCCGACCCGCCCCGCGAAGACAACTGGCAGCAGCTCAAGTTCGCCCTCCCCGGCCTCGGGCTGGTCTTGCTCGGCTACGTGGTCGAGCGCTACCGGATGACGAAGACGCGAACCTGAGAATACGGCCGCTCCTAGTACTTTCGGCCGATGTCCGCACGGCGAAAACCCTCCGAAAGACGTGAGCCATTTCGGGGTTCTTGTCCTGGCGCCGGTTCGACCGCCAATCACCGTCCTAATGTGGCGGTGCTTCGTGATCTTGAACCGGAACAGAAGAGGGGACCCATTTTGCCCACCCGGACCAGATTCCTCGGCACCACGCTCGCGGCAGCGGGCACCGTGGCGGCGCTCGCGCTCGCCACGGCCGTTCCCGCGGCCGCGGCCGTGCCGTCCACCGTCGAGCAGGACGTCGCGCAGCTGTACCAGGACGTCACCGACCTCTACAACGGCCTGCCCGCGAGCGCGCTGCGCAACGTCGACCGGCTCATCGAGTCGCCGATCCCGCAGATCGGCCCCCGGAGCCAGGCCGCGCAAGGCCCGATCCCCGGCTGCACCGAGGGTTCGCTGCTGACGTACGCCAACAAGCTCGCGTCACAGCTCACCCCGCTCGAGAGCCAGGCGCTCGACGCACTGTCGGGGCTCAGCCAGCTCTACGTCCAGGGCGTCGCGTCCGACAAGGCCCCGCAGGTCTTCGGCACCGACGGCCAGTACACCTCGCGCGCCACCGACACGATCGGCAAGCTGCGCGGCTTCTGGGACATCGAGAGCTGGAACATCCAGCTCGTCGCCTGGAAGGGCACCGATCTCGGCAGCCAGGCGAAGATGGCGCAGACCTTCAGCCTCGGCCTCGCGCCGGCGAAGGTGAAGGCCGCCGCCGCGCTCGCCACCAAGGTGCTCTACGAAGTGCCGGGCATGCAGGGCGGCCGCAACCCGCTGCTGACCCTGAACGCGTTCTCCGCTCCGGCCGACAGCCTCGGCGGCAAGCGCGTGGCGCTGGGCGACGGCCTGCTCGACACGGTGAACCTCCTCGGGTTCGACGACGTCTCGGTGGAGTCCGTGGTCGGCCACGAGTACGGCCACCAGGTCGACTTCGCCCACGAAAACTACCCGCGGAACGAGTCTTCCGAGATGGGCCCGGACGCCTACGGCGGCTACTTCGTCGCGCACGCCAAGGGTTTCAGGTGGGACGCCCGCACCCAGCAGGAGGTCATCTACCTGGACGCCTCCATCGGCGACTGCTACCACAGCCACGGCACCCCCGACCAGCGCAAGGCCGCCGGTGCCTGGGGCGAGAAGCAGGCGACGAGCCAGGGCAACCCGAACCGGATCGTCCCGTCCGCCACGATGATCGAGAAGTTCCAGAAGGAATACCCGAAGCTGATGCCGCCGGCCACTGATCAGCCGGCCGCGGCGGCGGTGGCGGCGGCTCACGGCTGAGCCCCGGTTCCCGTCGGCGGGCCGTCTCCCCGAACCGGGGGAGACGGCCCGCTTCCCGGGAGATCGTCCGTCCGAAGTGGACGAAGTCAGCTCCCTGACCGGGTCAGCGCCCGACGCCAGTACTCGGTGACCGGCCGCCGCAACCGTTCGGTGTCGACGGCTGCCGGGTCCAGCAGTCGCTGCAACCCGATTCCGCGGAGTTGCCCGACGACGGCGATCGCGACGTCGCCGGGTTCGACGTCGGGCCGGATGGTGCCGTCGTCGATGCCCGCCACGACATCCTCGCGCAGGTCGGCGCGGAACTGCTCGTCCCGCTCGCGGAAGATCGGGGCCAGTTCCGACGCCGTGGCCGCCTCGGCCCACAGCAGCAGGAACGCCCGGCTCAGCACCCCCACCCCGCCGAGCGCTCCGACGTACCCGTCGACCAGCCGCAGGAGACGGTCCAGACCGGGCTTCAGCCCGTCGAGCCCGGGTACGAACCCGGTCTGCGTCGCGCGCGCCAGGCGTTCGAGGAGCACCTGCTTCGATCCGAAGTGATGAGTGACCAGCCCCCGGCTGTACCCGGCTCGCTCGCCGACCCGCGCCAGCGTCAGTGAGCGCACCCCCTGGTCGACGACCAGTTCGGCGGCGGCGCTGAGCAACGCGGCTTCGGCCTGGTCACGGCGCTCCTGCTGGGTGCGACGGGCAGTGGTCATGGAAAGGATCGTACAACATACTTGTCATCCGACCAACAAGTATGGCAGTCTGGCGACGTGACCCAGAAGGCTTTCACCGCGGCCTGGAGCGACGTCGACGGTGGCCGCTGGCGCCACTTCGGCCCCGGCGACCGGGTGCTCGTGTTCGGCGCGCCGGATCCGGCGACCGGGTGGTCCCTCGTCCGCCGCGGCGCGGTCACCGACGTCTCCGCCGAAAGCATCGGCGTGGACTTCGGCGCGGCCGGCCAAGCGGTGTTCACCGCCGGCGACGGGGTCCGGATCAGCCACGTGGCCGGGTCCTGCCGATGCGTGGTAGCCCTTTAGCGACCGCAGTTCGTCGAATCCCCCGCGGGGTGCCGGGTGGGTACCTGCAGCGCGGCGCCGGGCCTGACCTGGCGCACGTCACCGCCGCCGACCCGGACCGGCAGCGGCGGACCGGCGCGCAAGGTCAGTTTCGTGGTCTGCCGGCCGACGGACACGTCGAACGTGCGGCCGTGCCACTTGACCCCGGTGAGGTCGACCCCCGGCAGCTGCGGGGGCAGGAAGGGGTCGACGGTGACCGCGTCGGTTCCCCAGCGCAGCCCGGTGAACCCGTAGAGGAACTCCTGCAGGTAACCGCCCTGGCCGGTCGTGAAGTCGAACGCCCCGCCGGTGCGGGTTTCGTACCACTGGTCGAACGGTGCGGCCAGGTACGGATCCGCACTGGTGCGCAGGGAGTTGTAAACGGCGCAGCCGGGAGACCCGAGGGCCGAACCGGCGATGACGGCGATCGCGTCCGTCATGGACGGACCGTTCGGGTCGGTGCGCGCCTGGTAGTAGTCGAGGTCGTTTTGGGCGAGGGCCGGTGCCATCGGCAGGGCCCAGGGGTATTGCAGCAGCGTCACGTCGGCCTGCTTGACGGTCTGCCCGGCGTACCCGTCGAACTCGGGATGGATGTTCGCGCCCGCGTCCACCGGGATCTTCAGGCCGTCGGCGACCTTGCCCCACGCCGGATCGGCGCTCCGGCCGGCGATCCCCGCGGCGCGGATCGCGATGCGCAGCGAGGCTTGTGCTCCGGCGTTGGTGGTCACGCTGTTGTCGACGTTGTCGTGGTACTCGTCGGCGCCCTTGACGTCCTTGATGGCGTACCCGCCGGCCGGGTCGGGCACGGCGCGCGTGGCCCAGTAGTCGGCGATGCCCCGCAGCACGGGCCAGGCCTTGTCCCACAGCCACGCCTTGTCGCCGCTCGCTTCGTAGTACTGCCACTGCGCCAGGGCGATGTCGGAGTTGATGTGGATTTCCTGCTTGCCGTCGGGAGACCAGTCCGGCGTGGTCTCCTTGCCGGTCAGCGCGCTCTGCCAGGGGAACTTGGCGCCCTTGATCGGATGGTCCGGAGTGGACAGTGCCGCGGCGGCGGCCTGGGCCGCCGGCAGGCGCTGCTGCCGGTAGGTGTTCGCGTCGGCGGCGATGTCGGGGTACTGGGCGAGCAGCGCCGGGTACATCCACGTTTCCATGTCCCAGAACACGTGGCCGCTGTAGCCGTCCGAGGACAACCCGCCCGGGCTCGCGCTCCACACGACCCCGGCGCGCACGCTCGCGAGCAGGTAGAACATCGACGCGTGGACCTGCGCGGTCATGGTGGCGTCCCCGGGAACCGAGATGCTCGACTGCCACAGCCGTGACCACGCGTCGTCGTTGCGGGCCAGCGCGCGCTGGTAGCCGTCTTCGGCGGCGCGGGCCGCGGTCTTCGCGGCGGCCTGGCGCGGGCTCGCGGCCGCGAGCGGCCGGTCGGTGTCGACGCTGGAGGCGACGCCGACGTACTTGGTGACCCGCAGCGGTTGCCCGGCGCGGACCGGGAAATCCGCGCGCTGGCCGGCACCGCCGTCACCCGGGTCGGCGAGCGCCCGGGTGGGCACCGTCTTCCCGTCGACGCGCAGCACGGAGTTCACCCCGGCGGTGACCAGGTTCCCGTCGCTCACGACGGTCTGCGACAACGTCGCGGTCCGCCCGTCCACCCGCGAGTCCGTCGTCGAAGCGTGGTCCAGTCCACGGCCGTCTAACTCGTCGACGACGGTGGCCGTTCCGCTCCAGTGCGGGACGGCCCGCACGCTCACCGTGCCGAGGTGGCCGTCCGCACGGTTGGCGTTGACCTCGTAGGCGAAGCTGGTCATGTCACCCGCGGGCGAGGTCCAGTCGAACGCCGTGGTCAGCACCCCGGTGCGCAGGTCCATCGACTGCCGGTAGTTCGTGGTGGTGCCGACCGAATCGGAGGCGACCTGCGTCGGCGGCTGCGCGCCGTCCGGGTACAGCGCGAGGTAGTCGACGTTCACCCGCGCCGTGTCCCCGTCGGTGACGGTGATCTCGAGCGTGTTCGCGCCCGCGTTCAGGGTCACCGGCACGGTCACCACCGCCCAGTCGTCCCAACTGGCCAGGCTGGGCACGGACAGCTGCTGGAGCGTGCCGTTCACGCCGATGTGGACGGTCTGCGGGCTCCCGCTGCCGTTGCCGTAGCGCACGGCCAGCGTCGCCGGACCGGCCGGCGCGTCCCGGATCGGGATGACGTCGGTGCCGCCGACCGTCGGAGTGTCGTTGGTGTTCAGCCCGGCCAGGTAAGCGCCGACGGTGGAGCCGGGGTGAGAGCTCTCGACGAACGCGCCCCCGGAAATCTTCCCGTAGGAGGTGGGGCACAGCCGCCCGAAACCGCAGGACCACTCCCCCAGTCCGTAGACGTCGCCGCCGCGCCCGAAGCCGAGCGTGGTCCAGGTCGGCAGACCGGCGCGCTCTTCCTGCCCGGCCGAGGGCGCGCCGTAGAAGCCGGCGAGCTGGGACTGGGTGACGATGGGCTTGCTGCTGTACCCATGGCCCGCCGCGGGCACCCGGGCGCCGAGGTAGCCGTTGCCGACGAACGTCGGGGAGTAGTTCTTCGAGGTGTCGGTCGTGCTCAGCACCCAACCGTCGCCACTGCCGGCGTGCCCCGGAGCAGGGGTGGCCGAGGCCGGCACCGTCATGACGCCCAGCAGCAGGCAGCCGACGGTGACCAAGAAAGCCGCTCGGCTCGTGTGCACGCTTCGCCTCGTTCTGCCGGCGCCACCGGCGTCGCCGTACTTCGTCATCGAACCGGCACCTCTCTCGCGGCGGCCCCCACGCCAATATGTTGCGGGTAACAACATATCGGCCGATCCCGGGGCTGGTAAAGACGGCGGACCGGGATCTCACGACAAACATTTGCCGGGCGACTGAGGGCGATCCCGAGCCGGCCGTGTTCCGGCACTTCGGCCCGGGCGAGGGCGTGGTACCCGATCAGCCCGGCGCACAACAGCGGCGCCGGCTCGTCAACAGCCTCAACCGAGCTTGAGATTCTGCGCGATCACGTTGCCCGCGTACGCGTTCACACCGAGCCTCCCGGACGCGTAGGCAGTGTCGGTCGCGTCGATGAGCGGGTCGGCGCCGTCGCCCAGCCATACCCGGATCCGCGATCCCGCGGTCCGGACCGTCACGTGATAGGTGCGGCCCTCGACGACCGGCGTCGCGTGGATCGCGATGTCCCTGCCCGGCCGCCACAACTTGACCAGGCCGCTGGTGTCGATGGACGCCGTGTAGCCGGTTCCGTCCGCCGCCGCCCGGAAGGTCAGGCCCGCCGCGGTCCCGTTGGTGACCGACAAGTCGCCTTGATAGGTGAAGTCCGTTCCGGTGCGGTCGCTGAGGAAGAAGCCGTCACCGGCCGCGTTCCCGCGCAGGCCGGCCGGAGTCGTGGTCCACGTGCCGCTCGGCGCTGTCCAAGGCCCCGAGGGGAAGGCGGTGAAACCGCCTGGGCCGGTGTTCAGGTTCTGGACGGTCGCCACTCCCCCGTACGCGTTCGCGCCGAACAGTCCGGACGGGTACGCGGTGTCCGTGGCGTCGATGACCGGGTCGGCGCCGTGGTCGAGCCAGACCCGGATGCGCGAGCCGGTGGTCTCCACACGCAGGTGATGGGTCTGTCCCTTGGCGATCGGTGTCGCATACGTCGCGATGTCACGCCCCGGTCGCCAGAGCTTCACCACGCCGCTGCTGTCGATGTTCGCCGTGTAGCCGGCTCCTTCGGCGGTGGCGCGGAACGTCAGACCCGCCGCCTGGGCGGTGTCGAGCCGGACATCGCCCTGGTACACGCCATCGGACCCGCTGCTCGCGCTCAAGTAGAACCCGTCTCCGGTGGTCTGCGCCCGCTTGCCGCCACTGGTGTCGGTCCACGCGCCGCCGGCCGCGTGCCACGGACCGGCGAGGGTGCTTTCCAAAGTGGACTGATCGGTGCCCCAGCTGGTGCTCAACCGCGTGAACGTCGCGTTCTTGAGGCTTACCTGGCCACCGGTGGCGAACAGCCGGATCCCCTGGCTCACCGCGGCGGAGTCGAAGTTGACGTTGTCGGCCAGCGAGAACTTCCCGCCGTCGGCGAACACCTCGAGCTGCCCACGGTCGACCAGCAGCCGCACGCTCACCTCGTTCCCGCTGGGAGCCAGTGGTTTGCCGTAGAGCGTGCCGGCGGCGCGGTCGTAGGCGACAACCCGGTCGGCCGTGCCGTCGGAACGGCTGTGCAGCGCGAACCCGAACTGGCTCGCGGTCGCCCCGGCCAGGTCGAACGTGGCGGTGATCTCGTAGGTGTCGGCGCGGATCCCGTCGAACAGGTTGCGCCCGTCCCGGACCGTCTCGTTCCGCCAAGTCCGGCTGTCGGCGCGCAGCGCGCTCAACTCGGTGACCGGCGTGCGCGTCACCACGGGACCGTCCGGCGAGTCGACCAGGCCGAGCGTGACCGGAAAGGTCGCGTTGCCGGTCCAGCTGCTCCCGCGGTTCCCGCCCTGCCACGCCATCTGCACGGCGCGGCCGTCAGGCGTGCCGGTGAACGTCTCCGCCGCGTAGAACGTGCCGCCCGCGTACGTGGTCCCGAGGTTCATCTTCTTCGGTTGCGGGCGGTCGGTCCGGAACGTGCGGCCGTCGAACGTGCCGACGACGTAGTCGCTCGACGCCGAAGTCAGCACCCACCGCCCGCCGAGCGGGAACAGGTCGGGGCACTCGAAGAGCCAGTCGCCCGCGTACCGGCTGGCGAACGTCCACTTCAGCAGGTTCGGCGACGTGTAGAGGTCGACGCCGTTACCGCCCCGGTTCGACCAGACGACCATCACCCACTGGTTGCGGGCAGCGTCCCACCCCACCTTCGGATCGCGGCTGTCCGCCGGGATGTCGATCTGCTTGCGCCCCCCGTCGTAGGACTGGAAGCTGCGGCCGTCGTCGTTGCTGTAGAACACGCTGACGCCGTTGGTGTTGGAGAACACCACGATCGGGTCGAGCGAGCCGGTCTTGAGTCCCGACGTGTTCGCCTTGTCGACCACTCCCCCGCCGGAGAACAGCGTGCCCGGGTGCACACCGGGCTCCAGTGCGACCGGTTTCTGCGTCCAGCGCACGAGATCAGGGCTCGTCGCGTGACCCAGTGCATCGTGTCCCAGTCCAGGCCGTGCGGATTGTGCTGGTAGAAGAAGTGGTAGTGCCCGTTGGCGTAGACCAGTCCGGTGGGGTCGTTCATCCACCCCGACTGCGAGCTGAAGTGGAACTGGCCCCGGAACGGCTCCGAGTAGGTGGTGGCCGGGTAGGGGAACTCCGGGTAGTCCCAGGCGGCTCCGGCGCTCGCCGGAGTGCCGGGAGCCAGGACGGCCGAGGCGACCAGGAGCACGACCGCGAGCATCCGGCGGACCATGGGACCATCCTTTCACGACACTCCGAAGTGGACGTTCACAGGCGGTCGAGCGGGACGGCCGCGGCCATGGCGCGGTAGCCCGCGTCGCCGGGGTGGAGGTGGTCGCCGGAGTCGTAGCCGGCGAGCATCGCCTCCGGGTCGGCCGGGTTGCGGATGGCGGCGTCGAAGTCGGCCCAGCCGTCGAACACCCCGCCGTTGTCGCGGATGAAGGCGTTGACCTCATCGCGCGCCGCCAGGTGCGCGTCACTGCTGCAGGTGCACCCCTTGATCGGGGTGAGCGTGCCGGCCAGCACCCGGATGCGGGCCGCGTGCAACTCGGCGGCGATCTCCTTCAACCCGGCGATGACGTCGGCGGCGCTCGCGCCGCTGTTGATGTCGTTGATGCCTTCGAGGACGATCGCGGTCCGCACCCCCGGCCGGCTGATCAAGTCGTGGTTCAGCCGGGCCAGTGCGCTGACGCCGGCCGTGCGGCCGTCGGGGACGCCGCTGAAGGCGTCCTGCAGGATCCGGTTGCCGGAGATGCCTTCGTTCACGACGGCGCGACCCGGCAGGCGCCGGGCCAGGAAGTCCGGCCAGCGGCTGTTCGTGTTCGGAGTGGACAGATAGCCGTCGGTGATCGAGTCGCCGAACGCGACTGTGGTGCCGGTGCCGCCCGGGCCGGTCACGTCGATGCCGGAGAGGATCGTCCAGAAGCCGAAGGTGCCCGCGGACGGGAACTCGGCGACGTCCGCCGTGTGGTCCCCGGTGCCATCCGCCGTGGTGTACATGTCCTGCACGGCAACGCTGTGCATGGGCGCGTTGGTGACGGTGCCCTTCAGGTACAGGCTCACCAGCAGGTCGGCGCCGGCGGGCACGGCGAACGGCACGGGGTCGCTGACGGCCTGCCCGCCCGCCGGGAGCGCCGCTTCGCGCTGCCCGCCGAAGGTCAGCGTCACCGGTGTGCGTGCCGGGACCGCGCCCGCGCCCCGGACGGCGATGGTCGCGTGGCCGATGACCAGCGGGCCGGGGTCGTAGGCGTTGTCCAGCCGGATCCGCACCTGGGAGCCGCCGCGGCTGGTGTGCTCCACCATCCGCAGCGTGCGTTCGGTCCACGGGCCGGCGGCGAGGCCGTCGTCCGTGGCCGTGGCCCACGTCGCCGTCCACGGCCCGGCCGCGGGCCGGGTGCCGATCGAGAAGACGTGCAGGGCCCCGCCCGAAGTCGTCTTCGGCAAGGTGACGGCGGTGACCGGAACGCCGGGGTCGAGCGGGACCGAGACGGTGTAGAGCTTCGCGGAGAACGCGCTCGGCCCGGCCGGGGTGTTCCAGCGCGGGAACGCGACCGTCAGCCGGTCGGTCGGGCCGAAGAACCAGTCCGGCGCGCCCAACCGGAAGTCCTGGAGGTGCCCGCCGGCGTACTCGAGCTGCCCGGTGCCCTCGGTCGCCGTACCGGTGCTGGTCACGAGGAACGACAAGGCGGCGCCGGCGAACCGGTCGCGAATGCGCTGGCCGTCGGCGACCACGTTGTCGGGCGTCCCCGGCGCGGCGGCGGGCAGCCGCATCGGCGCGCCATCGACCGTGACGACCCGGCCGCGGTCCCAGCCGGCGGCGGTGAGGTCCTCGGCGATGAGGCTGTGCCCGCTGCCGTCCAGGTTCGCCGACGCCGGCGCGCCGGCCGGGCTGGTTCCGGCGTTGTCGAACGCGGCGGCGAGGCCGGGGTAGGTGACCGCCGCGTCCGCCGGCCCGGCCGGCACCAGCAGCCCGGCGACCAGCACGGCGACCGGCAGGATCCGTTTCACGAGGTCCTCACAGGGGTCCAGGCGCAGTGGTGAACTTCGGCGTTCCCACGGGTGACAACGTTGTCGGCACGCAGCACAAACGCCTCGCCGGTCGTCAGCTTTCCCGGTGGTGCCCGCCAGTACTATGAAACGTTTCAAGCATCATGTCACCGCACTCGCGACGCTCACAACCGCCAAAGAGGTGAGCACGCGCCCTGAACTCCTGAGCGCCGCCAGACGAAGAGCTCGCGGTAGATCGTGTACCAGCTGAACGCCCACACGAGCACGGCGGCTCGTCGCACCCATCGCAGCGGCCGGTCGTGATCAGCCGGCACGGCGAGCCCGCTTCAGGATGGCGACGCGCAGCGTTTCCGCCGGAACACCGGTCGTGTGCAGGATCCCGATTCCGCGCGCACACTGCCGGCCTGAGTGTCCGGAAGCCTTTCTGGGCGACAGCCGTCGTACTCGTGGTTTCCTCGCCCTCCTCGCTTCGGCGAGTGACTTCCTGCCCTGGGCCAACGGTCGTCGCCGGCGGCGTGGGGTACACCCTCCGCACGGCGGCGCTGCAGGACGACACCTCGGTGCCGGCTGCGCTGCCGCCGGCCCCCGGCGAGCTTGCCCGTCCGGCGCCGGCCCACACTTCGCCGCTCGGGACGTGTCGACCTTCCGCGGCATCACGCAAGACACGCTGAACCTGCTCAACGGCGGGAACCAAGCGGCCGCGACAAGCCGGGTCGACGACCTCGAAATCCAGTGGGACAACTCCGAAGCCCGGTTGAAGCCCAAGAACCGGTCCGAGTGGACGCAGGTCGACGGGAAGATCGACAAGGTCCTGCGCGAGCTCCGGGCGACCAGCCCGGACGAGGCCGGGGAAAGGCCGCCCTCACCACGGTCCTGGCCACACTCGGCTGATCGGCGCCCATCCGCTCAGAAGACGTCGCCCGGGCAGTACCGAGAGGACGGTCAGCCGCTGTGGCCGTGCTCGATCGCGCCCATTTCGTGGCCCTCGAAACCGTCCGCCCCGAAGCCGTGCACGGCACCCACGACGATCGCCGCGGCGAGCAAGAGTCCGATGAGGACGGTGACGATGATCAGCAGCCGACGACGACCGGGCGTGGGTTCGCTTGCCCGACCGCGCACCACCGCGAGATCGGCGGCGAGCGCCGCGCGAGCGGCAGCCAGGATCTGGCGCCATCCCTTGGGGGCATGCTGCTCCGGTGCGGGCAGGTCGGCGGTCATCGAGGCCAGTTCGTGCCGGTAACGGATCTCCTCGAGGCGGCCGAGGCGTTCTTCGACCTCGTCCATCGTCAGCCGGCCCTCCCCGGCCGCCGCGCAGAGCTTGGCCCGGACCTCCTCACGTTCCGCGTCCGAGCAGCGGATCCCCTCGGGCACAGTGGTACCCGGCGCGTTCTCACTCATCATTTCCTCTTTCGCTCCGAAAGCACTTCTCCCGAGGCTAACCACGGAAATCGGAGCAGGACGCCCGCGAACGTTAATCTTCGATGAGAGTTCGGCTCCCGCGCGAGAACCTCAACTACAGTTACGGTGTGTCATCGGCAACGGGACGAAGGGACGCCGGGTGCACTTGGTGATCGTCGACGACGAGACGGCCGTGCAGGACTCGCTGTCGCGCACGCTGCGGTTCGAGGGCTACACCGTCTCCATCGCGGGTGACGGAGCCGCCGGGCTCACGCTGATCCGCGACGAGACCCCCGACGGCGTGCTGCTCGACGTCACGATGCCCGTGCTCGGCGGCCTGGAGGTCTGCCGGGTGCTGCGGGCCGAAGGCAACACCGTGCCGGTTCTCATGCTGACCGCGCGCACCGCCGTGACCGACCGGGTGGCCGGTCTCGACGCCGGTGCCGACGACTACCTGGTGAAGCCGTTCGCGCTGCAGGAACTGCTGGCCCGGGTACGCGCACTGCTGCGCCGCACCGAGTACAACGTTCCGGCCGCTCCCGCGGCGCTGCGCTTCGCCGACGTGGCGCTCGACCCGGCGACCCGGGAAGTGTTCCGCGGCGACCGCGCCCTGCACCTCACCCGCACCGAGTTCGCGATGCTGGAGACGTTCCTGCGCCACCCCCGGATCGTGCTCACCCGCTCCGTGATGTTCGAGCACGTCTGGGGTTACGACTTCGGGGCCGCGTCCAACGGGCTCGACGTCTACGTCAGCTACCTGCGCCGCAAGCTGGAAGCCGACGGCCAGCCCCGATTGCTGCACACGGTGCGCGGCGTCGGGTACGTACTGCGCGAGGAGCCGCTGTGAAGCGGCCCCGCTGGAAGAAGCTGTCGCTGCGGGCGCGGCTCGGCGTCCTCGTCGCCACCGCGGTCGCGCTCGCCGTCGTGACGGTCTCGGCGATCTCCTGGGGTATCACCCGGGCCGACCTCTACGACCAGTTCGACGCCCGGCTGCAGTCCTACGCCCAGCTCGCCGCGAAAGCCTCCTCGCCCGAGGAAGCGCTCTCGACCCTGCGCTCCACCACCACCAAGTCCGGGCCCGACCGGAACAACGGCCTCACCGTCGAGTTCCGCTCGGCCGCCGGCGCCGTCACCGCGATAGCGGGCGCGATCCCGGAACTCCCGCCCCCGCCGCCGGAAGCGCCGTTCTCCGTCAGCCGGGCGTCCAACGTCCACCGCGGCGACGGAGACCGGTTCCGCATGTGGACCGCCGCGCGGTCCGACGGGGGCACGGTCCAGGTCGCGCAGGACTCCGAAGACGTCGAGGACAGCTTGGCCCGGCTGGGTTTCTGGCTGCTCGTGGTGTCCGCCGCCGGAGTGCTCGGCGCCACCGTGGTCGGCCGGGCGATCGCCCGCTCGGCGCTCCGGCCGGTCGACGACCTCACTTCCGCCGCCGAAAACGTCGCCCGCACCCAGGAGCTGTCGGCGGCCATCGACGTCACCGCGTCCGGCGAAATCGGGCGGCTGGCCACATCGTTCAACGCGATGCTCACCGCGTTGAGCCGCTCCCGCGACGAGCAGCAGCGGCTGGTCGAGGACGCCGGGCACGAGCTACGGACGCCATTGACGAGTCTGCGCACCAACATCGAGCTGCTGATCCACGCCGACGCGAACCCCGAGCGTGAGCTCTCGGCCGACGACCGGTCCCGGCTGCTGACCGACCTCGACACCCAGGCCGTCGAGCTGACGGCCCTGATCGGCGAGCTGGTCGACCTGTCCACCGGGGAACGGCCGAGCGAAGCCGAGGAGCACCTCGCACTGGCCGACGTCGTCACCGCGGCCGTCGAACGCACCCGGTCGCGCTGGCCGAACGTCACCTTCGGCGCCGAGCTGGCCGATGCCGACGTGCTCGCGCGCCCGGCCGCCCTCGAACGAGCGGTGCTGAACGTGCTCGACAACGCCGCGAAGTGGTCACCGGCCGGCGGGAGGGTGCAGGTGACCATGTCGGTCGAGAGCGAGACGGTGCGTGTCCGCGTCGACGACGAAGGCCCCGGTATCCCCGAGGCGGATCTGCCGCACGTGTTCGAGCGGTTCTACCGGGCCGACGCCGCCCGCGCGCTACCCGGCTCCGGACTGGGGCTGGCCATCGTCGAACAGGTCATCGTCCAGCACGGCGGGCGAGCCTCGGCCTCCCGCGCCGACAGCGGGGGCGCCCGGTTCGATCTCGTGTTTCCGCTGACCGCTTCTTAAGGAAACTCAGCGCGATCTTCATCGAACTCTCATGGACGGCCGACACCGTCTGAGGGGTGACTCCACGGACCGCGCTTTCGCCCACGCCCCTGGCGACGCTGACGCTGGTCATGGCCGCCGTCGCGCAGGCGATCATCGCCGGGCTGACCTTCGGGCTCGCCGGCCGCGTCAGCCCCTGGCGTGACCCGGTCAGCGACTACGCCTGGCACCGCGGCGGCCGGCTGCTGTTCGCGATAGCGATCCTGCTGCTGCTCGCGTGCGCGGCAGCTCTGGCGGTCGCCGCGCAGCTGGCCGCGCTGCCTCGTGGCCCGCTGGTGAGCACGCTCTTCCTGTTCTGGGCGGCCGGGCTCGTGGTGGTCCTGTTCTTCCGGAGCAGCTTCAGCGCGGCGGACCCCACGGTGTCCGGCGAGATCCACCGTCTGGGCGGGGCGGTGCTGTTCGCCAGCCTGCCGCTCGCGGCCTGGGCGTTGAGCACCCGGTTGCGAGCCGAGCCCCGCTGGCGCACCGCGGCCCCGGCACTCCGGCGCGGCGCGATCGCCGGAGTCGTGACCACGGCCGCGTTCGGCACGGCGCAGCTGGTCAGCCGGCTCCCGGCCGGGCTGCTCGAACGCGCCGCGCTGCTGGCCGAGTTCCTGATCGTCGCCACGATGGCGATCGCCCTGCGACGCGCGGCCCGCCGGCCACAGCGCCCCACGGCCACGACGTCGGAGGCCGTCCGATGACCGCCCTCGCCATCGTCTGCGCCCTGGTCGCCGCCGTGTTGTTCGCGGTGGCCGCGACCCGGCAGCACGCCGAGGTCACCGAGCTGGCCGTCGAGGGCACGCCCGGACTGCGCGTCCTGGCCCGGCTGCTGCGCTCCCCCGGCTGGTGGACCGGCACCGCGCTGGCGACCGGAGGCAGCCTGCTTCACATCGTCGCCCTGTCGCTGGCCCCGCTTCCGGTGGTCCAGCCCCTCGGGGTGTTCAGCCTGGTCCTGACCGTCCTGTTCGGACGGCGTGCCCGCAACCGCCGGGTGGTGTCCGCCGTCGTGGTCGTGGTGGCGGGCGTCGCCGGGTTCGTGGCCCTCGCTTCCTCGGCCACCCCGTCCGTGGCAATCAGCGCGGGGACGGCCGAAGCCGTGGCTGTCATCGGGTTCGTGATCGCGGCGCTCGCGTGGTTCGCCCGGGCCGGGTGCGCCGCGCTGGCCGCCGCAGCGGCTGTCCTCTTCGGACTCGGCTCGTCGGTCGTGCACGCCGCCGCGGCCCAGCCGCTGACCACCGTGGTCCTGCTCGGCGGGCAGGCTCTGCTGCTGCTCGGCGCCGGCGGCGTGATCCTGCACCGCGCCTACGCCGCGGGGCCCACCGCCGTCGTCGTCGGCACGACGACCGTGCTCGATCCCCTGACCGCTGTCGCCGTCGCCGCCTTGGCCTACGGCGAGGTCCCGCAGCCCGCGGCGGCGCTCGCCGCGGTCGTCGCTCTCGCCGGTGTGCGCGTGCTCGCCGGTGCCGTTCCGCTAGCCCATCCGAAGATCGAGGAGAAAACCGTGCCCGAGCACCCGACCGGCCTTCGCGTCCTGATCGGCGCCGACACGTTCCCGCCCAACATCAACGGCGCGGCGTTCTTCGCCGAGCGCCTGGCCCGGGGACTCGCCGGCCGCGGTCACGAAGTCCACGTCGTCTGCCCCTCCGACGACGGCCCCGCCCGCAGCGAGCAGCGCGACGGCTACATGATTCACCGGATTCGCTCCCACGCGATCCCGTTTCACGGCGAATACCGGTTCTGTACCCCCGGCGGCGCCCGGACGGCCGTCGGCGAGATCGTGGACCGGGTCCGCCCGGACGTCGTCCACGTCCAGGCGCACTTCGGCGTCGGCCGCGCCCTGCTGGAAGTGGCGGCCGACCGCGACGTTCCCGGCATGGCGACGAACCACTTCATGCCGGACAACCTCCTCGGCTACACCCCGTTCCCCCGGCGGGTGAAGGACGCGCTCGCCCGCTGGGCCTGGAAGGACCTCGTACGCGTCTACCGCGACGCACGCATCATCACCACGCCGACGCCCCGGGCGGCCGAAGTCCTCGCCGGGATCGGGCTCGACCGGCCGGCCCAGGTCGTGTCCTGCGGCATCGACCTCGCCCACTACGCCGCACCGGCCCGCCCGATCGACCGGCCGATGTCCGTCCTGTTCGTCGGGCGCCTCGACGCGGAGAAGAACATCGACCAGCTGCTGCGCTCCCTCGCCCCGCTGCCCCACGTCCGCGCGGACCTCGTCGGCGACGGCACCCGGCGCCCGGAGCTCGAAACCCTCGCCGCGGAGCTCGGTGTCACCGATCGGGTGACCTTCCACGGCTTCGTCTCCGATGCCGAGCTCGTGCACCGCTACGCCGAGGCCGACGTCTTCTGCATGCCCGGCACGGCCGAGCTGCAGAGCCTCGCCACCATGGAGGCCATGGCGGCGGGCCTCCCGGTCATCGCCGCCGACGCGCTCGCCCTGCCCCACCTGGTCCACCACGACGAGAACGGCTACCTGTTCGAGCCGGGCGCGATCACCACGATCTCCCGCTGGATCGCCGAGCTGGCCGCCGACCCGGACCTGCGCGCACGTATGAGCGAGGCGTCACGGACGATCGTCGCGCGCCACGACATCGAGGACGCGCTGGCGACTTTCGAGACGCAGTATCGGATCCTGCTCGGCATTCCGGCGTCGTCCGCAGTCGGCCAGGCCGCGTAGTCGATCACCGATCCCGGGTAAGCGCTCGGCCAACTCAGATTGGTCGGGCGCTTACCCGTTCCCTGTGACAGTGCGGCATGCCCGAACGCAGGTTGATCGACGAGGGCGAAGCTGGCTGATCTGACCGATCGGCTGGCAGCGTGTCTCGGCCCGTCAACCTTTGCGCTGGTGTAACCGAGCCGCCGGCCGTACCGGTGAACTCGCCCGAAAGCGACATCCGGTTACCCACGTCGTCTGGATGCCGCACAACCCAGCGGAGCGTCCGGCCCGGCGAAGGCCGGCGGGCTGCCGGCGGCGAGACGTGGCCGCGTCGCGGGATTGCGCGAAGAGCGCGAAGGTGCCAGTCTGGCCAGCACACTCTACGCATCGGACACAACATGGAATTGACGCCCTGGGACGGCTCGAGAATCGGGTTGGATCAGGAGGAGATGCGTCGGCACAATCGCGGTACTTTTCTTCGCCTTGTGCACCTGAGCGGCGGAATCTCGCGGGCTGAACTCGCGAGACGGATGAACCTCAACCGAAGCACGATCAAGACGTTGACGGCAGAACTGAGCGCAGCGGGCCTGGTCCGGGAAGTGTCGCAGACAGACAATCGTCACCAGGGCCGCCCTTCGCTCATTGTGCGGCCGGAGACTCAGCGTTTCCATGTATTGGCGTTCGACGTCGCGGTGGACCGGTTGGTCGCCGCCCGGATCGGCCTCGGCGGTGTCATCCTGGACCGCAAGGTCGCTGCCCGGCGCCGATCCGGAGTCGATCTCGACTATGTGGTCACGACGCTCGCGAACCTCGGCCGCCAGTTGACCGAGGCGGCGCCGTCGACGTCGACTTGTGTGGGGCTGGGGGCCTCGTACTGCGGAATGATCCGTCCCGACGACGGGACCGTCCGTTTCGGCCCCGACCTCGGATGGGTTGACCAGGCGTTCGGCGCTGAACTGGCACGGCGGCTGGGTCTGGGACTGCGGGTGCCGGTGGGAAACGAGGCGCATCTCGGAGCGCTCGCGGAGCACCTTCGTGGGGCCGGGATGGGGGTGCAAAACCTTGTCTACCTGCACGGCGACGTCGGCGTCGGTGGTGGGATCATCGTCGGCGGCACGGTGCTGGACGGCGACGCGGGGTACGGCTGCGAGCTGGGTCATATGGTCGTCAACCCGCACGGCGGGCGACCTTGTGGCTGCGGCTCCAGCGGGTGCCTCGAGGCGGAAGCCGGTGAACGGGCCTTGCTGGACGCCGCACGCCGACCGCCGGAGGTCTTCGGTCGTGACGCCGTGCGGGCGGTGGCCGCCGACGCTGCCGCGGGCGATGCCGATGCTCGAGACGCGCTCGATTACGTCGGGGATTGGCTGGGCATCGGCGTGGCCAATCTCATCAATCTCTTCAATCCGGCGGTGGTCGTCTTCGGTGGAATGTTGCGGGATGTGTACGCCGGTGTACTGCCGCGAGTGCGTAGTCGCGTCGCACGCAATGTTCTGCCGGTGGCGAAGGAAAAAGTGCGCCTGAGCGTGTCGGCTCTCGGGGACGACGCCACCCTGATCGGCGCCGGCGAGCTCGGATTCTCGCGACTGCTGCACGATCCATTGAGCGAAACGCCGCGGGTTTCGCCGAACGCTTGGTGATCCGGGCGCGGCGTGTCACCCGGACGCAAGCGACCTGCGCGACGCGCGGTCGCGGACGTCGGTGTCCGGGTGGTCGCGGAGCACCAGCACCACTTCGCGCCACTCACGCGGCCAGCCGGCCCGGGCGCAAGCCTGGCTCGCGATAGCCGCCGCGAACACTCCCCGACGGCACGAGCAAACGGAAACCGGCTCTAGGACAAGAGTATCGCCATGCGACGCGTCACTACACGCGGCCAAAACAATCACCACCGCACTTGACGCAACCGTATTTTTCCCTACATAGGTACCACGAGAAACGGATCCTGATATGTACGTTTTGCGACAATCGACAAGACCCTTTCCGTCATTAATTTCACTCAAGCTCAGTTAATTGATCACCGAAAATTCGGTAGTTTGTACACCCGAAAGAGCCGAAGTAGACACGGCTGGCCCATATTTATTCCGGACTGGACTACGTAGATTGCACCGCATGTCGCGCATCGGTTCCATTCTCACCGCCACCGTGCTGGCCACCCTGTTCGTTTCCCACGGACCAGCCGCCGCGGCGAAATCGCCGACGCCGGGACCGGTGTGCGACCACCAGCCGGTCGCGTACACCACGGCGCCACCCGGCGCGGTCGTGATCGACCCGGCGGTCCCGGGCGACCTTTACCACAAGACGCAGGACGCCCCGCCGGGAACGACGTTCTGGCTTCCACCCGGCACACACACCCTCGCCACAGACCCGTTCGGCCAAGTGATCCCGAAGGACGGAGACACCTACCTGGGCGCACCGGGCGCGGTGCTCGACGGGCAGCGAATCAACCTGGCCGCGTTCACCCAGCAAGCCAAGAACGTCGTCATCCGCGGCCTGACCGTCCAGAACTTCGTCGCGCCGCAGGACCAGGGCGTCGTCAACCACGACTCGGGCGAACACTGGACCATCGAAAACACCACCGTGCAGAACAACGGCGGCGGGCGCCGGGATGGCCGGCGCCGCCCCCGCGGGCCGGACCAAACCCACCCCCCCCCCCCGGCAAACACGCCACAACCCCAACCACCGCACCCCC